>JBKHXZ010000069.1:0-6983 GCA_046565785.1 Acidimicrobiia bacterium
CGTGGCGAAATCTGCGTCCATCTTCTCGACGAAGCGGGCGATAACACCGACGTCCGGGGCTCCGCCCGGCTCGGTACGGCCCAGCACCCGGCCGATCCGGTCGAGGCTCGCCTTGGCGTCTGCCACGAGCTCCTCGGAGAACTCCAACGGCGACCGGTAGTGAGCCCGCAGGTAGAAGAGACGCACCGCGGTGCCCCCGTACTGTGCGATCGCCTCGTGCAGGCCGATGATGTGGCCGGTCGACTTGGACATCTTCTCGCCGCTCAGGTTCACCATCCCGCTGTGCAGCCAGTACCGGGCGAACGGCTTGCCGGTAGCCCCCTCGGACTGGGCGATCTCGTTCTCGTGGTGGGGGAAGATCAGGTCGTTGCCGCCGCCGTGGATGTCGAAGGTGTCACCCAGGAACTCAGACGACATGGCAGAACACTCGATGTGCCAGCCCGGCCGTCCAGGACCCCACGGGGAATCCCACGACGGTTCCCCCGGCTTGGCGGCTTTCCACAGAGCGAAGTCGAGCGGGTCGTGTTTGAACTCGTCGACCTCCACTCGCGCCCCCGCCCGCAGCTCGTCGGGTTTGCGGCCGGAGAGCTTGCCGTAGGACTCGAGGGTGCGCACCGAGTAGTAGACGTCGCCGTTCTCCTCCGGGTAGGCGAGTCCACGTTCGATCAGCCGCTCGATGATCCGGATCATCCCATCGATGTGCTCGGTGGCGCGGGGTTCGTGATCGGGTGCCAGGACACCGAGCGCCTCGAACGCCTCGGCGAAGCGGGCAGCCACGCGAGCAGCGAGTTCTTCAGTCGTTTCCCCCGTCTCGGCGGCGGCGGCGATGATCTTGTCCTCGACGTCGGTGATGTTGCGAACGTAGGTCACGTCGAACCCCCGCCACCGCAGATACCGGACGATCACGTCGAACGCCACCGCGAACCGGCCGTGTCCCAGGTGGGGGTCGGACTGGACGGTCGGTCCGCACACGTACATTCCGACCTTCTCCGGGTGTTGTGGTTCGAAGGCCTGAAGACTGCGGCCAAGGGTGTTGAAGACGTGGATTTGGCTGACCGGTTGCATGGATCGGAGGATGGTAGGGGCCGACCGAATCGACGCCGACTTCAGGTCAGCCGACCACCGCGGTGACCACGGCCATGGCAGCGAGACCTTCGTCCCGTCCCAGTGCACCCACCCCGTCGGTGCTGGTGGCCTTGACCGAAACCCGTTCGGGCTCGATGCCAAGAGCGCCTGCCAGACCCTCCCGAATCGCCTCTCGGTGCGGTCCGATCCGCACCGACTGGCTGATCACGGTGACATCGACTGCCACGACTTCGACCCCTTTGGCGGATGCCATTCGGACGCACTCGCGCAGCATCTCTATCGAGTCGGCCTCATGCCAGCGAGGATCCGAAGACGGAAAATGCATCCCCATGTCTCCCAGGTTGGCGGCACCGAGGATCCCATCGGAGATAGCGTGGCAGACGACGTCACCATCGGAGGTGGCTTCCACTCCCCGCTCGTGGTCGACGATCACTCCACCGATCAGGATCGGAGGATGCGGATCGAAGCGGTGGACGTCGTAGCCGATACCGACCCGGGTCTCGGCCACGAGACTCAGTCTTCGGAGACTTCGAAGACCGGCAGCGCCCGGTCGAGCTTCTTGACCGCCTCTTCCTCGTCGATCCCCAACGAGAACTCGAGTTCGGAGGTGAGGGTCACCCGCGCTTTGGACAGCATGCGCTTCAGCGCCGGTGAGATGCCCTTGGTCTGCTGGGCGTAGTTGAGGTCACGCACGACCTCAGCCACCTGGAAGATGTCGCCCGAGTACATCTTCTCGGTCAGCACCTTGTACCAGCGAGACCAGTTGGATCCCGCCTCCTGCGGCTCTTCTTTGAGAACGGCGAGGACCTTACGAGCCTGTGCCTTGGAGATGATCGGCCGGATCAGGTCGTCGATCGCCTCGACCGGCACCTTCACGGTCAGCTGTTCGGTGGCGATGTCGAGAACGAAGTAGTCCTTCTTCTCGCCCGCGAACTCCTGTTTGATCTTCTTGGAGATCGTGGCGGCACCGTGCTGCGGATGCACCACCTTGTCCCCCACCGAATACTTGGAGGTCGGAGTCTTGGTCGACTTCTTCGGCGCCGAATCCGACGACGCGGTCGACTTGGCGGCGGAACTGGTTTTCTTGGTAGCCATGGACGGCGGGAGTCTACCCGCGCGCCGTCAGAGCACCTGCGGCGTCCACTCCTGGGCAAGAGAACGAACCCGCTGGAAGTAGTGCTGGAGGTGGGTGGCCCGAGCGGTGCCGATCCCTTCCACCTTCTCGAAATCGGCCACGGTTGCCGACAACATGCGCGGGAGCCGCTTGAAATGTTTGATCAGTTCCTCCCGCACCGCCTCCGGCAGGCGAGCCACCTTCGACAGCAGGCGATAACCGCGCGGTGTCACCGGAGCGTCCAGGTCGTCGAACCCGATCGCCCGGCCGATCCGGACCGGGTCGTCCAGGTCGGACTCCTCCAATGCGGACAAGGCCTCGCGGGCACTGGCCAGCGTGGACTTGCGGCGGGTGGCCAAATAGTCCCGCAGTGTGACGTCCTGGAGGAACTCGACCCCCCGGACCATGTCGGCCAGCTGGATGTAGGCGAGCCGACCCTCGTCCCCCAACGAGATCGCCTGCCGTTCGATCCCCAGCCCCACTCGGCGAACCAGTTCCGCCCGTTGCAGCAACGTCACCACCGAACGGTAGGTGACCAGTTCGGACACCTCCAGCGACGTCAGGCCGTTCTCTGCCTCGTCCAGACGACGCCGCAGCCGGTCGAGGGTCTGGAGATCCTGGTTGACCCGGGCCGCCACCGCCGTAGGCGAACGGAGCTCGATCTTGGAGTCCTCGACGTACACCGAGGCGGTCCGCCGTCCCTCGGACACAGCCACCACCGGGACCGACGCCTGGATGGCGATCCGCTGGGCCGTACGATGCCGGGACCCGGTCTCGTCGGTGGGAATGTCGTTGGACGGCACGAAATGGACGTTGGCAGCGAGGATGTGGTCGCCTTCGGCGTCGAGGATGATCCCGCCGTCCATTTTGGCCAGTTCACTCAGCTTGGGGGGGGTGAACAGCACCGGTTGGGCGAGACGAAACCCTCCACTGGAGATCTGCGCCACCTTCGCCCCGTCGCCGAGCACGATGATGGCACCCTTCCCCGCCTGGATTATCCGCTCGAGCCCCTGCCGGAGAGGGGTTCCCGGGGCGAGACGCTCGAGCGTCTCGAGCGCCAAACTGCCGTTCCGAGCCACGGCGGCAATCTATCACTTCTCATCTTCCAGGCGACGGCGAGGGCACCAAGCCCGCTTCGACCAGGGCGAGGAGGAGCCGCTGGCCCTGGGTGGGCGCCACCACCGTCCGGATGCCGAGACGCTCCGACTCCTCCCGCCGGCGCGCTTCGAACGGGACCGGACGCACCTCACCGGCCAGCCCGATCTCGCCCCACGCCGCCAGCGAACCGAGCGGAAGGTCCATCCGTGAGGAGGCCAGAGCCAACGCCACCGGGAGGTCGCAGGCCGGTTCATCCAGCGTCCAACCGCCCACCACGTTGACGTAGACCTCGTGATCTGCGAGTCCGATCCCGCAGTGGCGGTCCAACACCGCCAGGATCTGGTGCACCCGAGAAGCTTCCACCCCGCGCACCGACCGACGAGGCTGAGGCTGGCTCGACTTGGTCACCAGAGCCTGGATCTCCACCAGCACCGACCGGCGACCTTCGACAGCCGGGAACACCACCGTTCCCGGAACGTCGCTCTGCCATTCGGCCAGGAACGCCTCCGACGGATCCTCCACCTCCACCATGCCTTCATTGCGCATGTCGAACAGGGCGACGATGTGCGTGGCGCCGAACCGGTTCTTGAACGAGCGCAGCGCCCGGAACCCCCGGTCGGGGTCACCCTCCAAGGACAACACGACATCGACCATGTGCTCCAGCAGCTTCGGGCCGGCCAACGCCCCGTCCTTGGTGACATGACCCACCAGGATCGTGGCGACACCCCGCTCCTTGGCGAACCGGACCAGCCGGGACGCCGACTCCCGCACCTGGGTGACCGACCCGGGAGCGGAATCGAGGTCCCTCACCCCGACGGTCTGGATCGAGTCGATGATGAGGACATCCGGGCTGGCCTCCTCGGCGGCATCTATCGCCACGTCGACATCGTCCTCGGCCAGAACCAGCACCCCGTCGCCGGACACGCCGACCCGTTCCGCCCGCATGGCCACCTGCTGGGCGGACTCCTCGGCCGAACAGACGAGCACGGTGCCGCCGCCGTCGGCGACGCTCCCAGCCAGTTGTAGGAGCAGGGTCGACTTGCCGACACCGGGTTCACCGCCGACCAGCACCACTGATCCTGGAACCAGGCCACCGCCGAGGACACGGTCGACTTCGCCGATGCCGGATGTGCGCCGCTCCAGTCGCACCGAGGTGTTCAACTGGGCGGCGACCGGCGCGGGACCGCGCCTGGGGGAGGACGCCTTCTTCCGCTCCGCCACCTCCGACAACGGACCCGACCGGCCGCACTGCGGACAGAAACCCATCCATTTCGCCGAGCGGTACCCGCACGATTCACACTGATACGACACGGGAGGGGACTGTAGAGATCCCGAGTGACAGAAACTCCTGCGACTCTCTTCCCCAGGCCTCCCGCGAACACGGTGAACCAGTTGGTCGACCATTCACCGACCGCCCCCTGGTCCGCCCGCGGCGGACCTGTCCCCCCCCACGGCGAAGCCCGTTGGGAGGGAAACAGCCGAGCCGCCAGGCGAGGCCAAGGGGGCCATCCACGAAACACAGTGGACCGAGGAGTTCGCTTCGCTCACAACCCCCCAGCGTCGCTTCGCTCCTGGGGGGACACTTACCGGCGGCTGGCTCTGTCGATGACCCAGATCAGGCCGGCGACGGCCAATCCTGCGAGGATGACACCCGAGGTGATCGACACCGGAGTCCACCCCTCGGTGGGCCTGACAGCGAGAAGCTCGAGCACCGTGGCACAATACCCACCCGGAATGAATCGCCAGGAGGAGGCGTCTTGGCTCGTCACGTATGCGACAACTGTGGATCGGTGGTGTCCGACGAGGAGCAGTTCTGCCCGAACTGCGGCGTATGGATCGACCCGACCTCGGAAACCGTCGACGACGGCGACGAGTACGAAGAGTTCTCGCTCGACGACGGCCCACCGGCGAACGATCGGCTACGCCCCCCCGTCCAGGTGGCGTCGCAGACGGTGGCATGCCCGTCGTGCGGGGCAGCCAACCCCGACACGAACCGGCATTGCGAAGAATGCGGCGCACGACTGTCACAGGGTGCCCTGCCCGTCGCACCTCGACCGGCAGTGCAGGCCACTGCCGGAGTCCGGGCGGCGATGGCGATCTCCGGTCTTCTCTTCGGCGTGGTGGTGATCGCCCTCCTGTTCAACATCTTCACCGGCGATGACGAAAACCCCGACGACCTGGCCGGCTCCACGTCCACGACGACCTCCACAACGATCGCCCGGGTACCGGAACCGATCGACATCCTCAGCGCCGACTGCTCGATCTCCGGCCTGTCCGGATTCGAATGCCGCAACCTCATCGACAGCGAGCGTGAATATCAGATCAACTGGGAAGCGCTCGGCGAGGACGACGTGGTCACCATCGACCTGATCTTCCCTGAGCCCATGGTGGTCACCGGGTTCGTGTGGGAGAACCTCCCAGCCGACAGCGATCGCTTCTATCAGAACTACCGGGCCCGGGGGATCACCATCTCCACCGACACCACCAACCCGCTACCGGACGAACTGGACGACGAGCCGGGCAAACAAGCTCGGGAGTACGTGAGCATGCGGACGCTCAGCCTGCGCATCCAGATCAACACCGCCTACCTCCCGGAAGAACGCAACGGGCGCGTGTTCACCGAGCTCGCCATCGCCGGTATCGAAGTGATCGGCTATCCGGCTGGCGATGTGGTGACCACCACGACAGTGCCAGCGGACACGTCGACCACCGAAGGATGACCGTCAGGCCACATCGAGCCTGAGCTGTTTCACTCCCCGAAAGACGAGACTCGGTACTCGTTCGAAGGTGTCGTCCACCAATTCCAGCTTGGGAAGACCGCGGATGGCTTCCATCGCCACTTCCAGTTCGAGCTTGGCCAAAGGTGCGCCGACGCAGTGGTGGATTCCGGCACCGAACGCCAGATGTGCCCGACTGTCACGAGAAACGTCGAACCGCTCCGGATGGTCGAACACCTCCTCGTCGTGGTTGGCCGAGGCGAAGAAGAGCCCCACCTTGGTGCCGCGACGAAGTCGAGTGCCGTTCCAATCCAGGTCCTCCAGCACCCAACGCTCGAACATCTGCAGTGGCGTGTCATAGCGCAGAATCTCGCTGGCAGCAGAGGCGGCCAGCTCCGGCTCATGTTTGAGAGCGGCGAACTGGTCCGGATGCCGGGCCAGAGCCAGCAGCCCGTTGCCGATGGCCTGGACGGTCGCTTCGTGACCGGCGTTGAGTGTGAGAATCGCCGTAGCCACCACTTCGTCCTCGGAAAGCCGATCCTTGTCGATCTCGGCCGCCACCAGCTCGGTGAGGAGATCGTTGCCCGGATCGGCCCGCCGCTGTGCCGTCAGCTCGGTGAGATAGGCGACGAACTCTTTCGTTGCCTGTTCGGCGGCCGTTCGCTCGTCGTCCGGACAGTCGGCATCGAACGGCCGGACCATCGCATGAGACCACTCCACCAACATCGGCTGATCCGTCGGTGGAATCCCGAGCAACTCGGCGATCATCGTGAGTGGAATCGGCGTGGCGAAATCGGCGATCGCCTCTATCTGTCCGCGCTGGCGAGCGACGTCGATCGCGCGTCTCGCCACCTCCTCCATCTGCGGGCGGTACGACTCCGAGGCCTTGCGGGTGAACGCCCACTGCACCAAACGGCGGATGCGCGTATGGGCCGGAGGTTCGAGATCGATGAACGAGTCCCGGACGT
>JBKHXZ010000070.1:0-8710 GCA_046565785.1 Acidimicrobiia bacterium
CCGTGCTGGCACCAACTGCCGCGGTCTTCGATCTCGTCTACGTGCCGGCTGTCACTCCTCTGATCAGCCGGGCCCGGGACCTCGGACTCGACGCCGTCAATGGGCTGGGGATGCTGGTTGCACAGGCCGAGCTGGCGTTCGAACGATGGACCGGTCAACCCGGGGCGGGCCCAATCATGCGGACGGCGTTGGCAGACATCGAGGTCGACGGCCAGGCCTGACATGCCGTGTCGGCTCGATCCGGCTAATCCCAGTCCAGCCAGGCCGGTAGGCGTCCCCGCTCTCGAAGCGTTCCGACGATCCCGAGCGGAAAGAACAGGAGCGTGACGATCAGCAGCACCCCGGTGATCACCAGGTTCAGTTCGGTGGCACCGAACAGCGTCACCGAAGCCTCGTCGAGGAAGATCACCAATATCGCTCCGATCACCGGACCGGCGACGGTGCCTCGCCCCCCGATGATCGTCATCAGCACCATGCGAGCCGCAACCGCGATGAGCAGGAAGATCACCGGACGGAGATACGCCAAGGAATAACCCCAGATCGCTCCAACCACTCCGGGGAAGAAAGCACTGAGCGCGAACGCCATCACCTTGAACCGTCGTGTGCTGATTCCCGCCGCCTCCGCCTTGACCTCATCGGAGGCGATCGCCCGCAAAGCCAGACCGAACTTGGAGTGTTGCACTCGATAGCCGAGAGCGACCGCACCGACGGCTGCCACCAACATGGCGTAATAGAACGGCACCTTGAGCCAGGTCACATCGAAGGGCGCCAAGGGCAGGCTGAGCCCGTTCGACCCGCCCAGATAACTCCAGTTGTCCATCAGCAACGTCACGACCAGAAGCAGGGCGATGGTCGAAATGATGAAGGACGGCCCGTGAGTGCGATACGTGATAAGACCGGCGATGAGCCCAAGCAGGGTGGCGAACAGCCCCGCCAGCGGGGCGGTGACGAACGGGGACCAACCCAACTCGAGGAGGAGCAGTCCAGCGACGTACCCGCCCACCCCGAAGAACACGTTGTGGCCGAGGGAGATGTAGCCGGTGTAACCGCCGAGGATGTTCCAGCTCGAGGTCATGGCGATCCACATCAGGGCGATCGTTCCGAGCTGGAGCACGTAGTTGTAGCTGCCGTATCCCCGCACGAGGGGCAGGACCGCGATGACAGTCATCAGGATCACGAGCACGATCCACCGGCTCCGAGCCGGCGCGGGCGGCGGTTCGACGCCGACAGTCGGTGCGGTGACAGTTCGATCGACCACTTACGCCCTCGCTCTCTTTCCGAACAGACCCTGGGGGCGGACCAGCAACACGACGAAGAGCGCCCCGAAGAAGGTGATCGGCGCCCACACCGGCCCGATCACGTCGCTGACGAATGCGGCGATCACGGCCAACCCGAGCGCGCCGACGACGGCCCCTTTGAGGCTCCCCATCCCCCCGAGCACGATCAGCGACAACAGGATGGCGATCCACTGCCAATGACGGGACGGGAAGAACGGGAAGAGAAAGCTGACAAGGGCTCCGGCCGCCCCGGCCAGCGCCATCCCGATTCCGAACGAGATGGTCGAGACCCGCCGGACGTCGACACCGACGATCTGAGCGGCGTCGCGGTTCTGCATGGTGGCTCGTACGCCGTAACCGATGCGGGTGAACTTCAGGAACGCCCACAGGCCGACCAGCAGGACCGTACTGGCCAGTGCCGAGTACAGCTGACCGGTCGGAATGAAGAAGTCGCCCAGGATCACCGCGTCACGGGCGTAGGGAGGATTGGCGCTACGGAAAATCCCGGTGAAGAAATACGACATCAAGCCTTCGGCGATGAACGCCAGACCGAAGGTCATCAGGACGGTCATCTCGGTGAATCGGGGTGAGCCTTCGATGCGCGGGAACAACACTCTGTACATGACCACTCCGAAGACGAAGAACACCGGTAGTGCGAGCACCATCGAAACGAGCGGATCCACCCCCAGGCCTTCCCAGAGAAAGAAGCTGAAGAAGGCGCCCATCACGATGAATGCGGCGTGCGCCAGGTTCACCACCCGCATGACCCCGAACAGCAATGTGAGCCCGGACGCCATCAGCGCGTAGACCCCGCCGAGAAGAAGACCCAGGATCGCGATCTGAATCGCAGCGGTCATGCTCATGCCTCGGTCCTCCCCGGGTCTTTCCCGCCGGTGGCCAGCTTGCCGAGATAGAGGTCACGGATCCGCGGGTCGTCGAGGATGTGGTCGGACGGACCCTCGAACCGCTTGGTCCCGAGATCGAGCACGAAAGCCCATTCCGCGATTTCGAGACCTTTCTTCACGTTCTGTTCGATCAGCAGGATGGTGACTCCCAGCTCGTCGCGCAGCGTGCGGATGATGTCGAAGATCTGTTCGGAGATCTGCGGGGCGAGGCCCAGGCTGGGCTCGTCGATCATCATCAGCCGTGGGGAGATCATGAGCGCCCTCGCCATGACCAACATCTGCTGTTCTCCCCCGGACATCGTCTGGGCCATCTGTCCGGACCGCTCGGCCAAACGCGGGAAGAGGTCCATCAGTTCGGCCAGACGGGACTCGACTTTCTTTCGGTCACGTAGCAGGAACCCGCCCATGACCAGGTTCTCGCGCACGGTCATCTGCGGGAAGATCGTGCGATCTTGGGGAACGAAACACACACCGGCTCCCAACACCTGATCGGGGCGTCGTCCCGCGATGCTTTGCCCGTCGAAGGTGATGTCGCCCTCCCGGGGTTTGAGGAGTCCGGCCACCGTCTTCAACAGCGTGGACTTCCCTGCGCCGTTCGGGCCGATGATGCAATACGCGCGCCCGCCTTCGACGTCGAGCGAGACATCCGTGAGGATGTCTGGCCCGTTGCCGTATCCGGCTCGTACCCCTTGAACCTCGAGCAGTGCCATCAGACCGCTCCCAAGTAGGCGTCCAGCACCCGTTCGTCTTGGCGGACCACCTCGGGCGCCTCTTGCAGGATCACCCGACCATGTGCCATCACGACGATCGAGTGACTCAGCTGCATGACCACATCCATGTTGTGTTCCACGATGAGAAACGTTGCGCCGGCTGCGTTCGCTTCACGGATCCGGTCCATGATGCGTTCGAGTAGCGCAGGATTCACACCGGCGGCAGGCTCGTCCAACAGCACTAGACGAGGCTCGGTCATCAGGACGGCGGCGATTTCGAGCAGTTTGCGTTGGCCGTACGAGAGGCGTTTAGCCGGCTGGTACGCCAGCTTTTCGATACCCACGAACGCCAGCAGATCCATCGCCTTGTCCCGCTCCCTGCGAGTCATCCGGCCACCGAGGAGGGCTCGAAGACTGTTGGGGACGGTGGATACGACCATGTTCTCGAGCACCGTCATATCACCGAGTTCACGGGTGATCTGGAAGGTGCGCCCGATGCCCCGTCTGGTGATGGCATGGGCCTGAAGTCCGACGATCTCGTGACCGTCGAACCGGATCGAGCCGCTGTCAGGCTCGACCACCCCGGTGATGGTGTCGAATGCCGTGGTCTTGCCCGCCCCGTTTGGGCCGATGAGCGCGGTGATCGTCCCTGCCTCGACGTCGAACGACGCTTCGGAGACGGCCACGATTCCGCCATAGGTCTTTACGACGTCGCGAACTTCGAGTAGGCCCATCACACGCTTCTCTGATCGACGCGGAACTGTACGCGGGAGGAGGAGGCCCGGCGGACCGAGCCTCCTCCTGTCTCGTCCCGGATTACCACTCTGGCTTGGGATAGACGAGATCCACCGTTCCGGGGAACTCGCCAACGGGGAAGATGAATTCGATCTCTCCGCCCTGCCACTGGTTGACCAGGAAGCTCTTGCCTTCCGGCAGGCCCCGCTCGTCCCAGACGAAATCACCCAGGATCGTACGAACCGGGTCGTCGGCCGTGCGGGAGTGCAGCCACTCGCTCAACACGAGGTTGTCGGTGGTTCCGGTGGCAGCGATCGCCTGCTCGACTCCCTGACACACTGCGAACGGGATGGCTTCGTCCTCGTCCGGCGCCGTTCCCCGAGCTGCGGTGTAGTTGTTGACGAAGTCCTCGTTGGAGTATTCCTCGCCACCGAGAACGCCGCTGAAGTTGGCCAGCGGGCTCCACACCGAGTGGACGACGATTCCTTCGGCCGCACCGTCCAGCGAGTCCCTGAACTCGGTTTGGGTGCCCTGGGCGGTGTAGACCATGTCCGGCTGATAGCCGACGGTCTGCAGGGCCTGGACGAGGGCGATGACCTCGTCCACCGAGGCGCTGGAGATGATCAGCATGTCGGCGTCAGCGGTGCGGATCGAGTTCGCCAAGGTGATCCAGTCGGTGTATCCGATCGGCCACACCTCTTCGTACACCAATTCGATGCCTGCGTCGGCGAGGAATCCCGGAGCCAGATCGACGACTCGGTCGGAGTCGGGGATCTGCACGCTTCCACCGACCAGACCGTTGGCGATGGCCCCGGCGAAGAAGTCGTCGGCGTACACCACCGCAGCGGTCTGGGGTGGTGTGGCGACCACACCTTCGGAGGTGTAGTGCTCGAGCATGTTCAAGACCGCTTGACCGGTGTACTCACCTGCCAAAGCCTGGAAGTAGAAGATGTGCTCGTATCCGCGTTCCCAGACCCGCAGTGCGGCGCTGGAAGGCATCGGATAGATCATCCCGTTTTGTTCGGCGACCGTCGAAGCGGGGAACCCGAGAAGGCTGGAGAAGGTGCCCAACAACACGTCGACGTTCTCGACGTTGATGAAGCGCTCCATCTGGGTGACCGTCACCTCGGTGTCGGACCGGTTGTCTTCGACGAGTAGTTCCACGGGTCGTCCGAGCAGGCCGCCTCGAGCGTTGATCTCGTCGACGCAGAACTGGTAACCGTCGCGGTGCTTGGTTCCGGTCACCGAGAACTCGCCGGTCAGCGGGAGCGAAGATGCGAAGACGATCGGATCCTCGTCACCGCCTTCTCCGGCAGTGGTGTCCGTCGACCCCTCGGTGGTGTCCGTGGTTCCTTCGGTGGTGTCTGTTGACCCTGCGCTGGTGGTGGTGGTTCCGTCGTCGGCGCTGTCTGCGCACGCCGCTAGGACCATCATCATCGCTGTCAGCAGGGCGATCCATCTGGTCGTCCTCATCCGTTTCCTCCCTCGGACTTCGATCGAGTTGTGGCCGGCCGACTCCCGACCGGAGCCGACTGTACGGTCGCCCCGGTGGTCACGTCAACCGGTTTCCATTGACAGTCTGCCTCAATGTCGCTCACATTACACAATCGTTTGCAGGCACCGCCGACCGGATCAGCAGCCCTGGAAACGTGGCGGGCGCTTCTCCTTGAACGCCCTCGAACCTTCGAGGATGTCCTCGGAGGCGAACACCCGCTCGGACGCCGCCAGTTCGGCGGCGAGACCATCCACGAGCGGGACCTCCATCGCCCCGTCGATGAGGCGTTTTGCCTCCCGGACCGCCATTGGACCGCGCTGGGAAACACCGCGCGCGAACTCCAGCGCGGTCGACTCCGCCGTCGTTCGGGGCACCACCATCTCCACGACACCGAGGTCGAATGCAGCCTGTGCATCGATCAGTTCCCCCGAAAGGATCAGGCGCTTGGCCCTCCCCGGCCCGACCAGCCGAGTGAGCCGCTGGGTTCCGCCCGACCCGGGAATCGCACCCAGGCGAACCTCCGGGAGTCCGACCCGAATTCCATCTGCTGCGATGCGGACGTCACAGCACAGCGCGAGCTCCAGTCCGCCCCCGAGGGCGTCGCCTTCGAGGGCGGCGATCGTCGGGAACGGCAGTTGCGCCAGGGCCGAATACACCGCGTTCTCGCGGGCCAGCTTGGCTTCCACCACCCGGCCATGAACTGCCTCGAACTCCCCGATGTCCGAACCCGCACAGAAGGCCCGGTCGTTACCGGCAACGACCAGCACCCGCACATCCGGATGCTCCGCCACCGCCGCCAACGCCTCCTCGAGGTGGGCGGTGAGTTCGAGCGTCACCAGGTTGAGGGGTGGATTGACCAGCCGAAGCACCGAGACGGGGCTCAGTTCCAAGTCGACCAGCCGGGTCACTGCCGCATCTCCTCTGCGAAACGACCAGCGAGACCCATCGGGGCGTCCGCGAACACCGACGCGTCCATCGTCGCCAGGTCGTCGGCCACAGCCACCTCGAACGCGAGATGGGCGAGAACGTCGCGCTCGGGATCGACACCCGGTGCCACTTCGATCAGTGTGAGACCATCCTCGCCAAGCGCGAAGACAGCTCGCTCGGTGATGTAGCGAACCTCTTGGCCTCGTTCTCGGGCCCGCACGCCGTTGAACGTGACCTCGTCGACCCGTGGGACGAACTTGGAGGTCGTTCCCTCCGACTCGATGACCAGCCTTCCATCGCGAATCGTCACCTGCAGTCCGCCCACGGTGAAGGTCCCGACGAAACAGATTCGAGGGGTTCGGGCACTGATGTTGAGGAACCCGCCTGGACCACGCAGGCCGGACCCGAAGCGGTGGACGTTCACGTTGCCTTCCGCATCGACCTGGGCGAACGAAAGGCTGGCGATGTCCAGGCCGCCTCCGTCGTAGAAGTCGAACATCGACGGCTGATCCAACAGTGCCTGATAGTTGAACCCGGCGCCACCGTCAGGACCGCCAGCCGGAATTCCTCCGAACACGCCTTGTTCAACGGTGAGGACCAGATCCTGGGAGATCCCTTCCTCCCAGGCGATCCGTCCGATCGATTGGCTGATGCCGAAGCCGAGATTGCAGATGTCGCCGGGTCGGAACTCGAGCAGGGACCGTCGGGCGATCACTTTGCGAACATCCAATGCGAGCGGCTCGGGCGCCATCGACGGCATCCGCAGTCGTCCGGCGTAGTACGGCGAGTACTCGGTCTGGTAGGTCTGGGGCTGATCCGGCACCAGATACGCATAGTCCACCAGGGCGCCAGGGATCTCCACCTGCCGAGGCGGCAGGCTGGCGGAGGCGGCGAGACGGGCAGCCTGGGCGATAACGATGCCGCCCGAGTTGTGTGCCGCCATGGCCATCGCCAGCATGTCGCCGCGGATCGCCTCGTCGAACATCGCCAGGTTTCCGTCTTCGTCGATGACCGAACCACGAATGACGGCCACGTCCACCCTGAACGCCGGGAAAAACAGCCACTCACGCCCGGCCAGTTCGACCACCTCGACCAGATCCTCGCCCGTCGAACCTTGCCTTCCTCCGGTTTGGCGGGGGTCGACGTAGGTGCCGAGACCGACCTGGGTCAGCACGCCCGGCCTCCCCGCCGCGATTTCCCGGCAGAGCTGGGAGAGCACTCCTTGCGGGAACGAGTACGCCTCGATCTGCCCGGCGGCGACCATCTCGGCCAGGCGAGGTTCGTTGCCGATGTTCGACCCGATGGTGCGCCGCATCAGCCCCGGCAAAGCCAGTTGCGAGAAGCCCCGGTCGGCGAAGTCCCCGATGCCGACAACCCGGACGGTGGTGAGCCCGCGGGGTGACCCGGTCTCGGTGTATCGAGCAGCCAACGCATCGATGAAACCTTGCGGCACGGCATGTCCGGCCCCCGACCCTCCCACCATGAGAGTGACGCCGTCACCGATCAATTCGGCGGCGGCGGCCACGTCGATCAGCTTCATGGCATCAGCCCGCCGCCGTTGGGACAAAGCGTCTGACCATGGAACATGCTGGCGTCCTCCGAAATCAGAAAGCGCACACTCGCCGCCACGTCTTCCGGGGTGGCGAACCGTTGTGCCGGGATCTCGGCCAGCCGTCGTCGACCGGCCTCGCCGGTGGTCACGTCCGCTGCCATGGCGGTGAGGGTGGGCCCGGGTGCGACAGCATTGACCCGGATGCCCGACGGCCCGAACTCACGCGCCAGTGACTTGGTGAGACCGAGGAGACCCGCCTTCGCCGCCGAATAGTGGGCGACCCCTGCCCAGCCCATCTGTCCCAGCCGCGACGAGATGTTCACGATCACTCCGGACCCGGATTGGAGCATCCCAGGCAGGACGGCCTGACACGTGTGGAAGGCGGCGGTGAGGTCGGTGGCGATCACCCGGTTCCACTCCTCGGGCGTCACGTCCAGAAACGGGGTCTCGGGCATGATCCCGGCGTTGTTGATCAGTCCGAACAGCGGACCGAGTTCTTCTTGTGCTCGGTGCACCAGGCTTCGGGCGCCGTCCGCAGTGGACACGTCGGCCTGGATGGCAAGAGCCTTGGAACCGGTCCGCCGCAGTTCGGTTACGACCGCATCGGCTTCTTCTCGGTGCTCGACGAACCCGATTGCGACGTCGTGTCCGGCGGCCGCAACCGCGCGTGCCACTGCGGCACCGATACCTCGGCTCCCACCGGTAACCAGCACTGGCCGATGCTTGTCGCCCACCACTCCGCTCTCCCTCCGCTGTTCGGAACTGTCGGGGCCGCGGGAACCGACGCGTCGGAGGCGTAGAAACCGGTTTCCGGACCGTCCGCCGACGCTAGCGGTCGCCTCGATCAGGGTCAACGGTCGGCAACCCTCGACCGCCAGCGCGACATGTTCCAACCCCCGATCCCGGATTCTTGAATACGGGCCAGGAAGTCGGTGCGGCAGTGGAGGTCACCGTGTTGGGGTGCGATCGCCTCGTTCGTGACCGTTGCGGGCCACTTGCGGACCCTGACCGGTGGCTATAGGGCGGGGCTCGTCGCCGCCACGGTGGTGATCTTCCTGTCGTTGGCGGTGATCGCTCGTCTCAGTCCCCGGACTACCACCTAGACCGCG
>JBKHXZ010000071.1:0-5471 GCA_046565785.1 Acidimicrobiia bacterium
TCGACGACTGCAGACCGGAGAAGGCCTGCACACCGTCGAGCACCGTCGTGAACGGGAACTCGATGGTGTTGCGGTACGCCTCGATGATCGGGGTGGTGAACAGCACCACGTAGGGCACGTCCTCGGCGAGGATCGCATCGGCCTGGAAGATCAGGTCGCGCGCCTCTTCGAGGGTCTTCGCCTGGCCGAACGCATCGTTCAATGCGTCGAACTCAGGGTTGTTGTACCCGGGGGTGTTGAATCCACCGTC
Organism: Acidimicrobiia bacterium; assembly: GCA_046565785.1. Classification (GTDB taxonomy): domain Bacteria; phylum Actinomycetota; class Acidimicrobiia; order Spongiisociales; family ZC4RG35; genus DATHWB01. The sequence goes on from JBKHXZ010000071.1 coordinate 251, forward strand.
GGCCGAATCCTGCCGCGAATCGAAGAAGGTGAACACGTGATCCGGGAACGGGGTCAGACCCCAACCCAGGATGTACATGTCCCACTCCGTCGCCGCATCACCGGTGGCGAAGACCTGGTCGACGATGACCGAGAACCCGGTCGGGTTCGCCGTCACCGGCACGCCGAGGTCAGTCGCCCACCGCTCGATGAAGAGCGAGTAGGTGGCACGCAGCGGGTCGTAGCCAGGTCCGGGAGCCAGCAGTTCCATCGCCGGCACCGGGGTGCCGTCGGGGCCTGCCAGGCCTTCGCCCTGCGGAACGACGTCGCGGTTGGCCTCGTCCCACACGGGTTCGGTGGTCCAGGTGTACCCGGCGTCGATCAGGATCTGCTTGGCGGTCTCGAAGCGCTCCTGCTCGGTCTGACCGTCACAGGTGCCGCCCAGATCCGGGTTCGCCCAGACGCTGTTGCCCGGGGGCACCTGGCTGTTGGCAGCGATGGCTGCTCCACCCAGGACCGTGCTCGCCATGAACTCCTTGTCGATCCGGCAGGCGATCGCCTGACGGAAGGCCTTGTCGTTCATCGGGAACTTACGGGTGTTGAACGCCAGGTAGCGATAGCCGTTCTGCTCGTTCACGATCACGTTCAGTTCGGGCTCGGAGAGCACCAACTGCTGCAGGCCACGCTGCAGACCGAGCGGGTTCAGGAGGAAGTCCACCGAACCATCGGTCAATGCCAGCACAGCCGCGTTCTGATCCGAGTAGAGCGAGAAGGTCACGTCGGAGGCGAAGGGTCCTTCGGTGTAGCTCGAGACGGGCTCACCCTCGGGATCGCCACCCCACACTTCGGTCTCACCGCCAGCGGGGGTGTATTCCACTGCACCGTTCTCGTAGACGGTGTACTGCGAACCCTTGTCGTAGTAGTCGTCGATGGCGGTGTTACGCCAGAACGCACCTGGCTCCCACTCGGTGGAGTTGAAGGCACCGGCGTTCGGGTATCCGAGACCCGACTCGGCGTACAGGCCTTCGAAGGTGTCGTTGGCGTCGACGATCGGACCCCAGAAGTGCTCGGGGAAGATCGGTGCCACACCGACCTGGAACGGCCACACCGCCAGACCAGCCTCGAAGTTGAAGGTGATCTTGACTGTCGTGTCGTCGACGGCCTCCACCGACACGACACCATTGCTGGTCTCGTCCTCTTCGGTGCTCGGATCGTCTTCACGGGCCAGCGGCCACAGAGCCGGGAAGTTCCCGCCCAGACCGTTGTACTTGGCGACGGTGTTGAACGTGAACGCCACGTCGTTGGCCGTGATGGGGGTCCCATCGGACCACCGCGGGCGGTCGCTCAGATTCACGGTTACCGACCAATTGTCCCCGTCAGCCACCAGTTCGGGTGGGGAATCGTCCGCGGCGATGCCGGGAACCAGGGTGTAGGTCGGGCCCTGATAGGTGTAGAGAGCTGCGCCGTCCGGGTTCACATAGTTCGTCCAGACGTCGTTCTCGGTGTCGAGTGCAGCCCACGGGTTGTCGGTGGTCGGGTCGCTGAAGATGGCAATCGGGTACTGAAAGCCTTCTGTCGATCCGCCGTCGTCCGGGGCCTCGGTGCTGTCGGTGCTGTCGTCCGGCGCGGCTGTGGTGGTCGTGGTGTCCCCGTCTGCGGGGTCCTCACTTCCCGAGTCCGAGCACGCCGCGACGATCATCGCCATGACGGCCAGGAGCGCGAGCCAGCGCCAGCGGCTGGTGGTGGTATTCACCGTATGGTCCTCCTATTTCCTCCCTTACGTGACGACCGAGCACACAGGCGGTGGCTTGTCGCCAACGGCGAGCTTAGGAACTCCGAGCGAAAGGCTGCAACAACTCACAGACGATCACTGGCGATTCGCTCGCCATGGGAAACGAACGTCGGCTGGCAAGGTTTGGTTCCGAATATCCTTCGAGTCTGTAGCAACTGTGCCGACGATCCCGTTCAAATCGGTATGCAAGTGATGCATGTGAGCTGAGCCTTCGCGTAGCCTCGCGGCCGTTGCGACCACACCCGCAGCAGGAAAGGAGCCTCACGTGAGCGAACACGACAACGAAGGTTCGCAGAAGTCCGGCGCCGGTCCGCTGGCGGCGGTGATCATCGTGATCATCCTTGTCGCCTTCGGGTACTGGGCGGTGAACGCCTTCTTGGCGAGTGACACCGGGACCGGCGGCATCGACATCGAGATCGAGATCCCACAGGACGACTCGTCCGGTGACGGATCCTGAGAGAGGAGCCTGCAATGGAGATTCTTTGGCTGTTGATCGTCGGTTTGATCGTGGGTTTGATCGCCCGCTTCCTGGTCCCCGGACCCGACCCGATGGGACTTCTGGCCACGATGGTTCTGGGTGTGGTCGGATCCTTCGTGGGAGGATTGATCCTCTCGCTCCTCACCGAAGGTGAGCTTGCGTTGACCACGTCGGGATGGATCGGGTCGATCGTCGGTGCGGTCGTCGCCCTTCTGATCTACCGGGCGATGCGCAAGCGGCGTGCCATCTGAGCGAGCCCGGTTCCACGAGCCCGTCTCGGGGGCGGGAGGTCGGGAGTCCAAGTCTCCCCAGCCCGACGTACGAGAGGAGCCCGGTGCCCACCGGTGACCGCAGAAGTGCTCGTTCTCGCAAACAGAGGTTTGTCGATCTGGACGTCATACACGATATGATCGCTGTATGACAATGCTCAGTTTCCGTGTCGACGACAACGAAGCCGCCGATGCCCAACGGTGGGCGGAGCGGCTCGGCGTCGATCGGTCTGAACTCCTGCGCGAAGCGCTCCATCGTCACCTCGTTCGACTCCGCGCCGAGGATGACGTCGAGGCTTGGACCAGGCTCCCGCTCACGGTAGATGAGGCGTCGTTCACCGAGATCGCCGATTGGGGTCCTGCCGAGGATTGGTCGGACTGGACCGATGCAGAGGGGTGAGATCTGGTTTGCCGCCACTCCTGGCGGAGACCGCCCGGTACTGATCCTTATCCGGGATCCGGTTGCCGAACGGATCGGGTCGGTGGTAGTTGCCGCGCTGACCCGCGTGACCCGCGGTGTCGTATCAGAGCTCGAATTGACTCCCGACTCCGATGGTGTACCGACGGCATGCGTTGCCAATTTCGACAACCTGCACACGCTGCCGAAGGATTCGTTCCGGCGGCGGGTCACCCAGCTCGGACCCGCTCGCATGGCAGAAGCCTGCCGAACCCTCCGGGACGCAACAGCCTGCTGATGGGCCGAACCGAGTACAGCACTCGTAGGTACCGATAGCGCGCAACTTCCTGAGATGCTCCTTATCCGCCCAGAATGAGCCGCTTCGGTTTCACGACTTGCGACATACGCATGCCGCCAGGCTGATCACCCAGGGCGAGCACCCCAAGGTGATCCAACTCCGGCTCGGTCACTCGTCGATCCAGGTGACCCTCGACACGTAGGGGCACCGGTTCGAGGGTCTCGACGAGGCCGCCGCCGACCGTCTCAACGCCGCGTTTCCGCGGACTCTTGGCTCTGGCGTCGTCGTCGACATCTCTCGCTGACGCGACGAAACCCCGGCGTGCGCCGGGGTTTCACTGGTCGGGCTGGGGAGACTTGAACTCCCGACCTCTTGACCCCCAGTCAAGCGCGCTACCAAGCTGCGCCACAGCCCGAGGAACCGAACGTTAGCCGGTGACCGCCTCCCACAACCAGGCCACGCCCTGCAGCAGCCGATAGAGCAGATACGCGGCGGCGGCGATCAGGGTGAGGCGAAACCCCCACGGCGTCGGTTCGTCGGGAGCCGAATCCTCGTCTGGGAGGAACGGCGAATCCCCTCCGCTCACTCTGCCCTCGTCCGTGCCCGGGGAACGATCCGAACCGGGGTGGCGGTGAGGTCGATCTCCTCCCGGATCCGGTTCTCCAAGAACCGGAGGTAGTCGTCGCCCAATTCGCCGCCGGCCACGAAAACGATGAACGTGGGAGGAGCCGTCGCAGCCTGCACGGCATATTGGACCTTCGGACGCCTTCCCTTGCGGACCGGAGGCGGATGCGATGCGGTCCACGTCCGAACCAGGCGGTTCAACTGCCCGGTGCCGATTCGCTGGTGACGAGTCTCCAGGGCCAGTTCGATCGCCGGACCGATCCGTTTCGTCCTTGCGCCGGTCCGGGCGGACATGCGCAGCACCGGTGCCCACGACACGAACCCGAGGCGCTCGGCGACCGAACGTTCCGTCAGCTCCCGTTGTTCCTCGTCGATGGCGTCCCACTTGTTGAGGAGGATGATCAGTGAGGCGCCCGCTTCCGCCACTTCGGCGGCGATGCGCTGATCCTGATGGGTGACGCCGTCGAGTCCGTCGATTATCAGCAGGGCCACGTCGGCTTCGGCCAGCGCCTCGCGGGCTCGCAGGACGGAGTAGAAATCGGAGTCCTCGGTGATCTGCGGTTTACGGCGGATCCCTGCCGTGTCGGTGATCCGGTACTCCCGTCCGTCGATCTCGACCACAGCGTCGATCGGATCCCGCGTGGTACCCGGCCGATCCGAGACGATGACCCGTTCCTCACCTGAAAGCAGGTTGAGCAGGGTCGACTTGCCGACGTTGGGACGTCCGATGATGGCGATGCGCGGGCGTTCGTCCGGTTGGGCTTCGATCTCGCCTGCCGGCAGCGACGCCACCACTGCGTCGAGGAGATCTCCGACGCCGCGACCGTGAATCGCCGACACCCCGTGCGGTTCGCCCAAACCGAGCGACCACAGGTCCTCGACCAGCATCGACCGGCCGGCCTCGTCGATCTTGTTCGCGGCCAGGACGACCGGTATCTCCGCCCCCCGCAGGATACGTACGACCCCGGAATCGTCGTCGGAGGTGGGTGTGGTGGCGTCGACGACGAAGATCACGACGTCGGCTGAGTGGATGGCCGCCTCGGCCTGGGCTCGGATCTCCGCCACGAGCGGCTCGCCCGGGGTGAGCTCCCACCCGCCGGTGTCGACCAGGATGAACTCCCGCCCCGCCCAGTCGGCGGTGAACTCGCGGCGATCGCGAGTGACTCCGGGCATCTCCTCGGTGACCGCCGGCCGGCCTCCGACGATGCGGTTGACCAGCGTGGACTTGCCGACATTGGGGCGTCCGACGACGGCGACGACGGGAAGACGGTTCATGACAGCGCCAGCGTAGGGGCCATTCCGGGTGGCTCTCGCCCGGCCCTAACCTGATGCCGATGGTTGAACGACTGCTCCTGGCCGAACCGCGCGGCTTCTGCGCCGGGGTG
>JBKHXZ010000072.1:0-9130 GCA_046565785.1 Acidimicrobiia bacterium
CCGTCGATCGACCTGGAGGAGCATCGGCGGTCACTCCCGGCGATGATGGCCGCCATCGACGCTTGCATGGCCCGCATCGGACCCGCGGTGGCGTCCCGTGCCACGGCCGAGTGAAGGGCTGCCAACAAAAAGGCGAGTTTCGGTTGACGCCTGATCGCCCTCCGCCCTAAATTCAAAATGTCGGGCAATTGATCTACGACCGGTGGAATTCCGAGATCGGCCGAAAAGATCGCCCAACGTGCGCTCGGGAAGAAGCCGCGGCGAGATCACTGGATCAGGCCGCCAGAGACCCTCCCAGGGTCGAGCGAGGAGGAGAGAAATGACACGAACACGATCCAGTTGGGTGAGGTTGTTGCTTCTGGCAACGGTCCTCGCACTCGTGGCGGCTGCATGCAGCAGCAGCGAAACCACAGAAACGACTGCTGGTGGAACCGACACCACGGCCGGGTCGTCGGATACGACGGCCCCTGGGACCGACACCAGTGAACCTGCGGCAGGGGACGAGAAGACGGTGTTGCAGACGGTGATGTCGGAGGAAGCCACCGATCTCAATCCGCTTACCACCGGACAGCAAGGCAAGGGCCATGTCTTCCAGGCCATCTTCAACCCGCTCCTGATGACGGACAACGAGAAGAACATCATCTCGACGATCCTCGAAACGTGGGAGACCTCCCCTGACGCCACGATGGCAACGCTCACTCTCAAAGAGGGTGTGCAGTGGAGCGACGGTACGCCGATGACGGCGGAGGACATCCGATTCAGCCTGCAGGCCTACCTCAACAACAACATCAGCAACTGGGCGGCGAGGATCAAGGGCCCCGTGGGGCAAGAAGAGTACGTCAACGGTGAAGCCGACACCATCGTCGGACTCCGCGTCATCGACGACCGGACGATCGAAATCGATCTCGTCTCGTCCGATGCTGCATGGCTACCGAACCTGGCGGCCCTCGCCGAAGATCTCCCGATTCTTCCGTCGCACGTCCTCGGCGATCTCGCCCCCACCGAGTTGTTGGAGAGCGACTACTTCCGCACCTTCCCCGTGACGAGTGGACCGTACAAGTTCGTCGAGTTCGTCGAGGGCCAATACGTACAACTGGAACGTAACGAAAACTGGTTCGGTGGCACGGCCTACTTCGAACAGGTCTTCATGCGGATCGTTTCGACGGACGTGATGTCCGCTCAGCTCGAGGCCGGCGAGATCGACTTCATGTTCGCCGTCGACCCAGCGGACGTGGAGCGGATCTCGAGCCTGCCTGGCATCGAAGTGGGGTCAGCCACCGGGATCGCTCCGGAGTTGTGGTCTCTCATGCACGACGACGGCTCGCTGGACGTTCGGGTGCGCCAGGCCATGCTCTTCGCCATCGACCGAGTCTCGATCTGCCAGCAGGCAATGGCTGGATACTGCTCAACACCCATTACCAATATTCGGCAGATCGCTCCGGAGTGGGCGATTCCTACACCTGAGCAGTACCCAGACATGATCGAGTACCACTACGACCCGGACCGGGCACGCGAACTGCTCGCCGAAGCAGAGGCGGACGGGGCGTGGGACCCCAACACAGAACTGATCTTCTATCACCGTCCTGGCCGCAGCTACGTGGATACGGCGATCGCCATCGCTCAAGCACAGATGGCTGAGGTCGGGATCAATTGGACGATCATCAACACTGACACCGGTGGCCTCATCGACGCCATCCGTGAACAACCGATAGGGACACTCGATGGATTCTGGGTGAGCGGTGCCGACTTCACCGTCGACCCGAGTGCGGTGCAGACGTACACGACATGTGAGACCGCCCGCACCGGCGCGAACCTCATCTCGTATTGCCGTCCCGAGCTCGACGAGCTCTGGGCTGCGGGACGGGCAACTGCGGTGCAGGAAGAACGCCAGGAGATCTATCACGAAGCGTTCAGGTTCCTGAACCAAGACCCGGCGGAGATCTACCTCTACATCGTCGACGCCATCGTTGCGTATGACGAACGGCTCAAGGGCATCAAACCGCACGGTGGTGTGGGCTCTCCGTTCTGGAACATCGGCGAGTGGTATTGGGAGGAATGAACTCCCCCCAGCAGAGTGGGGACCCCGTGCGCCAGGGGGTCCCCACTACATTCGGGTCCAGTAGTCCGATCGACGACATCGATCGACGTCGCATGAGGCTGTGTCAATGCTGAGATACACAGCGCGCCGCCTCCTCGTTGCGATCCCGGTTCTTTTCGGGATCCTGGCGATGGCCTTCGTGATGACACGACTGCTGCCGGGTGATCCGCTACTCATGACCATGAGCATCGAGGAGTTCTCGGCCTCGGACGAATACCTCGAACAGCGCCGGGAAGCCCTTGGCCTCGACAAGCCCCTCCCCGTCCAGTACGTCGCATGGGTGGGCGAGGTGTTTCAGGGGAACCTCGGAACATCGTTCCACCGAAGGGTCCCCGTTACGGAGCTGATCATGCAGCGAATCGGTCCAACCGTGAAGCTGACCGGGACCGGAGTGCTCATCGCGTTGGCAATCGGAGTTCCGATCGGCGTGTTCGCTGCGCTCAAGCAGAACACCAGGTTCGATTACACCTCTGCCACCGGCAGCATGATCGCCATCTCGATCCCCAATTTCTTCCTGGGACTGATGGCCATCTTCGTTTTCGCACTCCGACTCAAATGGTTCCCGACCGGCGGACTCCGAACGCTCGGAGGCGAGCCATCGCTGGTCGATTCGCTCAGACACCTGGCCATGCCCGCAGCGGTCCTGTCGGCAGTCCTCATCGGGCCGTACGTCCGATACACCCGCCAGAGCATGCTCGACGTGCTTCGACAGGACTACATCAACACGGCCACCGCAAAGGGGGTCCCGCGCCCTGCGATCCTGGCATTCCACGGGCTCAGGAACGCCCTCATCCCACTCACCACCGTCGTTGCGATCCAGATCCCGGGCCTCCTGGCGGGAACCGTGATCATCGAGACCATTTTCAGTTGGCCGGGAATGGGACAGCTCGTGCTGGAGGGAATCACGAGAAGGGATTACCCGATCATCATCGGAGTAGTGCTCGTGAGCGCGATCCTGGTGATGCTCTTCAATTTCCTGGCCGACATCTTGGCCGCCGTCCTCGACCCCAGGATTCGCCTATGAGCGCCGAAGAACACGACGGAGCGATCACCGAGTCGCAACCTCCGGACGAAATGCCGACAACTATCGAACCCAACGCCGTAATCCTCTCTCCCGGCAGGATCGCGTGGCGTCGCTTTCTTCGACATCGCCTTGCACTCGCCGGGATGGTGTTTCTCTCGATCCTGTTCGTGGCGGCAGTCTTGGCACCCGTGATCGCCCCCCATGATCCAAACGTCGTCAACACCTCGGCGTTCAGGAATCCGCCCTCGACGACACATCTCCTTGGCACGGATTCGGCCGGTCGAGACGTCTTGAGCCGGTTGATCTACGGATCCAGGGTCTCGCTGACGGTGGGGGTGGCTGCTGCGATCTCCGCCGCCGGGCTCGGAACACTTCTCGGCCTCCTCGCCGGAGTGATCGGCGGATGGGTCGATACCTTCATCATGCGGATGGTCGACGTCTTCCTGTCGTTTCCGTCGCTGATGCTGATCCTGCTTCTGGTCGCGGTGCTGGGACCGAGCATCGGCACGATCGTGGTGGTCATCGCCTTCTTCGAATGGCCTACCGCGTGTCGAATCGTCCGTCAGATGGCCCTCTCCCTCAAGGAGACAGACTTCGTTCTGGCGGCGCGAGCCGGGGGTTCCAGTCGCTGGCGCATCATGCGCAAACACGTCGCTCCAGGTGTTCTCTCACCGTTGACCGTCGTCGGCACCCTCCTCAGCGCTCAGGCCATCTTGCTCGAGGCCGCGCTGTCGTTCCTCGGCTTGGGCGTGAAGCAACCACAGGCAAGCTGGGGAGGAATGCTGGAGGAGGCAAAGTCGCTGACGATCTTGGAGCAGATGCCGTGGATGTGGATCCCTCCTGGTCTGACTATCGCTGTCACCGTCCTCGCCATCAACTTCATCGGAGACGGGCTGCGAGACGCATTCGATCCCCGCCAGCAGATGGGAGGGACCTGACCGTGCCGTCGGCCAACGACCGCGAACCGCTCCTATCGATTCGCAATCTCCGCACCACTTTCCGTACCGAGTCCGGTGTCGTACAGGCGGTGCGCAACGTCAGCTGGGATGTCTATCCGGGCGAGTTTCTTGGTGTTGTCGGAGAATCTGGTTCCGGAAAGAGCGTTTCGATGGCTTCGATCATGGGCTTGGTCCCGAGTCCGTCGGGCAAGGTGACCGCAGACGGTGTCTTCTACGCCGGGAGCAATCTGCTCGAACTGCCAGAACGGGAGATGCGACGGATCCGTGGGCGCGAGATCACCATGATTTTCCAAGATCCGATGACGTCGTTCAACCCCGTGAAGACGATCGGACATCAGATCGCGGAAGCAATTCGCGTGCACGACCGCAAGGTCTCCAGGAAAGCGGCACGGGCGCGGACCATCGAATTGCTCTCACTCGTCGGAGTGCCCAGCCCAGAGACACGTTTCGCTCAATTCCCACACGAGTATTCGGGCGGGATGCGACAGCGGGCGATGATTGCGATGGCCATAGCCAATCAACCCAAGCTGATCATCGCAGACGAGCCCACGACTGCGCTCGACGTCACCATCCAGGCACAGATCCTCGACGTACTGTCACTGATTCGGGACGAGACGGACGCGGCCACCATCCTCATCACCCATGACCTGGGCCTGATTGCCGAGATGTCGGACCGGGTACTCGTCATGTATGCAGGCAAGGTCGTCGAGACCGCCGATGTGTTCAGCCTGTTCGAAGACCCCAAGCATCCCTACACCTTGGGACTCCTCGCCAGCCTCCCACGCGTCGATACACGCCTCGACAAACTCCTCTCGATCCCCGGCCAGCCACCCTCGCTGACATCACCGCCACAAGGATGCGCCTTTCATCCGCGGTGTGACCTGACTCGGGGCAGACTGCCCTGTCGTACCGTCGAACCACCCCTCGTATCCGTTGCCGAGGAACACCTGACGGCATGCCACTTCTTCGACGAAATGGAGTCTGAAGCCGAGGCCGTGACCGAGCTCGTTGGCATCGACGTCCGGTCCGGAGGCAAGCAATGACAGCACTCCTCGGAAACGACATCCATCGACGCCTCCCCACCGGCGAAGAACTCCTGCGGGTGGAAGGGCTCAAAGTCCACTTTCCGGTGCGGTCCACGATTCTCCGACGTCAACTAGGCGTCGTTCGTGCTGTTGATGGGATCGATCTGTCGATCGCGGCAGGCGAGACCTTGGGACTCGTAGGCGAGTCAGGGTGTGGCAAGTCGACAACGGGCCAAGCGATTCTCCGGCTCATCGAACCAACCGCGGGACGGATCGTCTTTCACGGCAAGGACATCACAACGCTGTCGAGACGAGAGATTCGACCGCTGCGTCGGGAGATGCAGATCGTTCTGCAGGATCCTTTCTCGTCGCTCGATCCCCGCATGACGGTGCGCTCGATCATCTCGGAACCGATGATCGTCCACGGCCTGTACGACAACGCCAAACAACGCCGCAAGCAAGTCGACGAACTCCTCGAACTGGTTGGACTCCGCAGCGAGCTCGGGAGTCGATTCCCACACGAGTTCTCCGGCGGCCAGCGTCAGCGGATCGGCATCGCTCGCGCGCTGGCACTCAACCCGCAGCTGCTCGTGCTCGATGAACCCATCTCGGCCCTCGACGTATCGATCCAGGCCCAAATCGTGAACTTGCTCAAAGAGCTACAGGACGAGCTGTCGCTTTCATACCTTCTGATCGCTCATGACCTGGCAGTCGTACGCCACATCTGCGACCGGGTTGCGGTGATGTATCTGGGTGAAGTCGTCGAGACGGGAACGAGGGACGAGATCTACGACACCCCCGTCCACCCGTACACACAGGCCCTGCTTTCTGCGGTCCCGACGCCGGACCCGGCAAAGCGGGGAACCGGCAATCGCATCCTCCTACAGGGAGACATACCCAACCCGCAGAATCCGCCGTCGGGATGCCGGTTCCGGACCCGCTGTTGGAAGGCGCAGGACCGTTGCGCGGAGGATTCCCCGCAACTCGCGGATCGCGGGGACCACGGCCATCCGAACGCCTGCTTCTTCCCCGATCTCGATCCTGGCATCTCCTGATGCGAGTCCTGACGGCCAGGGATTTCGGATCGCTGGTGATGGAGGAGATCGAGGTTCCCGACATCGGAGCCAACCAGGTTCTGGTTCGTTCCGCCGTCAGCGCGTTCAGTTCCGGGACCGAGCGGAGGATGCTCTACGGACGGCCGGGCGACGTTCGTGAGCACGCCCCGGAGTTCCCCGTAGTCGGTGCATTCGGCTATCTCGCTGCCGGAACCGTCATTGCCGTCGGGGACGCTGTCACGAATGTGGAACCCGGTGACCGGGTCAGCTGCGGGCGGAACTGGGGTGCGCACCGTGAGATCGTGGACACCGATGCGACCTCGGTTGTGCGGATTCCCGACGGAATGTCATTCCTCGAAGGGGCAGCGGCGTACTGGGCAGTGCCGCCAATGGCCGGAGTCCTCGCCGCCGCACCTCGTCTGTACACCGACTCTGCGGTAATCGGGCTCGGTCCCCTCGGACTGTGCGCAGTCCAGATGCTGGCACCGAGCGCCCGTCGGTTGGCCGCCATCGATCCTCTCTCCGCTCGCGTGTCGGTCGCCGAACGGTACGGTGCATCCGGGTTCGATTCGGGCTCGGCGCACCTCACGGATGCCATCCGCGAGCTCATGCCTTCGGGTGCCGAGATCGTGATCGAGGCGTCCGGCACGCAGGCCGGCCTCGAGCTGGCTCTGGAAATTGCGGCGCCGATGGGGCGGGTGGCGATGGTTGGTGTTCCGCCACCGTTGACCGGGATGAACCTCTTCTGGCCGATGCAGATCAAGGGCGTAAAGCTCGTCCCTCTCCATCGGGAAACCGCCGCCTCGCCCCAGGGAGGCGGGGCGGGCAGCCCGAGGGCCACCTATCTCCCTGACGTCCTGGACATGATCGTTCGTGGACGACTCGAGATCGAGGAGTTGACGTCCTGGGTCGTCCCACCCGAGCGTGCGGCGGAAGCCATGGAGCTGATGCACCGGCACCCGGAACGTACCCTCGGAGCGGGGATCGCATGGGATCCGGGCGAACTGCGAGCAGTCGACGACTTCGACGCTGCGTTGTCGCCCTGATCCCTCTCGCCGCTCATCCGCTCCACAGCAGGTCGCGGCTCACCTCGTGGATGTCTCTCACCCCGCATAACCGCATGGCCTCTGTGAAGTCGTCCAGAATGATGTCGAGGACGCGACCGACGCCCTCCTCGCCTGCCGTCGCGAGACCCCACCACACCGGCCTCCCGATCAGCCCTGCTCGTGCCCCGAGTGCAAGCACTTTCAAGAGATCCGAACCGCTGCGGATCCCCCCGTCGGCATAGACCTCGGCACTGTCTCCCACGATGTCGAGTACCGCAGGGAGCACGTCGTACGGCGCGACGGCACCGTCGAGCTGTCGCCCGCCGTGATTGGAGACAACAATCCCATCCACGCCACTGTCCACAGCGATCCGGGCGTCCTCGGGGTGGAGGACCCCTTTCAGGACGATCGGAATGTCACTGATACCCCGGAGCCAGTCGAGACTCTTCCAGTCGAACGAACGGTCGACCCCTCGTCCCGACAGGTCCGCGGCGAGATGCACGAAATGCAGATCGGGTGGAATCACCAGCGGACGCTCGAGTTCACGCAACCGCGTCGGCATCCCCGCATGATCCACCGTCACACATAGCGCGCGAACGCCGGCACCTACCGCCCGCTCGACGATGGTCTCGACGTGCCCCCGGTCATTCGACACGTATAGCTGCATCCAACACTCCGACCCGACGGCGCAGACTTCCTCGACCGTCGTCGACGAGTTCATGCTGAGGACCATCACCAGGCCCCGGTCACGCGCCGCCCGGGCGGTGGCGATCTCGCCCTCGGGATGCGCCAGCCGCTGCATCGCCGACGGCGCCAACAGCAGCGGGTGATCGACGGTCGATCCGAGCACCGTGGTGCGAGTGTCGATCGTTCTCATGTCACGCATGACTCGGGGAAGCAGCAACATGCGATCGAGGGCCAGGCGGTTCCTGGCGACGGTCCGTTCCGTCCCCGCTCCCCCGGCGACGTATCCGTAGATGTCGGGTGGAAGGACCGATCGCGCGATCGCTTCGAACTCGTCGACGTGATGGAGGGAACTCACATCGACGGTCGGGCGGGTCATGCCTCGACCACCGGGGTCTCCAATCTTCCGATGCCCTCGATCTCTCCCACCATCAGATCGCCCGCCTGCAGGAAGCGTCCGGAGGCAACGCCCACACCAGCGGGGGTCCCGGTGGCGATGATGTCTCCCGGCTCCAGAACCACACCGCGGGAGATGAACGCGATCAGGTCATCGATTCCGAAGATCATCCCGCCGGTGGAGGCATCCTGCCAACGCTCGCCGTTGAGATCCAACGTAAGACGCAGGTCGTGCGGATCGTCGATCTCGTCGGCAGTGACGATCCAGGGGCCGGTCGGAGCGAAGGTGTCGAGCCACTTGCCCATCAGCCAGTCGAAGAACCCATCCCATGCATGCGTCTCACGGTCGATCACGCCCCAGTCCATGGAGCGGGCGGACACGTCGTTCATGATCGTGTAGCCGGCGACGTGATCGAGTGCCGATCCCACGTGGATGTCCCGGCCGCCCCGTCCGATCACGACCGCGAGCTCCATCTCCCAATCCACCTCATGGGAGATACTGGGAAGAACGACCGGATCGTCGGGACCGATCAGGGACGACGACGGCTTGATGAACACCCTCGGTGTCCTTCGAGTGGGATCGACCTTCGTCCCCCCACCTTCATCCACGTGCTCCTGGTAGTTGCCGGCTGCCGCGAGGATCTTCCCCGGCCGACCGATCGGCGTGTGGAGCCGTACCTGGTCCAGGGCGTGGGTCGGATCGACATCGATGATCGACGCGAGCCGATCGAGCTGCGGGTCGGTCCGCAGGAGCTCGAGGACAGAAGACGGCAGCGAGCCTCCACTTGCCTGCTCGACGTCGATCACGCCGGCGTCCGCCACCAGTCCCGCCCGCGGGCCGCT
>JBKHXZ010000073.1:0-2548 GCA_046565785.1 Acidimicrobiia bacterium
TCCCCACAGCACCTCACGATCCTGCAGTTGCCTTCAGCTAGAAGTTCGGCACCACCTCCACCTCCACAGAACTCTCATCTGCAAGCAGTTGCCCATGCCGGGCGTACCCCTGGCCCGGCTGGGGCCGGGCCTGTCCCCCCAACGTCGCTTCGCTCCTGGGGGGACAGAGCCGGCGGGGCCGTCCGCCACGCAAGGTGAACCAGCGATTTCGCCCCGCCCGACGACTCCCCTCGACCGTCTGCTTCCTCTTCAGCCTCCGACTTCGCGCAGACCCTCCACCAGTCCGAGCAGGTGATCGAGTCCGAGGTGAGACCACAGCAGGTACTGGCGACCGTCCGGGAGGAAGATGATCGCCTGGTAGCCGCCGATGATGGGCTCGCCGGTGTCGGCGGCGGTGAATTGTGGCCGGTCGGAAGGAAGCCGGTCGTCGCCGACGTAGTAGCCGATCTCGACGAAGGAACCATCGTCGTAGCGGATACGCAACTGCTGGCCAGCCGGCACACCCACGTCTGTTGACGGTTCGAATTCGGCGAAGCCGACTGTCCCCCGACCACATCTGGCACACGGTCGGTTGAAGTTGTCGTGGCCTGGCTGACCAGGCACATCCCAGGCGACAGCCCAGGCCCCGACGGCGGCAGCCCGCAACGTGGCTTCGTCGAACTCGACGGTGGTGGGCCACAGCAGCGGACCCGGCACGGTCCGGTTCTGCCCAACGATCGCCGGGAGGTTCACGTCCACCACCGCCTGAGACCAGGGGGCCGCCCCTCCGTCTCGCACCTCGAGCTCGACGAACTCCACGGGCTCAGCCTGCATCCCTTCGACGAACCGCAACGAGTCGATCACGGTGGCAAGGTGTTCGTCTCCCAACTCGGACCACACCTGATACATGCAGCCTTGGCCGGCGACGACGAGCTCGGCCAGGCGCCGAGGGTTGTCTTCGTCAAAACCCTCGCCGCCGTAGCCCACTACCGATCCGTCCGCATAGTGCTGAACGGTTGGCCAGCGGGTAGCCATTTCGGGCTTTGGGACCAGCCCGGCTCCCGCCACTCCGAAGGCGGAGCGCAAGTCGGGTGCGTCGTAGACGAGTCCCCAACCTCCGGAGAATTCGGCGGCGCGGGGCGTGTATCCCTCGGTGAGAGACGGGTCGGCGATGGCGAGCGCCGAACACCACGACCGGTTCTCGGCGGTGGACCATTCGTCGACCAGTTGCGGGGGCACGGTGTCGACCGGAATAGGCCCGGGCACCACCCACGGAGCATCGGGGAGCGACTGGTCGAGGATGGTCGTCGTCGTGTCGGCCGAGGCGACCGTCGTCTCGGTGACGGCAGCAATCGTGGTGGTGGTCTCTTCACTGGTGAGTGGCTGTGAATTCTCGTCGAAAACGGCCTCGTCGGAGCCCCCGAACAACCCGCTGACTCCGATCATCGCCGCCAACACGACCACCGCTGCCGCCGGAGCCAGCAGCCAACCGGGAGCCCGGCGCGAGCCGTCAACCAACGGAAGCTCCTGCACTTCATCGGCCAGGCGCGCGGTCAGGTCGTCCCAGAATCCGCCCCGATGGTCGGGAACGGGCAACTCCCGCAGGTCGCGCTTCACGACCCACCTCCTTCCAGGAGTTGCCGCATCGCTTGGCGGGCACGGGACAGCCGGGAGCGGACGGTGCCGACCGGGACGTCGAGGATGCGTGCGGCAGCCGAATAGTCGAATCCGTGCACGTCGACGACCAGCAGCACCGCCCGATGATCGTGGGGGATGCGGTCGAGGGCGTCTTCCAGGTCGAGCCGCAGGTCGGTGACCGCGTCGAACCCGTCGGCGGGGAGTTCCTCGACCTCGTCGAGTTCCCGGCGCTTGCGGATGATGTCGATGCAGGCGTTGTGCACGATGCGAAAGATCCAGGTCTTGAACGACGAGTCCCCGCGGAATCGGGGCAGCCCCCGATAGGCGGCGAGGTAGGCGTCTTGGAGGGCGTCGTCCATCAGGTGACTGTCACGCAACATGCGATAGGCGAGTCCCCGCAACGCCTGGTCGTGGGGTTTGATGAGTTCGAGGAATGCGTCGGGATCGCCTCCCGCCGCCTCGCTGATGAGACGTTTTTCCGTCACGGCCCTCGGCATTGTCGTGATCACGACCGATGTTGACGATCCGAGGCGCTGTTTCGTTCCATCCGTCTCGAAGACGAGACGCGTGGACCAACTCGAAGACGAGAGTTCACCGACCGCCCCCCTGGCCTGCCAGAGGCAGGCCTGTCCCCCCAACGTCGCTGACGCTCCTGGAGGGACAAAGGAAACGGAGATCATCCTCACTCATCTTTCCCCCAGAGCGAGACCCGCTGCGGGCCTTCATCTCTCCCCCCAGGGCGAAGCCCGCTGGGGGGAGACAGCCGAGCGCAGCGAGGCAGAGGGGTGCCGTCCGCGAAACACGCGAACCAACAGGCCACACCCTCACCGACCCCCCAACGTCGCTGACGCTCTGGGCCTCCCCCAAGAGCGAAACCCGCTACCGGCCTTCATCTCTCCCCCCAGGGCGAAGCCCGCTGGGGGGAGACAGC
>JBKHXZ010000074.1:0-33466 GCA_046565785.1 Acidimicrobiia bacterium
GTGCCTTCGATGGCGACCCCCCCAGGCACCGGCGGGTTCCCCACCACGTCGACATCCCACGTCGCCAGCACAGCCTCGACTGCGTCCTCGTCGAGGAGGACGAGGACGGGGATCTCGTCGGTGCGGAGGATGCTTCCCAACCACCACCGGAATTGATCCGAAACGCCACCTTCCCGTCCGCGTTGCATGGCGGCTTCGACCATGCGTTCGCGATCGATGGCGAAGCCGAGCTGCTGGGGAAGGACCGATACTTCCTCGCCGTCGATCTGCACTTGGACGGGGGAGATCGCCAGTTCCTCCTGCAGGATCGCAAGGATCTCGTCTGCTTCCCCTGGCGTCAGCCCAGACAGTTCCACCCCGTGGCCGGCGACGACGACCGAACCCAGGATCTCCCCGGACCGAAGCCAGCGGACCGCGCCGAACAGCCCCACCACCAGCAGGAATGCGGCGGCGAGGGAGATCAGGATGGCGCGGACGCGTGCTGACATCGATGGCATAAGGAACGAACACCCCCGGAGCAGTGAACCATGATAGAAGGCGCTCACGCTTGTGCAGGTTCCTCGATTATCGGTAGTCCCGGCTGTCGATAGCGTCGGCTGCGAAAGGAAGGACGACCGATGCGGGTTCTCATCACAGGTGCCTCCGGGTTCATCGGAACGGCGCTGCGCAGGGCATTGACCGAGCGGGGAGACGAGGCGATTGGGCTGCGGCGCGGGGGGTCCGGCTCAGGACCGAAGTGGGATCCTGCTGCGGGCACGATCGATTCTGCCGCTCTGGATCGAGTGGATGCGGTGGTGCATCTCGCAGGCGAGCCGATTCTGCCTCCGTGGACCCGGGCGAAGAAGCGTCGCATCCTCGCCAGTCGGGTGGACGGGACAGGGCTGATCTCCCGGGCGGTGGCCGAGGCTGGTACCCCCACGCTGATCACCGCCTCGGGCATCGACTTCTACGGCGACCGGGGTGAAGAACCGGTGACCGAGGAGACACCCAAGGGGGACGGATTCATGGCGGGAGTGGCCGCAGCCTGGGAAGCGGCGGCGAGTCCTGCCGTGACCGCCGGCGTGCGGGTGGCTCACCTGCGCACGTCGCTCGTGCTCGATCGTTCCGGCGGCTCACTCCCCAAGATGATGCTGCCGTTCCGGTTCTACGTCGGTGGACCGCTGGGGACGGGGACCCAGTGGTGGAGCTGGATCACCTTGGAGGACGAAGTGCGGGCGATCCTGCACATCCTCGACGACCGGCGTGTCGCCGGACCGGTCAATCTCGCCTCGCCGGCCCCAGTGCGGAATCGGGAGTTCATGCATGCCCTCTCCCAGGCGATGAGCCGTCCTTCCTGGTTCCCGGTCCCGGCATTCGTGTTGCGTGCGGTCCTGGGTTCGGCGGCGGCGAACTCCTTGCTCTTGGAGTCCAAGAAGGTCGTACCGACAGTGCTCACCGATCACGGGTTCGAGTTCCGGCACCCCGAGATCGACCACGCCATGCGGGTGGCAGTCGGTCGGAAATGATCCCCGGCTCGGGAGGCTGAGGCGGGCGTGTCACAATCCGTTGCCGTATGTCCGCAATCGTGCCGCACGCCCGTCTTCGTGCCGACCTCGACCTCTTGTGCGACCTCGTGTCCTCCCTGGAATTCGGTTTGGCGACACCCGCCCAGCGCGATCGCCGGGGGAGGCGT
This sequence comes from Acidimicrobiia bacterium, assembly GCA_046565785.1. Taxonomy (GTDB): domain Bacteria; phylum Actinomycetota; class Acidimicrobiia; order Spongiisociales; family ZC4RG35; genus DATHWB01. The sequence continues at coordinate 1,673 of JBKHXZ010000074.1, forward strand.
GACCATCTGGTCGGGATCGTCCGGCAATACCTCGAGCCAAGGCTTGCCGATCCGGGACACCCCCTGGTGGTGGCGGTGTTCGGACCGACCGGATCGGGAAAGTCCACGATCGTCAACACGTTGGCCGGCCGTGAGCTGTCGCCAACCGGGGTGATCCGGCCGACGACGGACCATCCGGTGGCCTGGGTTCACGCACGGCATGTCGACGCGGTCCGTGCCATGTTGGGATCCGAGGTCGAAGTAGTGGCGGACGAACATCCGGTCCTCGCAGCGTTGGCGCTGGTCGACACACCTGACATCGATTCGGTTGCGTCGACGCATCGCCACCAGACGATGCGCATCCTGGAGGCGGCCGACGTGGCGGTGGCAGTCACCACTCCTCAGCGGTATGCCGACGCGGTTCCGTGGGATGTGCTCGGCGACCTCACCGAACGGGCACTCCGGGTCGAAGTGGTCGTCAATCGGGCCACTCGTCGCACGGGGGCGGCCGTCATCGACCTGGCGGCCCTGTTGCGTGACGCCCGGGTCGAGGGCATCGAATCAGCCGACGACATCGTCGTGATCCAGGAGCAGCGCATCCGTAGCGATGGGCGCCTGCACGGATTCGCCCTCCGTGGGCTGGCACGGCGTTTGCAGGACCTCGCTCACCATCGGAACACAGCGAGCACCCGCGGAATCCGGGAAGCAGCCCGTCATTGCGTGCGGGTGGCGAACGAACTCGCCGACCAGATCGTTACTCAGCAGAGCGAAGGCGATCGGCTGCGGTCGGTGGTCGTGGACGTCGCCGGTGTCACGCGGTCTGAGCTCGCCGCCCGGATCGACGATGGCGACCTGATTCGAGATGAGGTCGTGGCCCGGTGGCGGCGCATCGCCGGTATGTCCGACCTGGCCGATGTGGTGACCCGAACCCTCGATCGACTGCGCAGGGGTGACTCTCCGGGCATCGTCCAGGTCCAACACGAACTCGTGGACGAACTCACCGAATCGGCCTATCAGCGTGTCCTGCGCGCCGTGACGTCGGTGCAGATCGGATGGGCGACCACACCGGCCGGTGAACAGCTGGCAGCCATGGTCGGTTCCGACCCCGCCGGCGTCCGGACTGGGTTGCACGAGACCGTCAGCGATTGGCAGTCGAAACTCGTGGATGCCGTCGCCGACGCGGCCGGGACGCGGGGGCGACGGTCTCGGGTAGCCAGTTACGGAATCAACGGGGTGGCCACGTTGATTCTGCTCGGCATGTTCACGGCGACCGGGGGTCTCACCGGAGCCGAAGTCGGGGTTGCTGCCGGGGCGGCAGCTGCTCAGCAAGCCCTGTTGGAGCGGGTGCTGGGGTCGACCGAGATCCGCCGGTTGGAGAAGGAGGCGAGATCCGACCTGATTGACCGATTGGCGACCGAACTCGACCGCGCCCTATCCGGGTACGGCTCCGTCATCGACGACGCCTGTGACGATCTGGTGATGGCCGACGAGCTGCGGGAGGCGGCGGCGCGGGTGGCGGCGGCATTGGAGGAGTGGGACGGTGAGTGACCTGGTCACCATCCTGGATCTGCACGACCGGCTGGTCGCCACCTGCGCCGGTCTGATCCCCGGTCCCGTGCTGGAAGCCGAAGCCGAAGTCGGACGAGCGGCCAGACGACGTCTCGGATATCTGGCCGAATCGGTCGTGGTTGCCCTGGTGGGCGGGACGGGCTCGGGGAAGTCTTCTCTGCTCAATGCGATCGCCGGCGAGGAGGTCTCCCCGGCGGGTGCGGTTCGTCCGACGACAGCCGACCCGATCGCCTGGATCCCGGCGAATCCGGAGCCCGGGCTGGTCCGTCTCCTCGACGACCTGGGCATCGATCGCCGGGTGGGGCACGGCCGGCCCGAGAGACTGGCGGTCCTCGACCTTCCCGACACCGACTCGGTGGTTCCTGTGCACCGCCGGACGGTGGAGCGTCTGGTTCCCCTGGTCGATGCGGTGGTGTGGGTGGTCGACCCCGAGAAGTACAAGGACGACCGATTGCACCGGGGCCTGCTGCGCCCGCTGGCACGGCACTCGTCTCGTTTCCTGTTCGCGCTCAACCAGGTGGACCGGTTGGACGAAGTCGGCGTGGACACCCTGATGTCCGACCTCCGCACCGCACTGGAACACGACGGCATCGTCGACCCGGTGATCGTGCCCACGGCGGGCGACCCTTCCTTCGGCCCGCCCCGTGGGATCGAGGAGCTGTTGTCGGCGGTCGACGCCCTCGGCGATGCCGGCGAGGTCGTGACCCGTCGGGTCGTGACACAACTCGCCGAGTCGGGGGATCGTCTGGTCGAATCCTTCGGTCACGTGGGCGGGACGGACTTCCTCTCCCGCTGGACCGAGGCTCGGAATCAGACCGCCCGCCTCGTGGCCGAAGCAGTCGACACAGGCCTGCGGGAGGCGGCGACTGTCGCGGTCCGCGCGGACGCCGCAGCGGTTACCTCGCTCATCCCCAGTCGCACACCCACCCGGGTTCTGGACGCCACCGGCGTCCGGGTTGGAGTGGCTGCCGCCGCACCCATTCGCGCGGTGATCGTCGAAACCGGCGAGCGGCTCGACGCGGCGAGTCGTGCTCACCTCTTCGAGGCCGCCCCTGATGTCGACCACGATGTTGCCGGCATCGCCAACCACCTGGCCACGGCCACGGCGGTGCCCTTGCCCGACCCTCCACGGTGGTGGTCGAAGGTCCGGTTGGCGACCTACTCGATGATCGCACTGGGCGCAGTCGGGGTCGCCCGGGTGATCGACGCCGCTCGATCGAACGGTCGGATCACACCGGGTGTCCTGCTCGTGGTGGCCGGACTGGTCGGGGTGATTCTTCTCCGTCGTGGGATCGTCCGGTCGGCCAGGGCCCGGATCGACCGAGCACTGGCCAGCCGCCGGACGGCGGATTTGGCGTCGGCCGAACTGGAGCGCAGGGTGGGGCGTCCGCTGCGCACCATGCTGCGGGAGCGGTCCGCGCCGGGTGCGGTCCACACCGAACTGATGTTGGCCATTTCGAGATTCGAGGAGACGTGATGGAGGAGTTCTTCAACGAGAACGGGACACAAGTAGCCCAGACCGCGTTCGTCGTGGTGGGGATCGTGGTGCTGTGGCTGTTCTCAGCCCGGGTGGCGAACCGGACGATCGACAGACTCGAGGCACGCGGGCCGGAGGCTGGTGCCCGGGCACGGACGCTGTGGTCGATGGCCCGCCGTTTGCTGCTGGTCGTGCTCGTCGTTCTCCTGGTGCTGATGATCGCAGCCGTCTGGCGGCTGCCGCTCACTCCGCTCCTGGCAGTGGGTTCGGCGGTGGGTGTCGCCGTAGGCTTCGGAGCCCAGAGCCTGGTGAAGGATGTGATCGCCGGGTTCTTCATCCTCGCCGAAGACCAATACCACATCGGCGATGTGGTCAAACTCGCCGATGTCGCCGGGGCGGTGGTCGACATCCGGCCTCGAGTCACCGTCCTGCGCGATCTGGACGGGAACGTCCACTACATCCCCAACGGGGAGATCAAGGTGGCGACCAACCTCACCCAAGAGTTCGCCCAGGTGGTGCTGGACGTGGCAATCGCCTACAAGGAGTCGGTCGACCGGACGATTCAGGTGATCAGCGACGAACTCACCCGGCTTCAGGAGTCCGACGAGTGGTCGTCGATGATCCTCGAGTCCCCTGAGGTGCTGGGAGTGGACTCGTTGGGCGACTCGGCAGTCAAGATTCGGGCGGTGATGAAAGTCACGGCCAACGACCGATGGCTGGTCAAACGAGAAGCGCTCCGCCGGATCAAGAACCGTCTCGACTCCGAGGGAATCGAAATCCCGTTCCCGCACATGACCGTGGTGCGCGGGGACATCCTCGAGTGAGTCAGCGGGGGACGGCGATCCGCAGGCTGGCCGGTCTGGACAGTGCGGTGAGTCTGCGCACCGTCCCGTAGTGCTCGCCGTCCATCTGCACCTGGACCGCCACGTCGGCCTCGATGGTGAAGGAATCGACTCCCCGATCGAGATGGAGGCCTTTCACACGGTCGAGTGATCCACTGGCGGCGCGCCGGAGGATCGCCGGAGCCCGGCGCAGCGGAAGTCGTTCGATCGTCAGCACCGACATCGGTGCGGGGTCCTGGGAGTCGAGGCGGAGCGGGACTCGGCCGAAGTAGGTGTACGCCGAGTGGAACTGGACCATCGCTCCGATCCCGCGTCTGGTGGTGTGGGTGGAGACGGTCAGATCGGGTTTCTGCTTCCTCAGATCGCGCCACACCGTGCCGACCGCCGTGCGGGCATAGTGGATCGACCCGAACCGGTACTTGCGGTATGGCTCGGTTTCCGCCGCCGCCACGACCAGTGCGTCGGGTCCGACGCCGAGTGAGAACACCGCCCGCGCCGTCCAGCCGTCATCCGGCCCGTCCCCATGCACTTCGACAGTGGGTGCCTCGATGGTGCCATGATCGTCGGCGAGCATCCTGATGGCATCCTTGGGGCGGTGGGGGACGCCGACGAGGCGCCCGACGACGTTGGTGGTGCCTGCCGGGATGATCCCCAAGACGCCTTCGGTGTCGGCCAGGCCCTGAGCGACGTGGTGGACGATGCCGTCTCCGCCCATCGCGATCACGAGGCCGACGCCGGATCGGGCGGCATCCCGGGCGGCGATCCGGGAGTGTTCCGCACTCTGCGGCCAGATGGCGCGAATGTCGTGGGATCGAGCCAAGGTGCGCATCGCCGAACGGTGGAGGCCTCCGGTGAACTGGGATGCGGCCGGGTTGGCGATGAGCAAGGCGGAGGACACGGACGGCGCAGGCTAGTTGTGCTCCGCACCGTTGACCGCCGTGCGACGGTCAGAGGTGGATAAGCCGGTGGTCCCTGACCCGTCGAACTAGTTTGGCGAGGACATGTCCGCCCAGATCCCGCGTGTCGCCGACCCGAACCGCCCGTTGTTTTCGCTGCCGGTGGACGAAGGGGCTGGAGCAGTGCTCGCCGCCGCCGCGGGCGATGTCGCCGGGAGCGCCGACCCCACCTCGTATTCGGCAATCACTCAGGCGTCGACGGTCATCGCCTATCACCTCCTCACTCGTCCCGGCGTCGAACGTGACGAACTCGCCCAGGAGCTGCTGGAACTGGCGGGCGGGGAGGGAGGAAGGTTCACCTATCGAGCTCCGTCGGAAGCCTTCGAGGAGTGGCTCCGATCCGCCGCCCGCGGATCGCCGACTGTCTCGGCGTTGGCGTCGAGCGAGCCTGCCGCCCGCAGCGTGCCGATCGGTGTGTTCCATCGACGAGAGCCTGATCGACTGGTCGTTTCGGCGGTGAACGCAGCGCGCATCACCCATCTCGACGCCAGCTCGGCGGTCGCCGCCGCAGCGGTGGCGGGTGCGGTGGCCGGATCGTGTTTCGTGCAGGTGGGGGGAGACCTGGTGTTGGGTGCGGCGGAAACCGCCGATGCCGCCGTCCGAATGATCGAGGACGAGCCTTATCGCTTCGGCGACGTGGCTGCCGTACGGTCGGTACCCGTCGGGCTACGCCGTCTGGCTCGGTCGGCGACGGCAACTCCCGAGGAGATCGTCGCCGAAGCCCGCGCAGTCTTCGACTCCGTCCATGGCGTGGGGGCGGCGGTGCTTGGGATCGTGTTGGGGGCATGCAAGCCGGCCGAGCCGATCCGTTTGATCGAACTCGCCGCCGCCGAAGGGGGGAGTGCGGCCGGCGCGGTGTGCGGAGGCATCGTCGGTGCCCGATCGGGACTGGTTCGGTGGCCGTGGCGGGTCCACAACGACACCTGGTTCGCCGAGATCGGAAGACGTCTCGTCACCCGGCACGACGAGATTCGCGACCTGCCGATTCCCTACGCGGTCGAAGAGCGCATGCTGATGGCCGCCCGCACCCGGGCCTCGGAGGAGACGATCTAGACGGCCCGCGGTTCGGCAGCGTTCAGCACCCGTCCGGCCAAGGCACGACCCCCGGCTACGAACCCGGCCAGGGCGAGCATGGCGGTGTTCCTGCCCCACCCGAGTCCGTCCACGATCAGCGCCCAGACCAGCGGGCCGAGGATCGTGGCGAAGCGTCCCACGGTGGCGTAGAGGCCGTAGAACTCGCCGAGATGCTCCGGAGGCGACACCCGGATCATCACCACCCGGTCTGCCGCCCAGGTGGCTCCCAATGCCAACCCGCCCAGAGCTCCGATGCCTCCGGCCAGAGAGGGCAGGTCTCCGACCGCGGCGAAGACCCCGAGAAGGATGGCGGCGATCCATCCCAGGAGGGCGAGGCGCAACGCTCGCACCGCACCCAGCCGCTCGACCAGGCGACCGCCTCCGATTCCTCCGATGATCGCGGTGGCGATCGCGACCAGGAGGAGAGATTGGGAGCCCTGGCGGTCCAGACCCAACTCCTCCAGGGCGAAGATCGTGAGGAAGCCGCCGATCAGGGTGTTGATGGCGTCGGTGTACAGAAAGCGCGACAGGAGGAAGCGAACCACGTCGGGATGACGGCGGGCCCGTCCCCACGAGGCGATCAGGCCGGTGACGACCCCACGCAGTCGAGGCGATTCTGTGACCCGGTCGGGTCGTGGTTCACGGACGAGCACGAATGTCGGAATCGAGAACAGCAGGAACCCGACGGCGAGAGCGACGAAGGTGAGCCCGTCGCCGAGCCCGAAGACGTCGAGGGTCAAGGCTCCGATTCCCACCCCGATGAAGGATCCGATGTATCCGACGCCGACTCCTAAACCCGAGATTCGGCCTTGCCGTTCGGGGCTCGCCACCACCGGGAGGAGGGCGTCGTAGACGACCGAGCCGGTGTTGACCGCCACCAGCGCGATGCCCAAGAGGACGAAGGTGATCGTCGCCGGTCCCCATGTGAGTCCCGCCGTGGCGGCGACCGCCACCAGCGTGGTGCCTATGAGGGCGGGGAGACGGCGGCCGATTGCATCCGACCGTGCCCCTATCCAGGGAGCGAGGAAGATGACGCAGGCACCAGCCACCGACTGGGTGATGGCGAGGGACGAGTCGGTGAGGCCTTGACGGGTGAGCCAGTCCGGGAAGTAGAGACCGACGACTCCGAGAGCGAAGATCGTGTTGGCCAGGTCGTAGACCACCCAGCCGGCGGTGGCCCTGCGCTCGTTCAGAACGTGACCGCCACGGAGATGAGTTCGTCGTGACCGAGCAGCCCGGCGGTGGCCTGGATTGCCCGATTCGACTCGTCCAGCGGGAACTGGTGGCTGACCATGTCGTCGATGCGCGGGTCGCACTCCAGTTGTCGACACGCCCAGGTGTATGCCTCGCTGGTGGCGCCGAGTGCACCCCGGATCGAGAGTTCCTTGGCGATGATGATGTCGGAGAACAATGCCTGCAGCGGGCGGTTTCCCTTGGTCGAAGCGAGGATCACCCGTCCGCCGGACCGCACGAGGTCGAAGCCGGTGTAGATCGCCTCGGGATCGTTGGAGGTGACGTCGATCACGACATCGGGACGCGTTCCGAGCGATCCGGCGACTGCCATGCCCAGGTCGTCGAGGTCGACGTTGACGGTGAGGTTCGCTCCGAGTCGATTAGCCAGATCGAGGCGGTCGGCGTCGTGATCGAGGCCGCTGATTCCGATCCAGCCGGCGCCGGCTGCTTGGGCGGCGAGCACGCACGACAGTCCCCGAGGTCCGGGTCCGAGGATGAGCACCGACTCGCCCGGTTGGAGGTCCGCCAGTTGCTGCACCCAGGTGTATCCGGAGGCCAGCGGGTGGGCGAAGGTGGCGACTTCGGCCTGGATGTCGTCGGTGATCGGGTGAACCACGGCGCGAGGGTCGAGATACACCCGCTCGGCCAGCCCTCCCCACAGGCCCGGACCCTCGGTCGACGGCAGTTGCCCGTACATGTTGAGAGGCCGGCGGGAAACACAAGAGGACAGACCGCTTTGACAAGCGGCACAATCGCCACAGCGGATCAGCGGCTCGACGAGTACCCGGGTTCCCACCTCGGGGAGGTCGCCGGCTCCTCGCGACGCGATCCGGCCGACGATCTGGCTGCCGGGGATCAGCGGGTAGATGAGGTTGCCGTTGTCGCCGCGCCACGCCTGCACTTCCAGGCCGGAGAGGCCAGTGGCTTCGACCGCCAGCCAGCCGCCTTTTTCGATCGTGCGACCGGGAAGCGAGGACGCGGTCAGCCGGCGGGGTTCGACCAGCACCATCGCTTTCACATCCGTCATCGCACCCCCTGCGGCTCCAGGAGTATCGACCCTAGGTTTGTCGACGTTCAGTCGAGAAACTGGCGGAGCCGTTCGAGACCTTCGACCAGGTCCGCGTCGGACAGCGCGTAGGAGAGGCGGGCGTGACCGGGGGCACCGAAAGCCTCGCCGGGAACCAGGGCTACGTCAGCCCCGTCCAGGGCGGCTTCGCACAGGTCGATGCTCGACGCGAACCGGCCCGAGGCGATGATCTCCTCGAACGACGGAAAACAGTAGAAGGCGCCGCCCGGCTCTGCGCACGTCACGCCGTCCATCGACTCGAGCATCGCATGCATGGTTCGGCGTCGCCGGTCGAATGCCCGACGCATGTCCTCCACCGGCGCACTCGGACCGGTGAGCGCTGCCAACGCGGCGCGCTGGCTCACGTTGGCGACGTTGGATGTGGCGTGCGATTGCAGATTGGCCGCAGCGCGGATCACATCGGGAGGTCCCGCCATCCATCCCACCCGCCATCCGGTCATGGCGTAGGTCTTGGAAACCCCGTGGATGACGACCCACCGGTCACCGAGTTCGGGGGTGACCCCAGGCAGCGAGGTGAACCGAACCTCGCCGTAGACCAGATACTGATAGATGTCGTCGCTCAGTACCCAGATGTCGTGGGCGGCAGCCCATTCACCGAGCGCCCTGGTCTCGGCCGGGTCGTAGACCGCCCCGGTGGGGTTCGACGGCGAGACGAACATGATCGCCTTGGTGCGAGGCGTACGAGCTGCCTCCAGCTGTTCGACGGTCGCTTGAACCCGGCGGTCACCGAGGTGGGAACCACCACCGGGACGCCACCGGCCAGCTTCACCGCCTCCGGATAGGTCACCCAGTACGGGGCGGGAATGAGCACCTCGTCACCCGGGTCGAGGAGGGCGGCCATCGTCTGGAACACTGCCTGCTTGCCTCCGTTGGTCACCAGCACCTGTGATGGGTCGATGTCCAACCCGTCGTCGGCCGACATCCGGGCGGCGATCGCCTCCCGGAGCTCGGGGAGACCGGCGTTGGCGGAATACCTGTGGTTCTTCGGGTCCCGGGCGGCCTGGAGCGCGGCCTCCACGATGTGGTTCGGTGTGGCGAAGTCGGGTTCGCCGGCACCGTAGGAGATCACCGGACGTCCGGCCGCGGCCAGCTCCTTGGCTCGGTTGCTGATCCTCATGGTGGCCGACTCGGAGATCGCTCCGACCCGCTGTGAAACTCGCGACATGGCCCTGTCCTTTTCGTCGATGGAGGGCAGGTTACGCCCAGTGGGAAGGCCCCCCTCTGCCTCGCTGCGCTCGGCTGTCTCCCCTCAGTGTGATGATGGGGGTGCCGGCCGGGGGTTGGCTCTTGTCTCCCCTGCCCGCTTTCGGGTGTGGCTGTGTTGGGTGTTGCCGCTCCTGGCCGGTTTGGCGTGAGGAACCGGGCCGGTGTGGCTTGATAGGAGAGTGGCTCCCCCTCGACTGAGGTTTGCCCGCCGGTCCCGGTTCCTGACGCAGACCCCTGTCCGTGTTGAGGAAAGGAGCGAGGATGATGGTGGTCATTGGGATCGACGCGCACAAGAAGACGCATACGGCGGTGGCGGTGGACGAGGCGGGACGCCGGTTGGGGTCGGTGACGGTTCCGGCGACGAGTGAGGGTCATTTGAAGTTGGTGCGGTGGGCGGCCCGGTTCGAGCAGTGCCGGTGGGCGGTGGAGGATTGCCGGCATGTGACGGTGCGGTTGGAGCGGGATCTGCTGGCGGTGGGTCAGTGTGTGTCTCGGGTGCCGCCGGCGTTGACGGCCCGGACTCGGAAGATGGTGCGGGCTGCGGGGAAGTCTGATGAGATTGATGCTCTGGCGGTGGCACGGGCGGCGCTGGCGAATCCTGATCTACCGATCGCAGTGTTGGATGGGCCGTCTCGGCAGCTTCGCCAGTTGGTGGATCATCGGGAACAGATGGTGGGGCATCGGACTGCGATGCAGAATCGGGTGCGCTGGTTCTTGCATGAGTTGGATCCGGAGTATCAGCCGGGGTCGTTGTCGTCGTTGGCTGGGGCTGACCGGGTGTTGGCGTGGCTGGCTGACGGCCGGCATGATCCGCACACGGCGTCGTTGTGTGCCGAGCTGGTCACGTTGATCCGTCAGGCCACGGTCCGGATCAACCAGTTGAAATCCGAGATCACTCGGCGGGTGAAGAAGATTGCCCGGTTCTTGTTGGATCTGCGTGGGGTGGGACCGTTGACCGCTGCCAAGCTGATCGGGGAGATCGGGAATATCACCCGGTTCAAGAGCCGGGACGCGTTTGCCATGTGGGCTGGGTCGGCTCCGATACCTGCCTCCTCAGGGAACCAGAACGTGTACCGGTTGAACCGGGGCGGGAACCGGCAGGTCAACGCCGCGTTGCATCGCATCGCGGTCACCCAGGCCCGGGACTATCCACCCGCCCAGGCGATCATCGCCCGGCACAGCGGCGACGGACGCACCAAGAAACACGCCTACCGGGTTCTGAAGCGACGCCTCGCCAACGTGATCTACACCACCCTCGTCCAACACCAACAACACACCCAAACACGAGCCGCTTGACATAGGAGAGACCCAACGCTGCGCTGGGGGGAGAGAATGTTGAGGATGTTCTCTCTGGCGCTGTCCCCCCGGAGCGAAGCCACGTTGGGGGGAGGCCGAGAGTCCTCACCTCGTTTGGCGGGCTCCTACATCTCTGTCCCCCCAGTCGCGAAGCGACGTTGGGGGGACAGGCCCGCCTCTGGCGGGCCAGGGGGGCGGTCATCTCTTCTAGCGACCAGCCATCCAGCGGGACATCGCCACGGTGAGCCGTTCCATCGTCACCCGGTGGAGAGGCTCCGGAGCCGACTTGAGAATGCGATCGGCCCGCACCAGAGCATCGATCGCCGAGCGCAGGCTGGAATCCTTCGTCTTAGCCCGATTCCGCCACAGATATTCGACCGACCGATCGTTGGCACGCGCTCCCATGTGCTGTCGGAACTCGTCGATGTCGGCTGACGAAAGAGCGAGCGCCCGGCGCCGGACCTCGCTCTCCAACGCACTCAGCAGCACCAGCGGATGCGTGTGGACGAGCAGGTCACCCAGGCGGCGGAGGGCCTCGCCCGAGTCTCCACGGGTCACCGCATCGGTGTACAGCCACGTCGGCTCGTTGGGTCGATTGCGAAACCGGTCCTTGATCATCTCTGCGGTGATCTTCTGACCTGCATCGGATAGCTGGTCGAGCGCCTGCCCGATCGACGCGGTGTCCGTCCCGAACCGCTGGACCAAGGCCTCGATCCCTTCGGCGTCGATGGCGAGACGTCGGGAACGGACCTCTTCGATCAGCCATTGCTGACTGTCGCGCTCACGCATCTTCTTGATCGTCACGACCTCGGCGCGTGCCTTCAGCACCTTGGCAAGCGCAGACGGCACGGATCCGGCGGCGACCACTGCCAAAGCGACCGCAGAGTCGTCCATCGCTTCGACGAGTTCGGCGAGAACCTTGGCTTCGTCAGCAGTCAGTTGCTGGGCGTCGACGATCTCCAACCCGGAGACGCCACCGAACAAGGAAGCGGACTGCAGTACCGGGATGGCAGGCTCGATTTCTGCCCGAACCGTCCCGGAGCCTTCCTCTCCCCCGCCACGTCCGGGAACGTCGATCCGGACGACCTCGTCGGTGTCGGCGAGGAACGCGCTGGCCTTGGCGAGCATCGCCAGGCGTTCGCCGGGACCGGCATTGGAAGGACCGGAGACGTGAAGGATCACCTGGCGAGCGTACCGCTCGGATGTGACGTCACGGCCCGACGAGCAGCGACCCGCCGAACTCGGTCACACCGTCCGGAAGGGACAGGGCGATCCGCTCTTCGGCGGTCTCCCCGGCGTCGATTCTCCCGATGTCTACCGGGACTCGCACACCGACGACGTCGATCTCGACAGTCCCGTACCAGTCGTTGGGAGACTCATTGGAAACCGACACGATCACGTCGATGTCGCCTGTTTCCGACGGGCCAGCGCCGATCTGTACGGCCAGTCCCCCGCAGAGTGTTGGATCTTCGTCGGCGGTGATGACCGACGAACCGGTCACGATCGGCTCCTCGTCTTCGAGAAGCACCACCTGGAAGGGGGTGTCGACCCGCTCGGTGCACGACAACACATGGGTGAGTCCGCGCAGTGTCGACTGCGTCACCGGGATCAGGAAGACCACGAAGAGGGCCACCAGGGCGAGACGACTCCGAACGAGGGCGGGCATGGGCGCAGTGTCGGCGTCCGCGTGATCCATGTCAACGACCGATCCGGCGCGTACACTCGCTGGCCGATGGCATCACCACGAACCATGAGCCTGCGCCGCGCACGCGACATCACTCTTCTCGTCGGCCTTCTGATCATCGGATTGGTCGTGCTGACGATGGTCCTGCGAGAAGTCGACCCGGTGGAGATCACCGCGACCGTGGCGTTCGCCCCCGTGTTCGTGGCGTTTCTGTTCTTCGGGTGGAAGGCGGGGCTCCTGACCGGTGCTCTCGCCGCGGCGGGATACGTGGCCATGCGGTGGAGCGCCCTCGCCGTCGTCGGGATCGGCCCGCTTTTCGGAACGCTGGCATCCCGGGTCATCGGCTATCTGGTGTTCGGCGGGATCGGCGGATGGGCGGCCGAGCAGCTGCAGGCCGCCATCGACAAGCTCGAACTGCACGACGAAATCGACGACGCCACCGGACTCGGCAACGCCCGGGCGGCATTGGCGGCCCTCGACACGGAGCGAGCACGGGCAGTGCGCTACGAGAAGATCGTGTCGGTGGTCGAGTGCCGTTTCGAGCTTCCCGCCGGTGTCGGCGAGAAGATCGTGGCTTCCACGCTCCGCCAACTCGGGGCAGCCATCGCACACGGCGTCCGGTCGTCCGACCGTGTCGCCCACATCGACGACGGGGACGGCGCGCACCGGCTGATCATGGTTCTTCCCGAGACCGGGGGGATCGGAGCACAGACGGTGGCGAACAACCTCGACCGTGAGGTCCGTGCTCGGATCGGCACCGCAACCCAGGTACGGGTGGCGACCATCCCTGGGGACGAGGCCATCGTCGACGACCTGATCCGGTCACTCGAGTCAGCCGCGTAGATCCGCGATCTGTTCGAAGTCGACCACAACATCACCGTCGCGATCGGTGCGGTAGACACGGGCTCCTGCCGTTTCAAGTTCTCGGATCACCCATTCTGCGGGATGGCCGAACATGTTGGGACCGACACTGACGACTGCAACGACACCGCTGTGGTCGGCGAGCCAGCGAGCCGAGGACGTCGCCGCCCCCTGGTGCGGCACCTTCAAGACGTCGACCCGATCCACCCGGAGCTCCGCCTGCGCCGCCGTTTCGAGGTCGCCCGCCAACAGCGTTCGGACACCGGCAGACTCCACGAGCAACACGATCGACTGATCGTTGGGTCCGTCGTACCGGCGGAGCGGTCCCAGCACCTCGACGGTGTCGGACCCCAGGCGGATGCGATCTCCCACGTTCGGTCGGGTCAGCTTCACACCATGTCGAGCCGCTGCCGCCATGAACGTCTGAGCAGCCGGGGTGGAATGAGGATCGAAGGCGGCCCAGATCTCCGCCACCGGTACCCGGCCGAGCAGACCGGTCAGACCCGCCACGTGATCCGCATGGACGTGGGTGGCAACGACGAGATCGATCTCCCCGATCCCATGGTGCCGTAGCCGATCCAACAGCCGGACCGGATCGGGGCCACCGTCGACGAGGATCGTGAACCCCGATAGCTCGACCACGATGGCGTCGCCCTGCCCGACGTCGAGGAACAGCACGCCCCGTTCCGGAACATCTGCCGAGGGAAGGACCGCGATCGCCATGGCTCCCGCCGCGACCACCGCTAGCGGCCACCTCCATGTGCGGAGTTTCCAGAACGCCACCGCGGCGAGACCGACCGCCACCGCACCAGCCCAACCCACTTGGGGCCACGGAGCCGCCACCCGGGCGATGGTCATGACCAGGCCAGCCAGCCAGCTCGCCAGGCCGACCAGCGGTACCACCCCGAACAGGGCGCCCACACCCCCGGCGATCGTCGCGACGGTGACGAGTGGAATGGCCGCCAGGTTGGCCACCGGCGAAAGAACCGGCACCGAACCGAACACCGCCAACAACAAGGGTGCCACCGCCAACTGGGCGCTGATCGTCGCTCCCAACAGACGGGTGACCGGGTTGGTCGCAGGCACGAGACGTGCGCCGATCAACAGTCCGGCCGTCGCCACGACCGACAGTTGGAATCCGACGGCCCGCGCCAACGAAGGGTCGATGATCACTGCCGAACCGGCAACGATCGCCAGTGCCGTTGCCGGCTCGAAGGGAACCCCGACGAACCGGCCGACCGAGACGAGACCAGCCATGGCAGACGCCCGGATCACCGAGGGCTCCCAGCGGGTCAACGTCCCGAACATGAGCAGTCCGTTCACGACCATGAAAACCCGACCGGCGGGGTGGATGGCTAACGGTGCGGCCATCACCGCGAGACCGGTCAAGAAGAGGGCGACATTCGAGCCGGACACCGCCACGAGATGCGACAAGCCGGCTCGCCGCATCTCCTCGGACGTGACGCTGGACAGGTGTCTCGTGTCGCCTACGAGAAAGCCCAACAGGAGAGCGCGTTCGTCGCCGTGGGTCGGGTTCACTCGATCGACGATCCGTTCCCGCATCGCATCGGCGGCACGGCGATGGAATCCGGGCGGCGACGGTGTGGTGATCCTTCGAGCATCGACCGTCGACGCGACCCACCTCCCGACCACACGGCGAACCACGCCGTCGGCCACCCCGTCGACCGCGATCCACTCCCCGTCCGGCTCTTCGTCCGCCTGGATCAAGACCCGTCCGTGGTCAGATTGGACCACTGCGGCCCATCCCCAGTTCGTATCGAGTTCGACCCTGACTGAACCTTCCAGACTGACCGATCCGGCACTGAGCGCGTGCGGTGGTCGGTCTGCCGCGAGACCCGCCAAGGTTCCGGCGACGAGGGCGAGCCCCACGAGAAACACCTTGCGGGCCGTGACCAGATGCCTGAGGAAGAAGACCCCACACGCCAGGCCGGCGAGGCACCACGGTGACCGGCTGACGCCGACCCATGCCGCACCCGCGACCAACATGGCGGTCCACGACGTTTCGCTCACGGAATCCGGATGTGCGGGCGCAGCCGGGCGAGGATGGACTCTCCGATCCCTGGGACATCGAGCAGGTCCTCGACCTCGGAGAACGGGCCGTGTTGGTCGCGATGGGCGACGATACGTCCGGCGAGCACCGGTCCGACCCCGGGCAGGGCCTCGAGGTCGGCCTCCGTGGCCTGGTTGACGACCAGGGGAGCGTCGTCGTCCGCTATCTCCGTACGGCCCTGATCGCCGTGTCGCGGCACTCGCAGTTGGGATCCGTCGAGGACTTCGGCAGCGAGGTTCACACCAGAGAGATCGGCATCGTGGGTCGCGCCTCCCGCGGCCTCGATGGCGTCGATCGCCCGGGCACCAGGCGAGAGTCGGACCACACCGGGACGGGCGACGGCGCCAGCCACATGGACGACGATGTCGGCCTGATCCTCGGCACGAGAAGGGGCGGGCTCCACCACCGCCACGGGCGCGTCGAGACGGTCCGGTTCCGGACTCGACACCCACCACCATCCGGCCAGCGTCACGGCCAGACCGGCCGCGACCAGCGCCGCGGACTCAACGCGATTCAGACAACGACCTCTCCGACCACCCGGCCGTACAGGTACCCATGCCGGGGCTCGAGGTCCAGACCCCAGGTAGGTTGGACCGATGTTGATCGACATCGACCCATATCGCGTTCGTCCTGGCTCGAGGGTGGATCTCTCCTCCATCGACACCCGGTCAACGGGCTCGTACCGAGGGGGAAAGAGGGAGGGCAAGGATCTCCGGCGAGAGATGACGTCCCGCCTGTCCGATCTCCACGAGTTGTTCCATGCAGACGGACGTCATCGTCTGCTGCTGGTTCTGCAGGCCACCGACACGGGGGGCAAGGACGGAACGATCAAGCGGGTCTTCCGCGGAGTGAACCCTGCCGGCGTGCGGGTGGCGGCGTTCAAAGCACCAACGCACCAGGAGCTGTCACGGGACTACTTGTGGCGAATCCACGCCCAGGTGCCGAAGGACGCCGAGATCGTGATCTTCAACCGCAGTCACTACGAGGACGTTCTGATCGTTCGGGTGAAAGAATTGGTCGACCAGGCCACCTGGGCTCGGCGGTACGGCCACATCACCGAATTCGAGCGGCTCCTCGCCGAGGAGGGGACGACGATCGTGAAGGTCTTCCTGCACATCTCGAAGGCCGAACAGGCGGAACGTCTGCAAGCCCGTTTGGACGACCCAACCAAGCACTGGAAGTTCAACGTCGGCGATTTGGCCGAGCGAGAGCGCTGGGACGACTACCAGCGCGCCTACACCGACATGCTCGAAAAGACCTCGACCGACCATGCGCCGTGGTTCGTGGTGCCCGCCGACCGCAAGTGGTACCGCGACCTCGTCGTCAGTTCGATTCTCATCCGCACCTTGGAGTCACTCGACCTTCGCTATCCGCCGAACACGACCGACCTCAGCGGTGTCGTGATCACCTGACGACAGCGGCCAGTTCGTCGCTCCGGTGCCGAACCACCGGCTCACACCATTTGGGAAATGCGTCGAGCCTCGGCTTCGTAACGGATGTTTCGGTATGCGTCCTCGTGGCCTGATCCCCCAAGCCGTCCTCTGAGGTAGTCGCCGATGTACCGGCGAACAAACCCTGTGGCGCCCGCCTGTCGCCACTGACGGACGTGCACCAACTCGTGGACGAGGAGGCGCCGGAATTCGGTCGGCGAGTGCTTGTCTTCCCCCAGGAAGATCCTCCGACCCAGCGTCATCGCCGCGACCGGACCGAGCCACAGTCGACGCATCACTGCGGGAGCTGGACTCACCACGATTCGTTCGAAGTCGAGCGGTCCGACCAGTCTGGCCACTGTCGTCCGGTCGAGACCGGCCCGCTCGAGATGCGGACCGAGTGACATCGTCAGTCGACCACCACGTTCACGATGTTCGGGGGACGAGAGACGACTTTTCGTACCTGCTGACCGTCGATCCACTCCTGGACCCGGGGCGACGCCAGAGCCCGTCGCTCGGCTTCTGCGGCGTCGATGTTGGCTTCGACCTCGAGTCGGTCCCGCACCTTGCCGTTTACCTGGATGACCATCGTGACGACATCCCGAGCTACCAGATCGGGGTCTGCCACCGGCCAACTCTCGGTGGCGAGCATCGTGCCGAACCCGAGTCGTTCCCACAGCTCGTGGCTCATGTGAGGGGCCATCGGCGACAACAGCAGGAGCATCAGGCGAATCGCCTCACGATGGACCTCGTCGGACAAGCCTTCGCGCAAGCCCGCCTGCAGCGTGTTGGCGAAGGTCATCAGGTGAGCAACGGCCGTGTTGAACGAGAACCGGTCGATGTCTTCGGTGACCTTGGCAACCATGCGGTGCGCTTCGGCCAACACCTCCCGGTCCGCATCGGTGGATGGTCTGTCTTCGATGCTTCCGACTGCACCCGTCGCCATTCGCCACACCCGGTCGAGGAACCGGGCGGTTCCCTCCACGCCGTTGTCGGACCAGATGGCGTCGTCGGTGGGCGGACCGATGAACAGTTCGAACAGACGGATGGCGTCGGCGCCGTAGTCGGCGTAGTAGTCCTCGGGAGACACCACGTTGCCTTTCGACTTCGACATCTTCGCCCCGTCTTTGACCAGCATGCCCTGGGTGAACAGGGCCTTGAAGGGCTCGGTCACCTCGACCATGCCGATGTCGTGCAGGACTTTGGTGATGAACCGGGCGTACAACAGGTGGAGCACCGCATGTTCCACTCCCCCGATGTACTGATCCACCGCCATCCAATATCCGGCCTTCTCAGGGTCGAAGATCGCCTGCTCGTTCCCGGCGTCACAGAAACGCAGGTAGTACCAGGACGAGTCGACGAAGGTGTCCATGGTGTCGGTCTCACGTTTCGCCGGGCCGCCACACTTGGGGCACTCGGTGTTGACGAAGCTGTCGACCGCGGCCAGCGGTGAGCGGCCCGCCGGGGCGTAGTCCTCCACGTCGGGGTGGATCACCGGCAACGCGTCACGCGGTACGGGAACCACACCGTCCACCGGGCAGGTGATCATCGGGATCGGGCAGCCCCAATACCGCTGGCGGGAGATCAGCCAATCTCGCAGCCTGAAGTTGACGGTGCCACGGCCGACGCCTTGCTCCTCGAACCAGGCGATGATCGTCGCCTTGGCTTCGTCCATTTGCATGCCGTCGAGGAACCCCGAGTTGATAGCCGGTCCGTCGCCGGTGTAGGCCTCGCCTTGGAAGTCCTGCGGTGGTTGGACCGTGCGGATGATGTCGATGCCGTATTTCCGTGCGAAATCCCAGTCCCGCTGATCCTGACCGGGCACCGCCATGATCGCTCCGGTGCCGTATCCCATCAGCACGTAGTCGGCGATCCAGATCGGCACTCGACGTCCGTCGACCGGGTTGACGGCGTAATGACCGGTGAACACACCGGTCTTGTCTCCTTCCGCCTGCCGGTCGATCTCTGACATCCTTCCTGCCGCCGAGATGTAGGCCCGCGCCTCGGCTTCGTTGTCGGCACCGGTGACGAGCCGGTCGACCAGCGGATGCTCGGGAGCGAGCACCGCAAAGGTCATCCCGAACACGGTGTCGGGCCGGGTGGTGTACACGTCGAAGGAGAGATCGGTGCCGGCCACCTGCATGGTGAAGGTGCAGCCTTCGGACCGGCCGATCCAGTTGCGCTGCATGGTTCGCACCCGGTCCGGCCAGTCGTCGAGCTGGTCGAGGTCGTCCAGCAGGCGTTGGGCGTATTCGGTGATCTTGAAGAACCACTGGTCGAGGTCCCGCTTCTCGACCACCGCTCCGCAGCGTTCGCAGTGGCCGTCGACCACCTGCTCGTTGGCGAGCACCGTCTGGTCCACCGGACACCAGTTGACCGGCGCATTGCGCTTGTAGGCGAGTCCTCGGTCGTACAACTCCAGGAACAACCACTGGTCCCACCGGTAGTACTCGGGAGTGTGACAGGCGAGCTCTCGATCCCAGTCATACACCGCTCCCAGCCGGCGTAGCTGCGCCTTCATGCGGGCGATTTGGGTTTCGGTGAATTCCCGGGGGTGGATGCCGGTCTTGATCGCCGCGTTCTCGGCGGGAAGCCCGAAACTGTCCCATCCCATCGGGGCGAGGACGTTGTACCCCTGCATCCTGCGGTAGCGGGTGAGCAGGTCGACGTAGGTGTAGTTCCGCAGATGACCCATGTGCAGGTCGCCAGACGGATACGGATACATCTGCAGGTTGTAGAACTTGGGGCGGTCGGAGTCCTCGGAAACGTTGAAGACCCGGTCGGCTTCCCACCGGTCCTGCCACTTGGTTTCGATCTGCTGAATGTCGTAGGTCATGGACATGTGGAGGGTAACGAGCCGTCCGCGCCCCGGCTGCGGACTATCCGTGTCAGGATCAGGGTGTGGAGGTTTCCAACCCGGACAAGGTGATGTTCCCCCAGCCGGGATACACCAAGGCGGACCTGGTCGCCTTCTACGAGACGGTGGCCGATCGGATGCTCCCGTGGATCCGTGGGCGTCCGCTGACCCTGGAACGGCATCCGAACGGGGTGGGTGAGAAGGGCTTCTACCAGAAGCACGCCTCGGCGCACTTCTCCGATCGGATCGAGCGGGTCGAAGTCCCCAAGTCCGACGGGACGGTCGTCCACGCCGTGATACGAGATCCGATCGGGCTGGCCGAACTCGCCAACCAGGGAACGATCTCCTTCCACGTGTGGACGGCGGCCTCGCCCGACCTGGAGCATCCGACCCATGTGGTGCTCGATCTGGATCCGGAGCGGGACGACCTCGACGGTGTCCGTCGCGTGGCGCTGGCGGTGCGCGACCTGCTCGAAGAGTTCGATCTCGGCGGAAGACCGGTCACATCCGGCAAGCGCGGATTCCATGTCTGGATACCGGTCACCGGGTTGGACTACGAGGCTGCTGGCCAGGTCTCGCGGGCACTCGCCGGCCTGATCACCGTCCGCCATCCGGACATCGCCACCGTCGAGTTCCTCAAGAAGAATCGCCGAGGCCGAGTGTTCGTCGATTGGCTCCGCAACCGGTGGGCGCAGTCGATCGTTTGCCCGTGGTCGGTGCGGGTGACTGCTCCGGCAACGGTGGCAGTCCCGATCGAGTGGGGTGAGGTGGAGACGGTCCGCCCCGACGAGTGGGATCTCCGTTCGGCCGTGGAACGACCGGACATCGCTCCGCCCTCGAACGGGACGATCGAAGTCGGTCGGATCTTGGCCGCCGCCTCCGAGGACGGCGTCGATCTCGACGCTGAGTTCGATCGGTTCGGTCGCGACTGAGGCTCGAGCCGCAAACCGGTGCGCCGAAAGTGCCTCATACGACCACCAGAACCCGGGTTGCCGTAAGAGGCTTGCCTTGCGAACGATCGTTCGTTAGGGTAGGACCATGACGCTGCTCACCGACGCCGACGCCGAAACTCGCTTCCAGCGGATCATCGACGCCGAAGACAAGATCGAACCGGCCGACTGGATGCCGGAGGGCTACCGCAAGACACTGATCCGCCAGATCGCCCAGCATGCCCACTCGGAAGTGATCGGCATGCAACCCGAGGGCAACTGGATCACCCGAGCGCCGTCACTCAAACGCAAAGCCATCCTGATGGCGAAAGTCCAGGACGAAGCCGGTCACGGCCTCTACCTCTACTCGGCGGCCGAGACGCTCGGCGTCACCCGAGACCAACTGGTCGACCTCCTCCACACCGGAAAACAGAAGTACTCGTCGATCTTCAACTACCCCACCCTCTCCTGGGCCGACATGGGTGCCATCGGATGGCTGGTCGATGGTGCCGCCATCACCAATCAGGTCATGTTGACCCGCTGTTCCTACGGCCCGTACTCCCGGGCGATGGTGCGGATCTGCAAGGAGGAGTCCTTCCATCAACGCCAGGGGTACGAGATCATGTTGACCCTGTGCAACGGGACCCCCGAGCAGAAGGCAATGGCCCAGGACGCTCTCGACCGCTGGTGGTGGCCTTCCCTGATGATGTTCGGTCCGAACGACTCCGACTCCACCCACTCCGAGCAGTCGATGGCCTGGAAGATCAAGCGCGTCTCCAACGACGACCTTCGCCAGCAGTTCGTCGACATGACCGTCCCCCAAGCCGACTACCTGGGCCTCACCATCCCCGACCCGGATCTGCGCTGGAACCCGGAGCGAGGTCACTACGACTTCGGTGAGATCAACTGGGAGGAGTTCTGGGCGGTGGTGAAAGGCAACGGGCCCATGAACCGGGAACGCATCGAGAACAAGGTCCGGGCGTGGGATGAAAACGCCTGGGTCAGGGAGGCGGCACTCGCCTACGCCGCCCGCAACCACTAGGAGGAGTCATGGCCTATTCGGTTCCCCGCACCGACGGCGACGAGGATCATCAGTTCAACACCGAGAGAGCCGGCTGGCCGATGTGGGAAGTGTTCGTCCGGCAACGCCGAGGCATGTCACACGTGCATTCCGGCAGCTTGCACGCTCCCGACGCCGAGACCGCCGTCCAGCATGCACGTGACGTCTACACGCGGCGCACCGAAGGAGTGAGCATCTGGGTGGTGCCGTCCGAAGAGATCACCGCCTTCGACCCGGACGATGCGGCCGACTTCATCGCCGCCAACGAGAAGCCGTATCGGCACGCCACCTACTACGAGATCCCCGAAGAAGTGGGGCACATGTGAGCGGCGTCGTCTACTCGCCGGTCGCCCAAGGGACCCCGCAACCCGACGGTGACCCGCACTTCCGGTACGTACTCGGCCTGGCCGACGACAATCTGGTGCTCGCCCAGCGGCTGGGCGAATGGATCTCCCGCGGTCCCGATCTGGAAGAAGACATCGCCCTCGCCAACTTCGCCATCGACCATCTCGGCCAAGCTCGGGCACTGCTCACCCACGCCGGCCAACTGGAAGGGCGAGGCCGCGACGAGGACGACCTGGCGATGCATCGCAGCGAGCGGGAGTTCACCAACCTGCTCATCTGTGAACTCCCCAACGGCCACTTCGGGGACACGATGGCTCGAGCCGTGTGCATCGACGCCTACCAGGTGCCGTTGTGGGAGGCGCTGTCGAGTTCCGAAGACGAGACCCTTGCAGGGATCGCCCAGAAGGCAGTCCGCGAAGCCCGCTATCACCTGCGGCATTCCTCGACGTGGGTCGTGAGGTTGGGCGACGGAACCGACGTCTCCCACGACCGCATGCAACAGGCGATCGATCGAGTCTGGCGATTCACCGGCGAGATGTTCGCCCCCGATCCGGTGGCAACCGAGATGGCTGACCGAGGAATCGGGGTCGACCCATCAACCCTCTACGACCGATGGTGGGGAACCGTCTCGGAGGTGCTCGAACGGGCCACACTGGCCGTGCCGACCGACACCATGCATCGGACCGGCGGCCGACTGGGTTTCCACACCGACGACCTGGGCCACATGCTGGCTGAAATGCAATGGCTCGCTCGATCCATGCCGGAGGCGTCGTGGTGAACACGACGCTTCTCGGCCGGGCCCGGGCTGCGCTGTCCCACGTCACCGATCCCGAGATACCCGTGCTCACCATCGACGACCTCGGGATTCTGCGTGAGGTCGAAACCGACGGCGACCGCGTCACCGTGACCATCACCCCGACCTACTCGGGATGTCCGGCCATGGACGTCATCCGGGACGACATCCGGCTGGCGCTGCAGGCGGCTGGGTTCGAGGAAGTGGACATACGCACGGTGTTCTCTCCCGCTTGGACGACCGACTGGATGAGCGAGGCCGGTCGTCGCAAGCTGGCTGAGTTCGGAATCGCTCCGCCACATCCTGCAACAGGCAGCTCCCGTCCGGCAGTGCTGTGCGTGCGCTGCCGCGGCGAGGCGAGGACCATCTCCGAGTTCGGCTCGACCGCCTGCAAAGCCCTCATGGTGTGCACGGAGTGCGGGGAGCCGTTCGACTACTTCAAGGAGCTGTGAATGCAGGGCGTCGAGTTCCATCCGTTGACCGTCACCAACGTCGAGCCGCTGACCGACGAGGCGGTCGCCGTGACCTTCCACGTCCCGGACGACCTCCATGACCGCTTCCGCTATCTGCCCGGTCAGCATGTGACGGTTCGCAAGCAGATCGACGGACAAGACGTGCGGCGCTCGTATTCGATCTGCGCCAACGCCAACCGCGGCACGCTGCGCGTCGGGATCAAGCGCCTCGAAGGCGGAGCGTTCTCCACCTGGGCGACCACCCGCCTCCAACCCGGCGAGGTGCTCGAAGTCACACCCCCGGTGGGCGACTTCACCGTCGATCCCGACCCGTCGACGGCCGCTCACTACGGTGCGGTGGTCGCCGGTTCGGGGATCACCCCCGTCCTGTCACTGGTGTCCACCACCCTGGAGAGTGAGCCAGGCTCACGCTGGACCGTGATCTACGGGAATCGGGCTGGCAGAACGGTGATGTTCCTCGACGAGCTCGAAGGCTTGAAGGACCGCTATCCGGCCCGCCTGCACCTCGTCCACGTTCTCAGTCGGGAGGATCCGGGGCTCGACCTGTTCGCAGGACGAATCGACCCAGACAAGCTGGGAAGCCTGTTCGCCACCATCGTGGATGCCACCTCGGTCGACCGTTGGTTCCTATGTGGCCCGTACGAAATGGTCACAGGCACACGAAGCCTGCTCGTCGACATGGGCGTCGCCCCCGAGGAGATTCGGGACGAACTCTTCTTCGCCGGCCCGCCCACCGCGCTGCCGGCGGCGCCGCCCGCGGATGAGGCGGGCAGCGTGGCACTCACCGTCATCCTCGACGGCCGTGCCTCGGAGACCCGCATGCGACCCGACACTTCGGTACTCGATGCGGCGATGGGCGTCCGGTCCGAACTCCCGTACTCGTGCAAGGGCGGCATGTGTGCCACCTGTAAGGCGAAAGTGGTGGAAGGCACGGTGCGCATGGACAAGAACTACGCGCTGGTGTCCGCCGACCTCGAACAGGGTTTCGTGCTGACCTGTCAAAGTCATCCCACCTCCGAGCGCCTCATCGTGGACTACGACCAACGATGACCGACGTTCGGAACACTCGGGCAGATGTGGTGCAGGCTGCCGGCCGGCTGTTCGCCGAGCGCGGCTATCACGGAACGTCGATGCGCGACCTGGGCCGCGAGTTGGGCCTGCGCGGTTCGTCGCTCTATTCCCACATCAGCTCGAAGGAGGATCTGCTCGTCGACGTCGTCCAGCGTGCTGCCGAACTGTTCGAGGCCTCGGCTCGAACCGCTCTCGAAACACCCGGAACGGAACGGGACCGACTGCGGGCACTGATCGCCGGACACATCGACGTCCTACTGGACCACGTCGACGAAGCCCGCACCTTCCTCAACGAAGCCCGCGCCCTCGATGAGGGATACCGTGAACGTGTCATCGCCGCCCGGAACGCCTACGAGCACACCTTCCGTCAGGTCCTGTCCAGTGGTGTCGGGGCCGGCGAGTTCCGCCCCGACCTCAACCCCACCGTCGCCGGCATCCTCATCCTCTCGCTGCTCAATTCGGTCGATCGCTGGTATCGGCCCACAGGTCCACTCGACCGTTCTGCACTGGTAGACGTGATCCTCGATTTCACCCTCGAGGGCATCGCCCGCTGATCAGTCGAAGTCGCCCTCGTTCCGGTTGCGGAGGAATCGTTCGATCTCGGACGCCAGCTGTTCTCCGGAGTCACCGGCACCGGCGTCTGCCAGCTCCTCCAATTGTTCGATCATCGACCTGATGTCGGAACGACCTCCGGCAATTGCATCCAGGTGGACTCGTTGTGCCTCGCACTCGGCAACCAACTCCGACAGGTTCAGCCCGAGCCCCAAATGCAGGTCGAGACGCTCCAACAGGCGAACCGCCGCCTCCCAATAGCGAGTTCCGAGGTAATTCGGCACCCTCGCCCAGAATCCGATCGTCGGTACGCCCCGTCGCTTGAACTCCGTCTCCAGCGCGCCACTGACCGAACTCGGCACGCTGAGCTCCCCCTGCGGATGATCCGACAAATCGGCGATTCGCGACCTTTCAGACGCTGTGGTGATGAGCGTCGACGGACGAGTATGAGGCGTAGCCCAGGGGATGCCGCCCATCGCCACCAACTCCGTCACCCCCCACTGTTCAGACAGATCGGCGACCGTCTCTGCGAAGGACATCCACCCGAGCGACGGTTCGACCCCGGTCAGCAGCAACAGCTCCCGCCCCCCGATGCGGCGATGCGTGATGCCCACCGAAGGCCACGTCATGGACGTGACCACTCCCTCGTCGAAGTGGAGCGTCGGTCGGGTGTCCCGGTAGTCGAACAGGTCGTCGGATCGGAATACGACGACTTCCTCACTGTCTTCGGCGAGGAATTGCACGGCGGCCGTCCCTGCTTCGCCGGCGTTCACCCAACCATCGAATGCACTCACGATGACCGGCCGATCGAAGTCTCGCTGGGAAACAGTCGTGTAGCGGATCACTCGACCCAGCGTATCCCGCCGACCCAACTGCGCGCGCCTGGCACCATGGGGCCGAGAGAGGAGTGACCGTCGTGCGCCAACCCGTTGTGATCGTGATCGTTGTGCTGGCTACGGCCTGCACACCCGGGGACACCGACGGGCCGACCACCACTTCCCCGTCGACGACAACCACCGCCCCCACGACAACCACGACGACGATCGACCCCGCCGTCGTCGCGCAACAAACGTGTGACGGCCTGAAGGTGGCGGTGTTCGACTTGGACGCAGCGGTACGAACCGGACTCGACGACCTCGGCATCCAATCGGAGGAGGACCTGTCAGACGCCGAGGTGGGGCGACTGGTGGTCGAAGTGATGTTGGCCTACTACGACGATCTTCGCACGGTCGCCGCAAGTGCACCGGAGGATGTCGCCACCCCCCTTTCGATCGTGGCGCATTCGGTCGATCGATGGCAGCCCATCGTCGCCGAGGATGACGGCGACCAGCTCCTCGACCGGCTCGACCCGAGTTCGTTGGTCACACCGGAGGTCAGTAGTGCAGCGGCCGCGGTGGCGCAATGGACCTCCGTCAACTGCGGGACCGAGATCGCCACCGACCCGGAAACGGTCATGTTCACGACCGTCTTCGCCTCGATGTTCGCCACCCTCGGCAACCTCTTCGGCGGTCTGAGTCTCTTCGACCAGGATCCGCCGGTGGACCCGAGTTCCACGGCACTCGCCTACGGGGACGACCCGGTGCTCGACGAGTTGTATGAACAATGCGGAACGGGCGACGGCACGGCGTGCCAAGACCTCTACTTCTCGGCCTACGGCGAGTACGAGTTGTGGGGCCAGACGTGTGGAGCAAGCATTCCGCTCCGACCGGCTTACCTGGTCGACTGCTCGTCCAAGTTCGCCGGAACTGCGCAAACGTATGGAGACGACTTCGTCCTCGACAGCCTGTGGGACGAATGTGAGCAGACCGACCTCGGATCCTGTGATGCGCTGTTCGCCGCCGCCCCGTTCGGTTCGGACTACGAACAGTTCGGTGCCAGTTGCGCTGGGGCGCGCGAAGGCGACTTCACCCGCCCGTGCGTCTTCGTCGAGAGCGGAGAGCCATTCACGTATGGGGACGATCCCGCATTCGACGAATTGTGGGGCACGTGTTCGGCAGGCGACGCCCAAGCATGCGATGACCTGTTCTTTCAGACACCGATCGGATCGGTCTACGAAGCATTCGGGAGAGTGTGTGGTGATTTGGCCGAGACGGCTCGGACCTGCGAGAACGCGGCGGCCTGGCTGGGTGGACCGGTCGGCTGAACGAAACGATGTAACGCGGTCGATCGACCGGAGACTTGGAAGCCAGTACCGCGACCGTCCCCCCGTCGGTCGTGGCGCGGCTGGGAGGCGAAGCGTCGCCACCACCAAGCACTTCCCCCGGTGCGGTGGCGACCACCCCAGCTCCTTGCACTAACTTCGGGCGCATGGCCCATCCGCTCCTTCAGGATTTCCAGACCCGGCTGACCGACCTCGGCGAACGCGGGTTACGCAAGGACGAACGCATCATCGGCTCGCCCCAAGGTGCGGAGATCGAGCTCGCCGACGGTTCACGCGTCTTGAACTTCTGTGCCAACAACTACCTCGGTCTCGCCGACGACGAGCGACTGGTCGACGCCGCCCAGGAGGCTCTCGACCGTTGGGGATACGGCATGGCATCGGTGCGTTTCATCTGTGGAACCCAGGAAGTGCATCGGGAACTCGAGGCCCGGATCTCGGCGTTCCTCGGCACCGAGGACACGATCCTGTACTCGTCCTGTTTCGACGCCAACACCGGGCTGTTCGAAACGATCCTCGACGAGAACGACGCCGTCATCTCCGATGCCCTCAACCACGCGTCGATCATCGACGGCATCCGCTTGTGCAAGGCGAGCCGATATCGGTACGCCAACAACGACATGGAGGATCTGGAACGCCAGCTGCGATCGGCACGCGACGCTCGGTACCGCCTGATCGCCACCGATGGCGTGTTCTCGATGGACGGGATCCTGGCCGACCTCGAGTCGATCTGTGACCTGGCCGAACGCCACGACGCCCTCGTCATGGTCGACGACTCTCATGCCGTCGGATTCGTAGGAGCCAAAGGTCGAGGCACACCGGAGGCGACCGGCACGATGGGCAGGGTCGACCTCATCACCGGGACACTCGGCAAGGCGCTCGGTGGGGCGTCCGGCGGATACACCTCGGGCCGGAAAGAGATCATCGCCTGGCTGCGGCAACGGTCCCGCCCATATCTGTTTTCGAACTCGCTCGCTCCGGTGATCGCCGCCACCTCGCTGCAGGTGCTCGATTTGCTGGATTCCGCCGACGAACTCCGCGCCCGGCTGGTGTCCAACAGCGAGCGCTTCCGTTCCGAAATGACCAAGGCCGGGTTCACCCTCGCCGGCAACGGGCATCCGATCATCCCGGTGATGCTGGGCGACGCCCGAGTGGCGACGGAGATGGCCAGTCGAATGCTGGAACTCGGGGTCTATGTGATCGGATTCTCCTTCCCCGTCGTTCCCGAGGGGCAAGCCCGTATCCGCACCCAGATGAGTGCAGGACACACCGACGACCATTTGAACCGCGCCATCGATGCCTTCGTGACGGTCGGCAGGGATCTGGAAGTGATCTGATGCGGGCGCTGGTGAAACCCGGCCCGCAGCCAGGTTTGGTGATGCGGGACGAACCCGAGCCGACCATGGGTCCACGGGATGTTCTGATCCGGGTGAAGTACACATCGATCTGCGGAACAGACCTGCACATCCGTGCCTGGGATCCGTGGGCGGCAGCCACCATTCCCGCTCCGATGATCGTCGGTCACGAGTTCACCGGTGTCGTCGCCGACCACGGGGCAGACGTGGAGGGCCTGGGTGTCGGAACGCGGGTGTCGGGGGAAGGTCACATCACGTGCGGTCACTGCCGGAACTGCCGCGGCGGGCGTCGCAACTACTGCCGCAACCATCTCGGCCTCGGCGTGACCCGTCCGGGGGCCTTCGCCGACTACGTCGTGCTGCCTACCGAAAACGTGTTCGCCGTCCCCGATCACATCGACGATCGGGTGGCGGCGATCCTCGATCCGCTGGGCAACGCCACCCATACGGCCCTCGCCTTCGACGTCATCGGCGAAGACGTGCTCATCACCGGCGCCGGACCCATCGGACTCATGGCGGCAGCGATCGTGCGCCACATCGGTGCCCGCCACGTCGCGGTGACCGACATCAATCCACATCGGCTCGAGATGGTTCCCGGGTTCGGCGGGGCACGTCCGGTCGATGTTCGAACCGAGACGCTCGACCAGGTGATGGCCGAGTTCGGGATGACCGAAGGGTTCGACGTTGGCTTGGAGATGTCCGGCGCGGAACCCGCTTTCAATCAGATGCTGGCGGCGATGAACCACGGCGGGCGGGTGGCGGTGCTCGGAATTCCCCCCTCCACCGTCGAGTTGGACCTGAACGCGGTCATCTTCAAGGGGTTGACCCTGCGAGGGATCTATGGCCGGCGCATCTTCGAGACGTGGTACAAGATGTCGGCGATGTTGGAGACGGGGCTCGACGTGTCGGCGGTGGTCACCCACACCTTCGATGTGGACCAGTTCGACACGGCGTTCGACATGGCCGCGTCGGGAGAGGCGGGAAAGGTACTCCTCGACTGGTCGTGAGGCGACGACGGTGTGACGCCGGGAGCCCGCAGGCCTAACCTCTCGCCGGTCCATCCGCAACCGAGGAACCGAAACTCTCCATGGCAGACAGCGACGACGACGAATACATCCGCATGCGCGGCACGGTGAAGAAGGTGCTGCGGTCCGCCACCTTCCTGGTCGAGCTCGAAGGCGGGCTCGAGGTTTCCGCCCGCCCCAGCGGCCGCATGCGCCGCGGCCGGATGATCCGAATCCTCCCAGGAGACGAAGTCGACGTCGAAGTCTCCACCTACGACCCCACCAAGGGCCGCATCGTCTGGCGGTACCGATAGGAATCCGGCAAAGCCGGATTCCTATCGTTTCTCCCCCCAGGAACGAAGCGACGTTGGGGGGAGTGGCCGAGCCTGCGAGGCCGAGGGGGGCGGTCCGCGCCAGCGGTGGACCAACGAGTTCGCTCCGCTCACAACCCCCCTCGAAGGTCCGCTACGCGTCCCTTCGGTCCCCCCAACGCTTCGCTGGGGGGACAAAGCGGCAGAGGGGGCCGTCCGAATTTTCGGGTGAACTCGGGGTTTCCGCCGAACAAACGGGCGATGACATGCGGTGAGGTTCGGCGACAAGTACATTTGTGCGTGCCTGCGCCCGTCGCGGGCTCCAAGAACCTCAGGAGGAGTACACATATGAAGCGAATGCGCTGGGTCGCGCTGTTGGCGATCTTCAGCATGATCGTGGCTGCGTGTGGAGGCGACGGCGCCGACACCACCACGACTGCTGGCGATACCACGACAACGGCAGCCGACACCACCACGACAGCCCCTGCTGAACCGAGCGACGACTTTGAAGGTCTGACCCTCGACGCCGGTGGCTGTGACTACGGCGGCAAGATCTCGTCGATCGTCGCCGTAGACGAGTTCACGGTGGAGTTCAACCTCTGCTCGCCGGATCCCGCCTTCCTGCAGAAGGCCGCCTTCACACCCTTCGGCATCCAGCCGCAAGAGCACCTGGAGGCCACGGGCGGTGCACCGCTCGACAACCCGGTCGGCACGGGACCGTTCGTGCTGTCCGAGTGGGACCGCGGCAACCAGATCGTCTTCACCAAGAACGAGAACTACTACGGCCAGCAGCCGGCGTTCGACACGCTCGTGTACCGGTGGGCGACGGAAGGCGCACAGCGTCTGCTCGAACTGCAGTCCGGGAACGTCGACATGATCACGAACCCTTCTCCGGAGGACTTCGAGACCATTCAGAACGACCCGAACCTGCAGTTCATCCCGATCGCCAACCCGAACGTGTTCTACGTCGGGTTCACCAACACGTTCGCACCGTTCGACAACCCGGACGTGCGCCGTGCCATCGCGATGGGTATCGACCGGCAGCGGATCATCGACAACTTCTACCCGGATGGGTCGACTGTGCCGACGCACTTCACGCCGTGCACGATCGAGAACGGCTGCCAGGGTGAAGCGTGGTACGACTTCGACCCTGAAGCCGCTCGCCAGCTCTTGGCCGACGCCGGCTTCCCGGACGGATTCGAGACCACCATCTCGTATCGCGACGTGTTCCGTGTCTACCTGCCGGATCCCGGTGCGGTGGCAGTCGAGATCCAGACGCAGCTGGCCGAGAACCTCGGCATCACCGCAGAAGTCGTCCAGATGGAGTCGGGTGAATTCATCGAGCAGTCCACCACGGGCAGCCTCGAAGGCATCCACCTGCTCGGTTGGGGTGCGGACTACCCGCACGTGACCAACTTCTTGGACTTCCACTTCAGTGCGAACAACCCGCAGTTCGGTACCGCGCATCCCGAGATCTACGAGCCGCTGGCCGAGGCCGCCGGCATCGCCGATCCAGCGGAGGCGGCACCGCTTTACGAGCAGGCCAACAACGCCATCCGCGATCTGGTTCCGATGATCCCGGTCGCCCATGGTGCTGCAGCCGCTGCTGCTCTCGCATCGGTCGAGGGTGCGCACTATCCGCCGTTCGGTGCTCCCCAGTTCGAGTTCATGGACCCGGGCAAGGACACCTTCATCTACATGCAGAACAACGAGCCCATCTCGCTGTACTGCGCAGATGAGACCGACGGCGAGTCGCTGTCGCCCTGCCAGCAGGTCGTCGAACCACTGTTCAGCTACGCCACCGACTCGGGCACCGTGGTGCCCCGTCTGGCGACTGTATGTGAACCCAACGAGGACCTGACCGTCTGGACGTGCTCGCTCCGTTCCGGAGTGACCTTCCACGACGGCTCGACCTTCGACGCCAACGACGTCGTCTTCAGCTGGACCGTGGCACTCGATGCCGCCCACCCGCTGCACGTCGGCAACACCGGCGGGTTCGACTACTACGCATACCTGTGGGGCTCCCTCATCAACGCTGAGGGCTGATCCACAACACACCCGATGAGGGGGGCACCGATCGGTGCCCCCCTCCTACTCTCCTCACTCAGCTTGCTCTCCTAC
>JBKHXZ010000075.1:0-10070 GCA_046565785.1 Acidimicrobiia bacterium
CGACGTGCAGTCGGGTCCGGATCAGTAGGCCAGGCAGCCACCCAGCAGTCTCGTGACCGTCTGACGGAGATCCCCCGGGTCGAATGGTTTTTGGATATATCCATCCGCCCCGCCGTCCCACGCTCGCGTCTCGTCGGGCTCCCCACCATCGGCGGTCAAGATCAGAACCGGGAGGTCTCGAGGCTCATGGCGATGCCGGATCCACGCCAGGATCTCCCACCCGTCGATGTCGGGCAGGCGCAGGTCGAGAACCACCAGGTCGGGGTGATGCGCCTCGATCGCCTCCAGACCCTGCAATCCGGTAGCCGCGAAGACCAGGTTCAGCTCGACGCGGTCGAGTACCACCCGGATCAGCCGTTGCGTCGCCAGATGGTCTTCGACGACAACGACAGTTTTGCCGGATACCGAACCCATGTCCTCCCTGTCGGCCGACACGTCCGGAAATCAAGGGAGGAACTCGAGCATCACCTCCGGTGGTGTCGCCTCATCCAGGGCCGACCCGCCCGAGCCGGTCAGATACCGCTGGAAGAAGGCAGTCAAATACGTGTCGACGATTGGCACCACACGGTCGGCCGGAATCGGACCCTTGAGCCCGAATCGATCCGCCACCGGAGAGAACAGTGGTGTGAGGACGAAGTCGTTGTGCCCGGCGCCTTCGATCCCGAGCCAGTACGACTCGGCCGGGCTCCGCTCTGCCAGGCCACGCAGCCGTCCATCGTTCGGAGTTCCCCGCCACTCGTCGGAACGCATGAAAAGGGCAGGTTGGGACAGCTCCCGAGCTACCACCCGATCGGGGATCGGCGTCACCCAGGCGTCCATCCCCAGCACCGCCCGGCAGCGCTGGTCGTCGATACAGGCGCGCACGGCTGCCCCGCCACCGGTGGAATGCCCGTAGATCCCGATCCGGTCGAGGTCCGGTTCCGGTGCGAGACGGGCAAACGGGCCACTCAGACCCTGTTCGAGTGCATCCATGATCGTCACCAGGTCGCCGGCGAACGTCGCGACCAGCTCTTCGGAAGCCTCCGCATAGTCCTCTTCGTCCACATCCTCGGAGTCGGGAAGGGCACGCGGGTCGTAGGTGACCACCGCTCCGTCGGGGAACACCTCTGCCACCGCCCCGTAGGTGTGATCGGCGGCGATCACGATGAAACCGCGGCTGGCGAGAGACTCCATCTGGTGGAGCGCGATCGTTCGGAATCCGGTCCAGCCGTGGGAATAGATGACGACCGGGAGTCGGCCTGATACCGCATCTGCTCGCCGGTACGACGACGAAGAGACGTCGCCCACGTGGGAGAGGAAGAACCCGGGGAATCCGAGACGTTGAGCCAGGGCAGGGCCGACGACGTCGAAGTCCGGGTTCCACACCTCAGGTTCGAGACCGTCCACGTTCGACGCCGGGTACCAGACTTGGACGACGAACCGCCGCGGCTCGGTCGGTTCGGGCGGCTCCTCGCCCTCCGCGGGCTCTGGCAGGCCGTACTCCTCCAGTCTTTCGTCGTCCGTGACGACGAAGGTCTGGGTGCCGACGGGGAAGGGACCGGGAGGCGCCGGCAGCTCAGGGATGGGCAACGCCAGCGGGAACACCGTCAGCGCCGCCACGCCCACTGGTCCGAGCACGCCGCGCCGGAACCGTTGCACACCGCGCACCCGGCGTTCTTCTCGCAGGATGTCGGTGACTGCGAGGCCGACAGTGGTGAGTTCGAGGAAGACGAGCTGCCACCGGTATCCCTCGAGGACCAGCTGGCAGAACATCGCCAAGATGAGGAGACCGGCCATCCGGCCCCGCTTGAGCCGGGTGCCGAGGACCACTGGAAGCAGGACAGCCGCCGCAACGACGCCGATCTGAACCGTCTCCCACGTACGCACGACGGGGCACGCTAGGCGCGTTCTTAGCGAATGAGCGCATCACCGGTGTCGCGTTCTGCAGTACAGAACGCGATCAGTCGCAGCCCGGAGGCTCCTCGCCGGCCGGCACATAACGCACCGTGTGGCCCAACGCCGTCGCCTCCAGCACCGGTGGATCGCCAGGCGTGAGCATCACTTCGACAGTCACGTATTGCGTCTCGTCGACAGCTTTCCGCCACTCCTCCGGTACGAAGTCGATGCCGGCGGGCGGGTTCTCCATCCTCCACTGGATGCCGTTCAGCTCGCCCAGCCACTCCACTCCGCAGTGGGTGTACAGGTTGTACGACCACGGGTGGCCGGGCTCGATCACCCCGCCGTACTCGACGTGCGGAGGGCCAGGCTCCTCCCCGGGCAGCTCCCCACGGACTCCGGCCACGTAGGAACCGGGAACGGTGACGTCACCGTGGACAAAAGTCTGCTGGTCGAGCACGCCAGGTGGAGGCTCGCCGGCTTGGAGTCGGATCACGAATCCGTCAGATGGCAGGACGTCGCGCTCGATGGCCACCACGAACGCGCGAGGGTTGGCATCGTCGGTGCACGGTTGGGGACCGTCGACATCGACGATGACGGGATACACCACTCCCTGCTCGACGATGACGTCGTCCATCCGCAGATCGGGGCAGCTCGACCCGTACACGGCTCCGAACCAGACCACCACCTCGGTCTCGAAATCCACCTCCGGCATTGGGGCGCTGATCCCTGCCTCTCGCCAGAGAGCTTCGAGATCGTCCTCGTTCGACGCGAATCCGGTTCGATAGGGGACGCCGGTCTGCTCGTCGGCGAGCAACCGCCACCCGTCCCCGGCCTGTGGCTGTGGACCCGGCTCGGGGATGAGCGACGGATCGAACCCTTCGAGGCAAGCCCGCTCTCCGGCGAGTTCCGCTGAAGCGAGAGCGATCCGCTCGGGCGACAACGCCCCGATGCCGACCGAGACCACGCCTCGGTTGTCGTAGATGCCGGTGTGCTGGAGGAATCCCGTTTCGAAGCGGTCGGGCAGCGAGTCCTGCAAGCTCTGGAGCTCGGCCATGGTCCAGTCGACCTCGACCACGACCACGCCGTCGTCGGCGAACAGGTCGGCGGCTTCGGCCCGACGAGCGTCGGCGTCGACGCTGAAGGCGACGGTCAGCCAACCGTTCCGGTCCCGATCGATCCAGATCGTCTCGAAGCCGGGTTTGGAGTTCGCCCAGTCGTACACCGCTTGGAACGGCATTTCGTTACCGACATAGACCGGACGGTCCCGATACTCCGACTCGTCCGCTCGGATCTCGGGGACGTCCTCGCACAGCGGAAGCTGGTCGGGACTGGCGGGAGCGTCGATCACGTTGGCGCCACCACAGGCGGCCACGAGACGGCTACGACGATGAGAGCTCTGCGCATGTTGCTCTGACGGTCGGGCTGCTCGCTCGGTTCCCGCGTTTTGCCACGCGAATCGCGCGATTTTTCGCGCGCTGGTTCGCTAAAGAACGCGTTCAGAGGTGGTGGGGGTGGAACCCGGCGGGGAGTTCGAGGCGGTAGCGGCGCATGGCTGCGTCGTCGGCGAGCACGTCCACGGTGGGGCCGTCCATGGCGATCACCCCGTCGCTCATGACCGCCGAACGGGTGCAGGTTTCGAAGGCATACGGCAGGTCGTGGGTGACCATCAGCAGCGTCACGTCCAACCCGGTGAGGATCTGGGCGAGCTCACGTCTGCCGGCAGGGTCGAGGTTCGACGACGGCTCGTCGAGGATGAGGATCGACGGCCGCATCGCCAGCACCGTGGCGATCGCCACCCGACGCCGTTCGCCGCCGGAAAGATGGTGGGGCGCCTTGTCTGCGGTGTGTCGCATGCCCACCATGTCGAGTGCTTCGGCGACTCTGCGCTCCAACTCTGCTCCCTTCACCCCGAAGTTGGCCGGTCCGAAAGCGACGTCCTGGCGCACCGTGGGCATGAAGAGCTGGTCGTCGGGGTCTTGGAAGACGAATCCCACCCGAGAACGGATTTCCCGCATGGTGTCGTCGACCAGCTCGATCCCATCCACCGCCACCGATCCTGCCGTCGCCCGCAGGATGCCGATCAGATGCAGGACGAAAGTGGTCTTCCCGGCCCCGTTTGGCCCCAACAGCGCTACTCGTTCACCTCGGGAGATCGCCAAATCGACACCGCGAAGCACCTCCGTTCCGTCGGGATAGGTGAATCGCAGTCCACGGACGTCGAGCGCGTTCACGGCGACACCAGCACCAACAGCACCGTAAGCCACGCCGTGAACGGTATGGCCATGGCCGAGAGCCACTCCAACAGAGTGGCGCGACGCTCATCCAGCAGGGGCATCCGGCCTTCGTACCCGCGGGCCACCATCGCCTGATGGACCCGCTCTCCGCGTTCGTACGAACGGACGAACAACGCACCGGCGGCGGTGGCGAGCGGGGCCGCCTGCCATAGCCACCGCGGATCGTGACCTCGGGCCGTCATTGCGGTTCGAGTGCGTTGCAGCTCACCGGCGATCACATCGATGTATCGCACCATGAACCCGGCGATCGCGGTGAACAGGCGAGGGACCCGCAGCCGGTCCAGTCCGTGCAACAGGTCGGGGATCTCGGTCGTGGCAATCAGGGTGACCGACGCTCCCACGCCGAGGGTGGCCTTGGCCAGGATGTTCCACGCCCCCCACACGCCTTCCTGTGACAGCGTCACACCAAGTATCTCGGTCTGGGGACCGCCGCCCAGGAACGGAAGAAACACGGCGAATGCGACGAACGGCACCTCGATCGTCATCCTCCGCAGCACGAAACCGACGGGGAGTTCGGCGAACACGACCACCGCCAGCAACAGGAAGGCGTGGACACCGAAGGCCCAGACCGCCTCGCGCGGGGTCGCCACCACCCCGACGACGAACACGAGCATCGCCGCCACCTTGGCTTCTGGCGCCATCCGATGGACGGGACTGTGCCCGTGCACGTGCAGGGCGTGGAGGTGGCCGCCGCTCACGCCGGCTCAGTGCGATGCGAACGCCGTCGGGCGAGGCCGACGAAGATCATGCCGGCGGCGAAGGTGAGACCGATTCCAACCAGCCCTGAGACGACGGTGCCGAGCGTTTGGTTCTCGAGGCCTGCCACCCCGTAGTCGGCGAAGGGGCCGGCATAGGCGTTGTCCTGGGCCGTCGCGGCGAACCCGGTTTCCTGGGCGACCCGCTCCAGCCCGTCCGGGCCCGCAGCGGCGATCGGCGCAACGAACATCACCAACGCCACCGCCGCAGCCAACCCGACACCGACGAACCCACCGACCGCCCGCTTCGAGAGCGAGGTGGACACCGTCTCGACCTCGGTGATGCCCCGGGCGCCCGTGACCAGGTCGGGTCGGGCAGCCAGCACCGCACCAACCGCTGCTGCGGTGATGAGACCTTCGCCGATACCGATCAGCGCGTGGACGCCGACCATCGACGAGAACACGAGACCCGGGTCGACGCCGCCCACGCCACCGATGGCGTACTGGATCGAAAACCCGATCGAGGACACCACCACCGACACCCATCCGGCCGCCAGGCTCGCCACCAGCACGCCGATCCGCCTAGGGAGGATCTTCACTACCCCCCGAAACACGTACCAGCCGGAGATGGCGGTGATCACTGCCATGTTGAACACATTGAGCCCCATGGCCACCAGACCGCCGTCGGCGAAGAGCAGGGCTTGGATCACGACCACCACGGTGACCGCCACGATCCCCAGCCAGGGTCCGAGGAGCACCGCAGCCAAGGCTCCGCCGAGCAGGTGGCCGGTGGTGCCTGCTGCCACCGGGAAGTTGAGCATTTGGAGGGCGAAGACGAAAGCCGCTGTCAGCCCGGCGAACGGCACGAGCCGGTCTTTGAGTTCGGTGCTGGCTGCCTTCATCGATGCCCACACGCTGCCGCCGGCGACAGCGGCCGCACCGACCGAAGTCGGCAGGTTGATGAAGCCTTCCGGAATGTGCACTCGGTCCCCCTGTTGCAAGCTGGTTGCAACAAGAGTACCCCTGTTCAGGCGGAGTCGGAAACGAGCGCGTCGAGTGCTTCCCGAATCGACGCTTCGTCACGGGCTCCCGCCCAGGTGGCGAAGATCGTGCCGTCGGCGGCGATCAGCACCGTCTGCGGCTGATACGGCACACCGAACGCCTCGAAAACCGTCTCGTCAGTGTCCAGCCCCCACCGCACCACCCCTGAGACGAACAGCTCCCTGGCACGCTGCTCGGTCGCCGGGAACGTTCCCTTCCACGCCGGAGCGAGGAACGTCACCCGGTCGGCGTATTCGACCGAGACTCTGTCGACGACGGGCAACTCCCGTCGACAGGTGATTCACCACTCGGCCCAGAACACCATGAACACGGGCCGAACCTCGCTCGAGTACTCGTAGACGGTGCCGTCGCTAAGAGTCAGAGAGAAGTCCGGCGCCAACGGACGGTCGGGGTTGGGGGCCGGTCGAGTGGCAGAGGGCGCATCCGTCTGTCCCGTGGCGACAGTCGTGTCCGTGTCTCGTTCCGTGGTCGATGTGACAGGCGCGGTGGTGGTGGACGACACGACCGCGGCCGGATCGGTGGTCGGCTCGACCGAGCCGCCCGCGCAGGCGGCCAGGACGAGGGCGGTGGCGACAAGAGCGACTCGCATGACCGTCAACCTATCCCGGCCTTGCGCGCTACCGGTACCTCCGCCGGGCGAGTTCAGGATTCGTTTCGAAGGTGTTCCGCACAGCGCCCCACCATGGCGAAGTGGACCGAGTCGATCACGAACCCGTACCGAGCGCCGATGTGGTCGGTGAGCCCGGTCACTTCGTCGATCGGCAGGTCGACGGTCCGGTCACACACCTCACAGACCAGGTGGTGATGTTCGTCCAGGTCCGACAGGTGGATCACCGCCGCACCGTGACCGAGATGCACGTGATACACCGCCCCGCACTCGGTCAACGCCTCGAGGGTTCGATACACGGTGGACGGGTCGACCCCTCCTCCCAGCCGCTGCTCGGCGCGTGCATGAAGCGTCAGCGGGGTGAGATGCTCCCCCCGCGCCTCCGCCAACACCTGACATAGGACACGGCGCGGTCGGGTGATACGCATGCCGTCGGCCCGGAGCGCGGCGACCAGATCGTCCGCCGTCGGCGCCGCCACGTCAGAATCCGTTGCTGACTTCGACCGCTCGTTCGAGCGCCCCCAGCGCTGCTCCGGAATCGACGCTCCGGGTGGCGAGTTCGATCCCGTCCATGAAACCCTTGGCCAAGCCGGCGACCACCAGGGCCGGCGCAGCGTTGACGATGGCGGCGTCCCGTTTCGGGCCGGACTCGCCCGCCAAGATCGAGCGAGTGATCGACACGTTCTCATCCACGTCGCCGCCCAGCAGATCTTCCGGATTTGCGCGCGGTACGTCGAAATCTTCCGGGGTGAACTCGGCGGTGGTGATCTCCCCGTCCCGCAACCGGTAGATGAAGGTGGGAGCGGTGGTGGTGAACTCGTCGAGCCCGTCTTCGCCGTAGACGACGAAGGCGTATTCGGATCCGAGGCTGTGCAGCACGCCGATCATGCGTTCCGCCATCTTGCGGTCGGACACGCCGATGACCTGCCTGGTGGCTCCGGCCGGGTTGGCGAGCGGCCCCAGGAAGTTGAATACGGTGGGGATGCCCAGTTCCTTGCGCACCGGTGCGGCGTAGCGCATCGCCGGGTGATAGCGGGGAGCGAAAAAGAACCCGAAGCCGACCTGGCGCACCATCTCCGCGGTCTGTCCGGGTTCCAGGTCGATCCGAACCCCGAGGGCTTCCAATACGTCTGCCGACCCGCACTTGGACGAGGCCGACCGGTTGCCGTGTTTGGCGACCTTCACTCCCGCTCCCGCCGCGATCAGAGCCGCAGTGGTCGAGATGTTGAAGGTTCACGAGCGGTCTCCTCCGGTTCCGACCACGTCGACGACCGGTTCACCGATGTCGACGGTGATCGCGGCGGCCCGCATCGCCTCGACCAGTCCGGTCATCTCGTCGACCGTTTCCCCTTTGATCCGCAACGACACGATGAACGCCGCGATCTGCGCTGGAGTCGCCGACCCGCCCATCACCGCAGACATCGCATCCCGCGCCTCGTTCCGGGTGAGGTCCGTCCCCGACGCCAGCCGCCCAAGAATCTCAGACCATTCCATCCCAGCCAGTGTACGGACGACTCTCTCTCCTCACTTCCTGTCCCCCCCACGTCGCCCTTCTCTCCCCCCAGGGCGAAGCCCGTTGGGGGGAGCCAGCCGAGCGCAGCGAGGCAGAGGGGGGCCGTCCGAGAACAGTGGACCGACGAGCTCGCTTCGCTCGCCGCCCCCCTGGCCCGGCCCAAAGCGGCCGGACGGTCCCCCAGCGAAACGTTGGGGGGACAGAACCTTCCCTACCCTTCCTGGCATGCTCGCCTCGCTTCGGATCGTCGCATTGCTGCTCGGCCTCGGCATCGGCGCGCTCACGGCCACGGTGCTCTCGCTCGTCTTCTGGCTGGTGCTGTCGGCTGGGGGCTTCGAGGACGCTGCGCTTGCCGGGCTCACTGTCGCCCTGCTCGTCGCCCTGACCGTCGGGGGATATGCCGCTGGCCGCATGGCCGTCGTCGCCCACCGATTCCACGGCTCGGTAACCGGCCTCGCCCTCGCCGCGCTCGTTCTGGTCATCGCCCGTCTCGGCGGCAGTCCCGCCCCCACCGCCCAGGTCTTGTGGTTGGCGCTGCTGGGCGTCGTGCTCGGTGGCCTGGGCGGCACCCTTGCCGGCATGCGTCGCATAGGGTGAGCCCGTGGCCCGGTGTGACCTCACCGTGAGTCGCCAACGGGTGAGAGGCGACCGCGCAGGTTCGCGACAAGCGAGTTCGACGCCCCAACCTTGTGCACCGGGCCACCTTGCCTCTCGACCGGAACACGACAGGTTCCGGTAGCGTTTCTCCTTGCGAGTTCGCCGGGCGATCGCGGCAGGTG
Source organism: Acidimicrobiia bacterium (assembly GCA_046565785.1). GTDB lineage: Bacteria > Actinomycetota > Acidimicrobiia > Spongiisociales > ZC4RG35 > DATHWB01. The sequence continues at coordinate 8,829 of JBKHXZ010000075.1, forward strand.
TCCACGAGGCACCGTCGAGGAAGGTCCGGACTCCACAGGGCAGGGTGCTGGGTAACGCCCAGGCGGGGTGACCCGACGGAAAGTGCAACAGAGAGCAGACCGCCGATGGCCGCAAGGCACAGGCAAGGGTGAAACGGTGAGGTAAGAGCTCACCAGCGTCCCGGGCGACCGGGATGGCTCTGCAAACCCCACCCGGAGCAAGGTCAGACAGGGACGCCGGCGGCCCGCCGATCGAGTCCCGGGTAGACCGCAACGAGGTCGACAGCAATGTCGGCCCCAGATGGATGATCGCCCCGCTTACGAGCGGACAGAATCCGGCCTACAGGCGGACTCGCACCGTGTCGGGACCCCTACGGGGGTCCCGACTCTCACTGATGCGTTGCCAACAAGCCAGCTTCACGACTCGGACTCGATCAGCTGCTTGATGGTGGAGACGCTCCTTTCCATCATCGGCCGGAACCGATCAGCCATCGTCTCGTCCAATCCCGGGAATTCTCCGCCGATCCGCAAGCGGGTGTGGCCGTCGTCCACCGCTTCGAAGAGCGCCCACCCGTCGATCAGCATCGGACCGTCCTGAGTCCGAACTCTCATGGACCGCTCCGGATCGAACTCGATCACCTCCATCGTTCCCTCGGTGATCCGGCCGAACCGATTGGTACGCCGCTTGATCACTGTTCCCACGCCGATCGGCTCATCGGAGTCGACAGTCAGTTCGATGGTCGGGTCCCATCGTGGATGGTTCTCGACGTGATTGACTGCATAGAAGTCCCATACCGTCGATATGGGCCGGTCGATCGTCGTCGAAACCTCGACCTCCATCGTTCCTCCCTTCGTCGGATTCACGACAAACCCTACGCGCCGGCACAATCCTGGACAGCCGGCGTTCGGTCGGTCGTCGCTAATTCGAGACGGTGCGGCCACTCTCGAATCGGTATCCCATGCGCGGCTCGGTGATGAAGTAACGCGGATTGGTGTGGTCCGGTTCGAGTTTCTGCCGGATCTGGGCGATGAATACGCGCAGATAGTTGGTCTCGTCCTTGTAGGTCGGTCCCCACACCTCTTGCAGCAACTGCACCTGACTGACCAGCCTGCCCTCGTGCCGAACGAGCATCTCGACGATGCCCCATTCCGTCGGCGTGAGCCGCACCTCGCCGCCCCCCCGGCCGGTGACCCGCTTCGCTGCGAGGTCGATCGTGAAGTGGTCTGTGTGCACCATCGGTTCGTCCGGTGCCGGCATCGATC
>JBKHXZ010000076.1:0-12445 GCA_046565785.1 Acidimicrobiia bacterium
GACGATCCGCTGACGTTCGACCTGATCCGCAGCGCAGAGACGATCGGGGTCTTCCAGTTGGAAGGCTCGGCCATGCGATCGCTGATCCGGGCCCTGGAACCGGAGACATTCGAGCACATCATCGCCGTCAACGCCCTGTACCGGCCCGGGCCGATGGGTCTGAACATGCACTACGAGTACGCCGACCGGAAGAACGGCCGCAAGGAGGTCATCTACCCGCATCCGGCGCTTCGCCCGTTCCTGGAATCGACGTACGGGATCATCACCTACCAGGAGCAGGTGATGCAGGTCGGTCGTGAGATGGCCGGATATTCGATGGCAGAGGCAGACAACCTGCGCAAAGCCATGGGCAAGAAGATCAAGTCAGTGATGGCGGCCGAGAAGGAGAAGTTCGTCGCCGGTTGTGTATCCCAGGGTCATCCCGAACAGCTCGGACGCGACCTGTGGGATGCGATCGAGCCGTTCGCCGGGTACGGCTTCAACCTGTCGCACTCGGCGTGCTACGCGTACGTTGCGTTCCAAACCGCGTACCTCAAAGCGCATTACCCGGCCGAATACATGGCGGCGTTGCTCACGTCCACCAAGCGGGACAAGGATCGCACCGCCATCTACCTGAACGAGTGCCGACGAATGGGCGTCGAAGTGTTGGTGCCCGACGTCAACGAGTCAGATGTCGATTTCACCGTCGCCAACGGCAAGATCCGCTTCGGGATGAGTGCGGTCCGCAACGTGGGCGAAGGTGTCGTGGAGCGGATCGTCGCCGCCCGCGCCGACGGACCGTTCACCGATTTCGCCGCCTTCTGTGAGCGGGTCGATCTCGAGGCTTTGAACAAACGGACCGTCGAGTCTCTGATCAAGGCCGGCGGTTTCGACAGCATGGGATATCAGCGGAAGGCGTTGCTGTTCCGGTTCGAAGAAATCATCGACGCGATCACCGCCCGGCGGCGCAACGAGGAGATGGGGCAGTTCTCGTTGTTCGGTGGCGACGAGACCGGCGGCGACGGGGTCAGCTACGACATCGAAGGTGACGAATGGAGCCAACGCATCAAGCTCGGCTTCGAAAAGGAGATGCTCGGCTTGTACGTCTCCGATCATCCGCTGCTCGGGGTGTCGAATTCGCTCAAGGCGACAGGGGCGGTTCGCATCCCGTCGCTGTGGGATTCGAGCGACGGGGCGTCGGTCACCATCGGCGGACTAGTGGGAGGGATCACCCGACGCTGGACGAAGAAAGGCGACCCGATGGTGTTCTTCCAGATGGAGGATCTTGAAGGCTCAGTGGAGGTCGTGGCGTTTCCCAAGACGGTCAACGAGTTCGGTCCGCTGATTGCCGACGACGCCATCCTCGTCGTGCGAGGTCGGCTGGACCATAGGGGCGACGACGTGAAGGTGATCGCCCGTGAGCTTCACCCCCTGGAGGTGCGGGATGCTTCGGTACTCCGGCTCTCTGTTCCAGCCGCCCGCCTCTCCGCCGACCTCGTCACCCGGTTGAAGTCTGTGCTGGCGAACCATCCCGGCCAGGCGGCCGTCATCCTTGAGATGGCGAACGGCGACCGCCGCAAAGTGCTGAAGCTGTCGGACGAATTCCGAGTCGAATTGCGTTCCGCCCTGTACGCCGAACTCCGAGAACTGCTCGGCCCCAGCGCGGTGGCCTGAGCAGGATTGCCGCCTTTCGCGCAAGAGCGCGCGAAAGACCGTGACGTGGGGGTACAGAACGGAGTCGAGTCAGGATCTCAGGAGCGCGCGGAGGTCGTAACCGGTTGCGGTGGTGATGAGCGACTCGAGGGCGTCGAGGTCGGTGGGAGCTTTCGAACGCCACGGAACGACGGTCAGTTCGGTGGAGTAGCGCTCGGCGAACTGGTGACGGAAGTCACGTTGGCGTTCGGACTCCCGTCCCCACCGCTGCAGGTTCTCCATGGCGGCGGGGTCGGTGTTGCCGGGAACCGCGCTGATCCAATCCTCAGGGAGCGACCGGTTGAAGACCACGGCATCCGGGCGATCAGCCAGTTCCGGCAACTCCCGATAGAAGCGCACCGCCTCCCGGATGGGGGACGGGTCGGCGGTGGTAACGACCACCGTGGCAGCAGCCTTCAAATGCGCCTCGATCTCCCGGGACCGTCGGGCAACTCCGTCGTAGGTCGTCCGCAGATCCATCAGGAACGAGGCGATGTCTTCGAGCAAGCCGGCGCCGAGCACCTGGTCGGCGATCTTGAGCGCCGGGCGGGCGGTGCGATCGAACAGGAATCGGCGTCCTGGAAGGCGCCCGCCGGTGAGCCAGCGCAGCAGTCGTCCACCCACCAGTTCGGTCATCTGTCGCGGAGCGGTGAAGAACTCGATGCCGCCGGCCGACGGTGGGGTGTCCACGATCACCACCTCCCACGCTCGACCATCGATGAATCGGGCGGCCTCCTCGGCGGCGGCGTAGGACTGGGATGCAGGGAAGTGCATCGTCGCCGCCTGGAAGAAACGGTTCTCGACCAGACTCCGGGCTACTGCGGGGTCAGCGTGACGCAGGGCGATGGCGGTCCACGACGCCGAGGCATCGAGCATCGCGGCCCACAAGTTCGGTTCGTCGGGATTGGGCTCAGGCTCGGTGCCGAGATGATCCACGCCGAGGGCATCCGCCAACCGACGCGCCGGGTCGACGGTGATGACCAACGTGCGGAGCCCACTCCGAGCCGACACCACTCCCAGTGCCGCCGACAAGGTCGTCTTCCCCACGCCCCCGCCACCGGTCACCAGGATCGTGCGAGTGCTCACCACGCCTCCATCTGCTCGGCCAGGTGGCTGGCGACCGCCTCCGGCGACGCCACACCGAACAGGAACGGCAAGGTGCGGTCGACTGGATGCCGTTGCAGCCAGAATCGCTGTTCGGCCTGGAGCTCGAGGTGCAACCGGGCCGCATCGCCCACCCGCCCTCCCGGAACCTTCGCCAGCTCGAGAATCGGGAGGATGCGATTGGCGACGGTTTCCACGCGCTCGACCACCGGATTGGCTGCCAGCCAGCCGAGCATCTCGGCGGTCTCCGACATCGGGAGTTCCTCGGGAAGCGTCACGAGCCGGAGCAGGGTGTCCGGAGATTGGAGCGTGTCGCGCATCCATTCCGCCTGTTCGGCGATCCGGCCACCGGTGACCAATTCGGTGATGGAGGTTGGAGCTCGGAGGAACGAGCCGATCTGCCCGGTGGGCGGACCGTCGGCGACGACCACATCCCAGGCGTCCCGACGAACCTCCCACAAGACCTTGCCGATCGTGACGATCTCACGCACGGCGGGCGCGGCAGCGGCCAGCGCATCGAAGGCGCGGATGACCGGGGGGAGTGCGGCGAACGGGGGCAAACCGACCTGCACTCGGAGATACTCGACCAGGGCTTTGGACCGGTCGACCGTCAACCCATGCAGCCCCGGAAACACTTCGACGGGTTCGAAGGCGAGTGCACCTGCGCCGATGTGGCTGGCCAGTCCACCGCCGGTCCCGGCCATCGACAGTGCCAGCACCCGGGCGCCCTCCCGGTGATAGCCGAGCGCGGTGGCGGCGGTGACCGCCGACTTTCCGACCCCGCCCTTCCCGGAGACGATGACCAACCGGGTCACGGCGGTCGGTCAGCTACTCAGCGGGATGCGGAGAACCAGATGTCCGTCTTCCACCGACCACGAGGCGTTGCCGATCAGTGAATAATCCATGTAGTCGGTCTCGGCCTGGGCGATGAACTTGCGTCGTTCCTCTCCTGCCACCGGGGGAAGGGGGCGGTCCTTCACTGCTTCGGCACGGGTTCGGAATCGGGCGATGAGCGCGTCAACGTCGAGTTCAGCCATGACCCCGATGCTATAGCAACGACCGATCAGGACTGCGTTCGGGCTGCCCGGCGGCGCTCCGCTGCCCGTTCGGCCTCCAACCGTTCGAGGTCGACGTCGGTGTAGTCGACGAACGTCATGCCCCCGGCGATGACTGTATGACCGGCCTGATCACGGATCAGGCGATGCATCTCATGTGCCACTCTGCGGTAGGCCGGATGTCCGGCAGGCTGAGAACGAAGTTCGATCAGGTGGTAGGCCTGTCTGGCGTTCATCTCCATCACGAACCGGATGTGGGCTGCGAACGGCACGACGTACTGGGCCACGTCGGCACCGTGGCGCCGCCGGATACGTTCGTACATCTCCGCGGACCGATCCATCGCCTCGTTCCAGGTCGCCTCGTGACCGGCGTCGACGATGTCGGGTGGAAGGTCGAATCCGAGGCGGGTGGACAGCCGTTGCCATTCGATCGTCATCAACCGGTGACGCTGCAGGTCACGGAAGGCACCGAAATCGCACACCACGTCGAAGCGATAACTCGTCGATTCCATCGGGCGGCCCGGCTTGTGTCGTCGGTTCTCCCGGTCTCCGATCAGGTCGGAGAGGATGGCCTGCCGTTCGGTGGCCGTCATTCCCGCCGCCACCCGTCGCAGGGTCGCATCCGACTGTTCGGAATGCGCGTACAAGGCAGCGGCGACCAGTTTCACTTCAGCTTCCGGGTCGAAGTCGGTGAGACGCACCGAGGGTCCCGACTCCGCTTCGACTCCGAGCAGCGCACCATCGGCGTCGAGCCGTTCGGCGACATCAGCCAGGTATGCGGACCAGCGTCGGCCCCTGTCGTGCTTGTCGACCCGGGTGAGGAACGAAGGGATCACCTTGCGGAGTTCGGTGAGCATCATGTCGCCGTACTGGCGTACCTCGGCGAGGGGATGGGCTGCCATCCGGACCAGCGCCATCTCATATGCCTGGCCGGAGGCGTAGATGCCGACGTTCGACGTCGTCGCCGCCGGGAGCAAGCCACGGGCCGCGTCGCATGCTTTCGCCCGGATCGTGGCGTTGTACACGACCGGTGGGTCGGCAGGATCGGGGGGGAACCGCCGTTGGAACACGTCTTTCATGTCCCGTACCAGGGTGGAATACGTGTCGAACATCCAGTTCAGATGGGAGATGTATTCCATCCCCAGTGGTGCTTCTTCGAGTTCGGGCGGAACCCGGTAGCGGTACCGACCGTCGAGCGTGGTGTCGTAGAAGATGTACCGGGTCGACTGTTCGAGGTAGGCGGCCAACCGTCCCCATTCCAACACCTTGGTGAGGATGTTGGATGCTTGCTCACAGGCGAGGTGCGTGCCGCCGAGTTGTGCGACGGAGTCGTCGCCGTATTCGACGAACACCCTCTGGTAGAGCTGTTCGGCTTTGGAGAGATCGACGATGGGGTCGTTGGTCGCTTCTGCGATCGCCGCCACCCCGGTCTCGGGGTCGGTGAACTCGTCGAGAAAGAGCCGCCGGATGGACTTCGACGAACGGGAATAGCGGGCGAACAGCGCTCCCTTGACGACCTCGGGAAGGTTGATCAGTCCGAAGACCGGCAGGTCGGTGTTGGTGAAGAACCGGTCGAGAATCGCAGTCTCTTCCGGTGTGAACGCTTCGACGTGATACCGCACGGGTCGGAGACTACGCCGCGTCAGGTTCCGAACGGGTCATCGTTCACCAGGCGAGGCGGCCGAGGGCGGGACATGCGCCGCAATGTGCGGTTTACGACTCGTAGGCCGCCCAAGACCACGAACAAGCCGGTCGTGAGCAGGATCGACAGCTCCGGTGCTGCGGTGTACGGGTTCCGGCAGCGTTGCACACCACCGGGACAGAGCCCGTATCCGGTGCCGCCACCAGCCAGATCCAACAGCACCAGCAGCGGGACAGCGGCGATCGCCACCGCCACAACGATCAGCACCGCACGAACGAGACGCACGAGATAACGAAGGTCCATCCCTCGTCAAGCTAACCGATCAGACCGGGCTGACGGCCTCGGCCTCCACCAGGGGGTCGTCGTCGACTCTGGCAAGAACCAGGGTGATCGCCCCGAGGATGATGAAGGCTCCGAACCAGCCAGCCGCGGTGAGTCGTTCACTCAACACCAGCGCCGCTGCCGCGACCGCGAACACCGGTTCCAACGTCAGCAGGATCGCCGTTCGGGACGGCCCGACCCGATGCTGCGCCCAGACCTGCAAAAGGTAGGCGACCGCACTGACCCCCAGTCCGGTCATGATGATGGCGGGCCACCCGCTGCGATCTGGCAGACCCGGACCCTCGAAAACCAACGAGCCTCCCAGTCCCAGCGCTGCCGTGGTCAACAACTGCACGGTCGTGTAGGGGATCACCGGATGCCGGTGGGCGTGTCGGGCGATCGTCACGATGTGCCCGGCGAAGGCGACCGCACATCCGACGGTGAGGAGGTCGCCGGCACCCAGGATCAGGTCGTCGCGAACCGTGAGCAGGGCGGTCCCGATGAACCCGAGCATCACGCCGACCACGGCCCAGGGGGAAGGCGCACGGCGTCGTACCACCGCTGCCAGGAGGGGCACGAAAACCACGTACAGGCCGGTGATGAGCGCAGAGTTGGTCGCACCGGTGATGGTCAGGCCCCCGGTTTGCAGCGCGTATCCAGCGAAGAGCCAGAGTCCGGCGATGGCCCCGTCTCTCCACACGCCTTCGCTTCGAGGGAAGACGAGGAGCAGCAGTGCGCTTCCACCGATCAGGAATCGCCATCCGACGAACGCCAGGGGATCGACCGTTTCGACCGCCGCCTTCACGACGACGAATGTCACTCCGAACAGGAAGGCGGCGATCGTCAATCCGCCGAGCGCGGCGAGCTGGGTCCGGTCAGAGTTCATGCATGTCTCGCGATACCAGGAAGAGGCCATTCGATTCGACCGCCACCCGGCTGCCCACCGTAAGGCTGGCGGAGATCATCAGTCGCCGTCCGCGCCGCTCATCGACCGCACCTCGGGCGGTGATCCGATCGTGCACCGTCAACGGGCTCCGGTAGCGCAACTCGAGCCGACCGGTGACCGTCAGGACCTCCTCGGCGAGGATTCCCGCCCAGACCGAAATTTCGTCGAGGGCGGTGGCGGCGATCCCGCCGTGGAGCACCTCACCGGCGCCCCGGTATTCGTCCCTGGGTTCGAATGAGCCGCTCACCGAGGTGCCGTCCCAGTCGAAGTCGTCGAGGTGGAGACCGACGTCGTTGCGACGCCCGCATGCGAAGCAGACATCACCGAAGTCGAGGCGGACACGTTCGATTCGTGCAGCGAGTTCAGGGGTCATCGGATCCTCGGATGGTTGCGGGGGCACGGTACCGGAGGTCGGTAGGCTCGCCGCTCCATGCCCGGGACACGCGCCGATGGATCCACTCCGACCCCCGCCGACCGGGGGAAGGCCCGTGCGGTGCTGAACCGTCTCAAGAGGCGGTATCCGACCATCCGCACCGCCCTCGACTACGAGTCGCCGTGGCAGTTGCTGGTGACCACGGTGCTGTCCGCTCAAACGACCGACGAGAACGTGAACCGGGTGCGGGGTCCGCTGTTCGAACGCTATCCCGAACCCGCCGACCTGGCGGCGGCAAACACCGAGGACGTCGAGCGGATCGTCTTCTCCACCGGTTTCTACCGGCAGAAGGCGAAGTCGATCGTGGCGCTTGCGGGCGACATCACCGAGAAGTTCGGTGGTCGGGTGCCTCGCGATCTCGACCAACTGACCACGCTACGGGGCGTCGGTCGCAAGACAGCCAGCGTGGTCCTGGCCGAGGCATGGGGAGATCCGGCGATTGCGGTGGACACCCATGTACGGCGCACGACCAACCGGATCGGCCTCACCGACGAAAGTGATCCGGTCAAGATCGAACAAGATCTACGTGCCCTCTACCCGAAAGCGGAGTGGTCGGGCGTGTCCATGCGGTTCATCCAGTTCGGACGTGATGTGTGTGACGCCCGCAAGCCGCGATGCTTCGAATGCGAACTCGTCGACCTCTGCGACTGGCCTGACAAGCGCCTGTGACGTGAATAGTCACCCTGTCTCGGCACGCACCATCCTCGCCCTGTCGATCCCGGCGCTGGGAAGCCTGGCGGCAGATCCGGTACTCAGCCTCGTCGACACCGCATTCGTCGGGCGGTTGGGAGCAGTCCCGCTGGCAGCCCTCGGAGTGGACACTGCCCTGTTCGCGTTCGCGTTTTCGATCTTCAACTTCCTCGCCTATGCCACCACGCCGATGGTCGCCCAAGCCCGCGGCAGAGGCGACGTATCCGGAAGCGGAGTGGTCGTTCAGCGGGCGATGGCGCTGGCGCTCGGGCTGGGTGCGATGTCGACCGCCTTTCTGTGGCTCCTCGCCGAACCGCTGGTGCGGCTGATGCAGGCCGCCCCGGAGGTGGTCGAGCCTGCCGTCTCCTATCTCCGCATCCGGTCGTTCGCGGTCGTGGCGTTACTGATCATCACCGCGGCCAACGGGGCATATCGCGGCTTCAAGGACACCCGGACCCCGCTCTACGTGACGTTGGCGGTGAACGGACTCAACGTGGTTCTCGACTGGTGGTTCATCTTCGGACTCGGACTCGGTCTGGAAGGCGCTGCCCTCGCCACCGTCGCCGCGCAATGGATCGGTGCAGCCGTCTTCGTGGGTCTCCTGCGGACCGTTGCCCGTCGCGAGTCCTGGCCGGCAGGACGCATTCGGCTCATCGATCTGCGTCCCTTCGTATCCGTGGGCAGCGTTCTCGTGTTGCGGACGCTGCTGCTGATGGTTTCGCTGACGATCGCCGCAGCCGCTGCGGCACGGATCGGAACGATCGAGGTCGCCGCGCATCAAGTCGTCGCTCAGTTGTGGTTCCTCCTGGCGATGATCGTGGATGCACTCGCCATCGCGGCTCAGGCGCTGGTCGCCGAGTTGGAAGGGGCACACGACTCACGTGGTGTGCGCGCCCTTTCGGACCGGCTCCTGCGTTGGGGGGTGGGGGTGGGAGTCGGGTTGGGCGTGCTGATCGGCTTCGGGGGACATGCGGTGGCTCCGCTCTTCTCGGCCGACCCGGCGGTTCAGCAGGCGATTCGGTCGGTGGTGGTGATCGCGGCGGTGATGCAGCCCCTCGCCGCATGGGTGTTCGTCGCCGACGGCGTGTTTCTCGCCAAACTACGGACCGCTCTTCTAGCCGGGTCGACCGCATCCGGCCTGGGTGCGCTCGTCGTTGTTCTCATCGTGGCCCTGCCCGCCGGTTGGGGGCTGGTGGGAGTCTGGTGGGCGATGACTGCGATGGTCATCGGCCGGGCGGTCGTTCTCGGGGCGGCGCACTACCGACCGACCTTCTCCAATTCCTGACCGAGGGTTTCGGGAAGACTGAGCGTCAGAGCGATCCCCCCGAGGATGCCGAGGCCGAGGAACGTCACCGTCTCCGACAGTCCGAACTCGTCGATGGTGAACCGGCCGATCAGCAAACCCAACGCCGAGCCGACCATCCCGAAATAGGCACCTGCAGCGTTTGCTGTGGTCCGAAAAGCAGTCGGGAAGAGTTCGGCTCGGTGGGTAGCGGCAGAGGGGACGAAGGCGAACGATCCGAAGGTGCCGACTGCGATCGCCGCGGCGAGGACGATGAGCGTTTCCGACCAGTACACGACCAGACCGCCGGCGAGGGTGAGGACCAGGGAGACGATCGAAGTGCCGCGGCGGCCGATGGTGTCGGCCAGCCTGCCACCGAGGAAGAAACCGGCGGCGCCGACCGTACCGCCGAACAGGCTGAGGAGCACCGCAGTGGAGGTAGGCAACCCCACGTCGCCGACGAGACGTTCGATCGAGAAGGCCAGGGTCACGGCCATGAAGATGTTCACGAGGAGGTTGATCGCCCCGGTCAGATAGAGGCGGCCGGCGAATGAGGAGCGAACCAGGTCGCGGATGGGGGCGGTCCCCAAGATCGTCGCCGCGTCCTGCATTTCGTAGACCGGGCTCTCTCGGACACTGCGCATCAGCAGAGGGAGGGCAGCCAATCCGACCGCACCGATGGCGAATAGGGCACGCCAGCCGTCCACTCCCAAGTCGGCGATGGGCAATGCGATCAGCCCCAAACCGGCACCGAAGCTGCCGCCGGCACCGTACAGACTGATCGCGAACGCCCGCATTCCCGGAGCCACCTGCTCGGCGATCAGGACCACGGCCAGGGTCCCTACCGCCGCACCGGCCGCCCGGCTCACCGCCTGGAGGGCGGCGAACTGCCACCCGGTCTGGACCGCCCCGGTGGCGGCCGTGGCAACCAGCAGAAGGGCGAACGCGACCAGGAACGGCCGTCGCCTGCCCTTCTTGTCGCCCCACCACGAGAATGCGAGCGCTCCCACCCCGGCGAAGCGGGCTACGGCGAGGACGAGACTCATGTCGCCTTCGCTCAGCCCGAGACTGACCCGAGAGAACGGGATCGTCGAGGAGGCGTGCGAACCGGCGAAGGCGGCCAGGACGCCTGCCAGCCACATGAGGAAGACGAGAGACCGGGCCGCCGGGTCGAACCTCCCGAAGGGGAACAGCGCACCCAGCATCCGCCTCATCCCCCCACCCTACGCCCGACGCCGAAGAGTCGCTTTTCGCGCATGGAGGGTGCAGATCTGCACCCTCCATGCGCTAAAAGCGAGTTCTGGCCGTTCGCGAAACTCGGATGGTGGCGGGTTCGGAAAGGGCGTCGAGGCTGCGAACATGGAAGTCGCATGGACGATTTCGGTTCTCTCAGCTTTCTCGCCCAGGCGGCCTTCGCCTTTGGAGGAGGCCTGCTGGCGTTCCTCAGCCCCTGTGTGCTTCCCCTCGTTCCGGGGTATCTCGGCCTGATGTCCGGATACTCGGTGGCGGATCTGCAGAGTGGCGAGGCCTCCCGGCTGCGGATGCTTCGAGTGACCGGGCTGTTCGTCCTCGGATTCACGGTCGTCTTCGTCGCGACAGGTGCGTTCGCGACATCGATCGCCGGCATCCTGAATCGCAACCAGACAATCACCGGCCGGTTCGCCGGTACGGTGGTCGTGGCGTTCGGTCTCGTCATGATCGGCATGGCGTTCACCAACCGCGGAATCTTCGGGTTCCTCAGTCGGGAGAGACGCCTCGACGTCGGGCCATCCCGTTTGGGAATCTGGGCACCACCCGTGATGGGCGCAGCCTTCGGGTTCGGCTGGACCGCCTGCATCGGACCGATCCTCGCCGGTGTTCTCACGATCGCCGCCACCAGAGAGACCGTGTATCAAGGGATGGCCCTCCTGTTCATCTTCTCGATGGGACTCGGCGTTCCGTTCGTCCTCACCGGACTGGGGCTGCGTAAGGCCTTCGGCGCGTTGACCGCCATGCGCCGATGGATACGGCCGGTGAATGTCGTCTCCGGGATGGTCATGGTCGCCTTCGGACTCCTGCTGTTCACCAACAACGTGACCCGCCTGTCTTCGTTCTTCGTCGAGATATTCACCGCGGTCCTGTTCCTGGAGGATCTCGCGTCCATCTGAGGGGCGTTTAGCCTCCGTGCAGATGGTTTCGGTCGATCTCCCTACATTCCTTCAACTCGCCGCGACCCATCCCGTGGTGCCGGTGAGTGTCGAAGTACTGGCCGACCGGGAAACGCCGGTCACTGCGTTCGAGAAGCTCGTTGGGGATGGACCCGGCTTCCTTCTCGAATCCGTCGAGGGCGGTGAGCGCTGGGCACAGTGGTCGTTCCTGGGATGGGACCCGGCGTTCACCCTGCGAAGCAAGGAAGGCGTCTCGACAGTCGATGGCAGAGTCGAGGTGGAGCTTCCGCCGGGCGATCCGCTGTCGGTACTTGAGCATCTGGTCGGCCGCTATACGACCCCCGACCTATCGGGTCTGCCGCCTCTTCACTCCGGTGCTGTCGGGTATCTGGGCTACGACATCGTCCGTTATGTGGAACATCTTCCGAATCGGCCACCGGACGACCGTCACCTTCCAGAGCAGGTGTGGCAGTTCGTGGGAGCGATGGCGGCCATGGATCGTTTCAGTCACTCGATCACCTTCATTCGCAACGTCTTCGTCGGAGACGACCCCGCGAACCAATACCACGAGGCGGTAGCCGCGCTAGAGGCCGACGTTGCCCGCCTGGGAAGGCCGGCCCGGTACGAGGCGCGGCCGATGGTCGGCGAGGCGGCGGAGAAACCGCACCGATCCAACTTCCGGCAGGACACGTTCGAACATGCGGTAGCGGTGGCAAAGGACCACATCCTCGCCGGGGATGCCTTCCAGATCGTGTTGAGCCAGCGGCTGGAGGTGAACTACGACGGCGATCCGTTCTCGATCTATCGGGCGTTACGGTTGATCAACCCTTCTCCGTTCCTCTTTTTCGTGCGTGACCCCGAGGTGGCCGTGATTGGAGCCTCACCGGAGATCATGACCCGGGTGCGGGACGGGATGGCCTATTCCCGACCCATTGCCGGTACTCGCCCTCGGGGGCGTTTCGAAGAGGAGGACCGACGGCTCGAGGGTGAACTCCTGGAAGATCCAAAGGAACGAGCGGAACATGTCATGCTCGTCGACCTCGCTCGCAACGACCTCGGACGGGTGTGTGAATTCTCGAGCGTCACAGTGGACGAGCTGATGGTGATCGAGCGATACAGCCACGTCATGCACATCGTCAGCGGCGTCTCGGGCA
>JBKHXZ010000077.1:0-8817 GCA_046565785.1 Acidimicrobiia bacterium
CGCTGATAGGTCCGATAGGTCCTACTCCGCCCGACCCCCGATCTGTTCCGTCTGGGCTGCCGGGGATCGCGCCTGACGGAACGAAATACAGAACGAAATTCAGCCCGCTACGCCCCGTCGCAAACGAAGCCTCCCCACCAGATACCATATGCGGATTGCAATGTCGGGGTCTATGGGTATCGCGGACTTCTCTTCTAGAGAGGCTCTTCGACGAGGATGCCGGTGGGGCGACGACGGGGGACGGAGACGAACGTCGCCGCCTTGCGGAGATGATCGGCGAAGGTCTCGAGGTCGGCCCGTTCCCAGGCCGGGTAGACGTGGGGCTGGGCGAGTATGTCGGGGTCGATGGCGAGGTCGTCCAGGAACTGGCGGATCTCGGACTGCACGGTCTCCGGCGTCAGCGGCGATCCCAGCAAGGCTGAAAGCGACTCGAGCCGCATGTCGGCGACATGATCGTCACCCTTGTCCTCGTGGAAATGCGGGTTGCGGGTCTCCACCTGGAAGATGTCGACAAGCGACCGTGCCACCTCCGGATGGGGCGACGGCAACGCGCCACCGAACTGTTCGAACAGGTCGACGAACTCGTAGGGCTCGACCGCGAAGCCGCCGGCGAAACGAAGGCGCTTGGCCAGTTCCAAGCTGATCGCATGTTCTCCCGAGTTGCCGGTCCGGATCACGTCGGTACCGAATCCGTTGTAGGTCGAGAGCAGCAGATTCAAGAAGCGGTTGGTGATGTGGGTGGTCCGTCCCCAGCGATTGAACACGAGTCGGCCGGCCTCGATCTTGGGCTTGGACTGCCACGAGATGCGGACCATGGCATAGGGGGTGGGGGCGAGATGCAGGCCGGCGGCGAACACCTTGACGTACTCGTGCACGGCACCGGGTACGTAGTTGTCGGCGTCGATGAAACCGACGTGGGACTTCCCGGCGGCCGCCGCGATCAACATGCCGACGATCATCGCCTCGCCCTTGCCGGCACGGACCGAATCGCCTCCGATCAGATCCGGAAGGCCGGCGTGGGCCAGGGCATCGGCCAGCCCGGGATCGTCCTGATGGACGGTGACGGCGGCCCGTTCGGCGGAGTGACAGAAGCGCTCCACCACGCCGGTCTCGATCTCGTATCGGTCGATCGGGTCCCGATCCGACGCCGAGACCAGCACGATCAGACAGTCGTGGGGGATGCCGGACAAGACGCCGTCGATGACCTTGCGCCGCTCGTTCTTGGTGGGAACGACGACGGCCATCGAGCGTTCGACGGCGTTGACCGCCGCAGGCGGCACCAGATTCACCAGTCGGCCCTGGATCGTGGCTTCCTCCGAGTCTCCGTCCAGTCCCGAGTCGAGTTCGATCACCTGGGTGGTGTCGTGGATGCGCACCGCCCCGAAGCGTTCATGCCGGTGTGGGTACTCGATACGCATCGTGCGGCGAGGCTACCCAGGATCTGTCACTACCTCCCGATACGATCGACGCCGTGAAGGCGCTGCACACCTCGGACTGGCATGTGGGCCGCACGATGCGTGGGCGGAGCCGGGCTCACGAACATCGGTCGGTCCTCTCCGACGTCGTGGACCAGGCCAGGGAGCATGCGGTCGATCTCGTGTTGGTGGCAGGCGACCTGTTCGATTCGGCGACCCCGCCACCGGAGGCAGAACAGATCGTGTACCGCACGTTGCTCGATCTGGCCGATGTGGCCCCGGTGGTTCTCGTCGCCGGCAACCACGACAACCCTCGCCGTTTCGACGCGCTCGCCCCGCTCCTGGCGATGGGAAGGGTGACGGCGGTCGCGGAGATTCGCCCACCCGGCGAAGGCGGGGTGCTCGAGTTCGGACGGATCGACACTCGGGTGATCCCCATCCCATGGACCAGCCAGCGAGCGATCGTTTCCGCGGACGATCTCATGTCGAAGGATCGTGACGACAACGCCGTCGCCTACATCGACCGTATGCGACGGGTGATCGAAGCTCTCTGCCGTGACGCCACGACGGACGCTGTCAATCTGGTGGTCGGTCATCTCATGATGCATGTCGACCCGGCATCGACTGCCGGCAGCGAACGGGTAGCGCACACCGTCTTCGAGTATTCGCTTCCGGCGCAGCTCTTCCCCGGTCACCTCAGCTACGTCGCCCTCGGTCACCTGCATCGGCCTCAGCGGATTCCCTCCGCCGCACCCGTCGTGTATTCCGGCAGCCCTCTGCAGCTCGACTTCGGGGAGGCCGGCGAGCAGAAATCGACGGTGCTGGTGACCGCCGAACCCGGTCGACCGGCATCCATCACCCAGCTTCCCCTATCCCAGCCCGCCCCACTCGTCGTGTTGTACGGGACACTCGACGACGTTCTCGCCGCTGCCGGCACCGTCGAAGGGGCTCACGTCAAGGTGGTGCTGGCGGAGTCGCCCAGGGTGGGGTTGGCCGATGAAGTGCGTCGGGCGATCCCCGGTGTCGTCGAAGTGACATTGGAGCGATCGGTGGTGGCGGAACGCCCGGTGGTCCGTTCCCGGATGGGTCGCGACCCACACGACCTGTTCGCCGAGTATCTGCAGCATGTCGGCGCCGACCCTGCACTGGTGCGACTGTTCGACGGCGTTCTCGACGAAGTCTCATGAGACCCCTTCACCTGTCGCTCAGCGGATTCACCACCTTTCGCGACACGACCGAGGTCGACTTCACCGATGCCGACCTGTTCGTCCTGTCGGGGCCGACCGGCTCCGGCAAGTCGAGCATCATCGACGCGATCTGTTTCTCGCTGTACGGCGCCATTCCGCGCATGTCGGGGGTGGCGCCGGTGATCTCACTCGGCCGTAACGAAGCCAAGCTCCGGTTGCGATTCGAGGTGGGCGGTGAGGTGTTCACCGTCAGCCGCCTGGTCGCCCGGCAGGGGGACGGGGCGACACAGAAGGATGTGCGTCTGGAGGGTGGCGGGGCGATCGTCGAAGGTGTCCGCGAGGTCAACGCCCGTATCGAACGGCTCCTCGGACTCGGGTTCGACCATTTCACCCGCACCGTGGTGCTACCCCAGGGCCGGTTCGCCGCCTTCCTGGAAGACACGCCGGCCAATCGCGAGCACCTGTTGAAACAGCTCCTCGACCTCGGGGTGTACGAGGAGATGCGGAAACGGGCTGCCGCTCACGCCACCCGCCTGGACACCGAAGTCGGAAGCCTCGACACCCAGCTCCACGACCTCTTGGTCTCCGCCGCCGACGTCTCTCGGCTGGAAGCCCAGGTCGGCCGTGTCCGGTCGTTCGTGACCCGCGTGTCCGAGGTCGTGGCCGAACTCGCACAAAGTGACACCGCTCGTCAGGAGGCATCGACCCGGTTGTCCGTGCTGGACGACGAGCTGGAACGCTTGGACCGTCTCCAGCCTCCGGCCGAGGTTCGCACCATCGCCGAGGAGCTGACCGCCTCCCGGTTGGAAGCCGACACCAGGTCCCGCGAGCTCCAGGAGACCGAACATGCCCTCGCCGAGGCCACCGAGTTACGCCTCGGGCTCGGCGAGGCGGCCGCGGTGCGAGCCGTGCTGGAAGCACATGCCCGAGTGAACGAGGCCAGACAGCGAGTCGGGGAGAGCGAAGAGGCGCGGTCACGAGCCGCCGATGCCTTGTCGATCGCCGGGAAAGCCGAGCAGGAGGCCCGGGAGGTCTTGGCTGAAGCGGCGGGGCGGCTGGCCGACGCCGAGCGGACTCACGCCGCCCACGCCGTGCGCGAGACCCTGGCGGTGGGCGACATGTGCCCGGTGTGTGCGCAAGTCGTCGTCGAACTTCCAGACGGTGCGCCGCCCGCCGACCTGGAGACGGCTCGGGCCGCACACCAGGCTGCCCACAACGCATGGGTCCGAGCCGAGAAGGCGAAACAGGACGCCCAAGCCCAGGTGGCGGCGGCCGAGTCGCGACTCCACGAGCGACGAGAGGCTCTGGCAGCCGCCGAAGCTGCGGTCGAGGGGGCACTGCCCCCGGACGAGCTGCGGGCGACCTTGTCCGGCATCGAGCAGGCCGAAGAGCGACTGGCAGGCCTGCGTCGGCAGCTCCAGGAGCGACGAAGAGCAGCGGAGATCGCCAACGACCACCTGACGAGGGCAGTCGCTGCCGCACAGGCCGCTTCCTCCGCACTCGATCGGGCCCGGGACACGGTGGCGGCTCTGGATCCACCCCTTCCCGACCGCCAGGACCCCGCCGCAGACTGGGCGGTACTCGTGACCTGGCGGGAGTCCCAGCAGACGAGGCGCAAGGCCGAGCGGGAGGCGGTCCGCGCCGAACTCGCCGAACTCGACACCGGACGCAGCCAGCTCCGGACGCGTCTCGAGGACGAAGCGGCCGAGTTGGGGATCGGGGATCTGGGAGAGGATCCGAAGGTGACCGTGGCGACATGGTCGGCGCGGCTCGAGTCGGAGCTCGACCGCCTTCGATCCGATCTCGAGCGCAAGACCGCCTTGGAGGAGCGGCGTGCCACGCTCCGGGCCGACAAGGCGGGCTACGACGAGTTGGCCCGCCTGCTTCGTTCGAACAACTTCCAGCAGTGGTTGCTGGAAGAGGCGATGGCCGGTCTGGTGGAGGTCGCCAACTCCGAGCTGGCCAAATTGGCAGGCGGTGCCTACTCGCTTGCCGTCGATGCAGGTGACTTCGAGGTCATCGACCATCGCAATGCAGAGGCGCGGCGCTCGGTCAAGACACTGTCGGGCGGTGAAACCTTCTTGGTTTCGCTCGCCCTCGCCCTTGCGCTGGCCGAACGGGTGGTGGCGACGTCGGCGGTGGGCACGGCTCGGCTCGAGTCGATGTTCCTCGACGAGGGTTTCGGCACGCTCGACGCCGAGACCCTCGACACGGTGGCTGCTGTGGTTCAGGAGCTGGGTTCTGGTGAGCGGATGATCGGACTCGTCACCCACGTTCGGGAACTCGCCGACCAGATCCCGGTGCGCTACGAAGTCAAGAAGCTCCCGGGCGGATCGACGGTGACCAGGGTGGACGCGTGAGGTTCTCCGTCGAGTCCTGGGCACCTGAATACGGTTCGCCGATCGAGCCGGAACTCGCCGAGACCGACACGACGGTCGATCCGTCGGTCGAGTTGCCGGCCGACCAGTGGCGTCCGTTGACCGTCGACGCGCCGCGCGTGCCGACGGTGGTCTTCATCGATGGCGTCCGTCGGATCGACGCCAACGTCTGGATCGATCAGGGGGAAGGCCCCCCGGTGTACGGGGTCTGTGCCACGTATGCCGCCGGGGCGGTGGTGTGCAACGGCGACGCCCGGATCGTCGATACGGTCGTGGAACGAGGGTTGTTCACGTCCGCCCGTCAGGCCGAACCCATCGTCACCCGGCATGGCCGCTATGGAGTGGTTCCCACCGTCGGCTCGGCCCCGGAGGAGCTGTGGATCGCCATCCAGAAGCGGATGGGGATACTCGAAGGGAACGTTTCTGGTGCCCTCGACCGGGAGGGACTCGTCGTGGTGGACGGGCCGCTTTCGCACCACACCCAGGTCGACGGTGCGGTCGGCTACGTCAAGACCCAGCACGTCCATCACCTGCCCGACGATCTGCGATGGATCCTCCGCGAGATCCCGGTCGGGCGCCGAACGCCCCTGTTTCAGATCGGGGGCAACCGTCAGGTGTTCTCGTGGTACCTACGGTTGGCGACAGGCGAGAGTCCTCTCTCCGGTGTGGTCCGCTGCGAGGTCGCGTCGGTCGGTACCGTTTCGGCGGCGATTTCGGTTGCCGACGGTGTCACGGCCACCCTTCCTCGCTTCGCTTCCCGCGAGCACAAGGACCCTCGGGCCCCCCAGAACCTGTATCCGATCGGGGGCCTGGAACGTGCGCTCCGCAGACGGCTGGGCGATCCCTTGCTCCTGTACCGGGCGTTGCGCGTGGCGTCGCGCTGAGGTCAGGCTTCCCGTCGGGAGGCGAGGAAGGCGCCGCCGATCACGAGTGCCGCGCCCACGAGGGCGGCGGCGGTGACGCGATCGTCCCGGAAGGTAACGCCGAGACCGAGGGAGATCACCGGGATCAGGTAGGTGATGAACGATGCTCGCGGTCCTCCGACTCGGCCGACCAGGGTCGCCATGAGGACGAATGCCAGGCCGGTGCCGGCCACCGCCAACACGACGTTGGCTGCGGCCGCCGCCCACCCGAAGGTCGATTGCCCCAGACCGTACAGGCCGAACGGTGTCGTCCACACGGTGGCCAGGGCGAGCATGCGACCCATGACCGGCACCGATCCGTACTTCTGCTGGATCGGTCCGGCGATGTTGGTGGCCAGCCCGTAACAGAGCGTTGCGAACAGCACCATCGCCACACCGACGAATGCGCTGTCACCCGCCGATCCCGAAGACAGGCTCACGGCGGCGATCCCGATGAAGCCGATGGCGAGTCCGAGGCGCTGCGGCCCGCGACTGGGGCGTCCGAAGAACAGGCCGCCGATGATGGCCGTGAAGATGGGGACTGCCCCGTTCAGCATCCCCGTGACCGATGAGTTGATGTACTGCTGAGCGAGCGGGAAGAGCGTGAACGGGACACCGACCCAGACCACGGACAAGAGGAAGACGCGTCGGGCATCAGACGGCTCGAACCGGACGCGGGCGGCCGGTAGCGCGATCAGCGAGAGGGCGCCGAGGCCCACACGGATCCAGGTGATGAGCCCCGGGTGGAAGTCGTCGAGGGCGATGTCGATGAACAGGAACGACGCACCCCAGATGAACGAGACCGCCAGGAACAGACCCCAGTCGGCCTTCTCGAACGGCTCGCGATCGCTGCGGACCGCAGTGGCGGGAAGGCTCATCGGGTCATCTCGTGAATGTGGGTCGGGATCTCGAGCATTGCCGGGTTGCGCGGGTCGGGCTCGGGTGATTCGTATCCGCGTCGGACGGGAAGCACGCCCGCCCAGATCGGAAGCTCGTAGTCCTCTTCTTCGTCGTTTGGGCCCCCGGTGCGCATCTTCACGGACGCCTCGTCGATCAGGATCGAAGCCATGGCGGTTCCTCGGACCTCCTTGTCGGTCATGGGCCGGAGGTGAGGTCTCCGTCCCGGAAGCAACTTGTCGACGTAGGCGTCGAGGATCCTGCGCCGCTCGTCGACGTCCTGAACTGTCTCGGTGGTGCCGAACAGCACGACCGACCGGTAATTGGCGGAATGATGGAACGCCGATCGGGCAAGCACCAATCCGTCGACGATGGTGAGGGTGACGCAGACTTCCAAGCCCGCTTTCGCCCGTCGCATGAGCCGAGTGGCGGGGGATCCGTGCAGGTAGAGGCGATCGTCGATCCGGGCGTGGAGCATCGGGATGACGAAGGGTCGGCCGTCGTCGACGAAGCCGACGTGGGCGACGGTGGTCTCGTCGATGATGCGATACGCCAGATCGCGGTCGTACGAGGCTCGGGCGGCGTAGCGGACGGTGGTGTGGTCGGTGCGGGCGAGTGGTGGACGGGTCATGGAAGAATCGATATTATGTAGCAATACAGAACGAATGTTGTATCGGAACAAAGATAGCAGTGATCGGCCGCGGAGTGCCGACGATCTGGTGGAGTCCATCGAGTCGCAGGTGGCGGCCGGCACCCTCGTCGGCGGAGAGCGGCTCCCCACCGTGCGCTCGCTCGCAGCAGAACTCGGGCTGGCTCCCAACACAGTGGCTTCCGCCTACCGCCGTCTGGCAGACCGAGGAGTGGTCGTCGGGCGGGGAAGAGCCGGAACCTTCGTCCTTCCACGTCCACCACTGGGAGTGCATCGTTCGCTACAGATCCCGTCGGGTCTCGTGGATCTCGCCTCCGGATCACCCGACCCCCGCCTGCTGCCCGACCTGGGCCCGTACCTGCGGCATTCCGGGCCGTCGTCATCCTATGTCGATCCGGTCGTGCTCCCGGGCATCGAACAGGCAGGGCTCGATTGGCTGCGCCGCCAGGGTCTGCCGGCTGAACGGATCATCCTCACTTCCGGCGCCCTCGACGGCATCGAGCGGGTCCTCGCTGCCCGTCTACGACCTGGAGATGCGGTCGCGGTCGAATCCCCCGGCTGGTCCGCGTTGTACGACCTGATCGGGGCACTGGGGCTGCAAGCAATACCGATCCAGATCGACTCCTACGGGATGCGTCCCGACGACCTCGCCAGCCGAATCGGCGGCGTGTCCGCCGTGGTCGTCACTCCGCGAGCGCAGAACCCGTACGGTGCCGCGTTCGACGTCGAGCGGCGGGACGATCTGGCGGAGGTGCTCGCCGCCCATCCGGACGTGCTCCTGGTCGAAGACGACCATGCCGGACCGATCGCCGGAACCCCGCTCCACCCGCTCGGACAAGGTCGTCGGCGCTGGGCATTCGTCCAGTCGGTCGCCAAGGCGCTCGGACCAGACCTGCGACTCGCCTTGGTGGCCGGGGACGACTTGACCCTCGACCGAGTGGCGGGACGTCTGGGTGCGGGACCTGGGTGGGTGAGCCGGATCCTGCAGACGACTACGAGCGCGCTCATGGACGACCCACAGGTGTGGTCCCTCCTCGCCAGGGCGGAGGACGCCTACACCGTCCGTCGTCAGGCGCTCGTCTCAGCGTTCGCCGGCGCCGGACTATCGAGCACAGGACGATCAGGGCTCAACGTTTGGGTGGAAGTGTCGTCGGAGGGTGCCGCGGTGGCCAGGGCGGCGGCGGCGGGGTTCGCGGTCAGGGGCGGCTCGGCGTTCGGGGTGACCCCGCCGGCTGTGCGTATCACGGTCTCGAATCTCGACCTCGAGGACGTCTCGGCGGTGGTCGATGCCCTCGCCACCGGTGATCCGGCGCGGATCGTCTAGCGTCGAAGAACATGGCAGCTACCACGTTCACATCCATCGACGAACTTCGAGCCGCAGTCGGCTCA
>JBKHXZ010000078.1:0-2686 GCA_046565785.1 Acidimicrobiia bacterium
GCTTCCGGTGAACGTCGGATCGTGCTCATGCATCATCCGTTGCCGTACACCCCGACGGTGCTTCGCTTGCGTCCGTGGAGTGCTCCCTGGCATCCGTCCGGCCGGCCGTTGGAACTCGCCGGTATCAAGACCACGTCGTATGCGCCCAATCTGGCCGCGTCACGGCTTGCTGCAGGGTACGGGTTCGACGATGCGCTGCTCACCGGGATCGACGATGTGGTGCTGGAAGGCCCGACGTTTGCGGTCGGCTGGGTGAACGGAGGTGTCCTCCGTTTCCCGAGTCTCGAACTGGGAATCCTCGACTCGATCAACCGGCGGCACGTCGAGGCGCTCGCCCGCACCCGGGGGATTCCGGTCGAGTCCGGGGTCTATCCGTTGGCGGATCTCGCCGCCGCCGACGAGGTCATGGCGGTCAGCACCGTGAAAGAGGTGCTCCCGGTGGTCCGGGTGGGAGGCTGGGAGTACCGGCCCGGGCCGATCACTGCGCTCCTGGGAGAGGCGTTCCGGGTGCATGTCGCCACCTCCATCCGCACATCGTGACCGCACAGGTACCCTGACCCTCAGGCACGCCGCGTAGGCCCAGGGGAACCGAACTCGACATCCAGGAGGTTCCGTGATGTTTCGCCGACTGACCCCGTTGCTCGCAGTCTTCGTTCTGGTCGCCTGTTCGCCCGAGGAGGCCGAGCTCACTACCACTACGACCACCCCTCCTTCGACCACCACGACCACCGAGACCGAAGAGACCACGACGACCGTTACCGAAGATGGAGACGACGTCGAGACTGGTCCGGCGATCACCGAGTACGAGGTGGTGGTCCGGTCGAGCGGTACCGACGGGGAGACGCTGTGGGTGCTGATCGATCCTGGTGATTACACCGATATCGATCTCGAGAACTTCATTCGTGAACAGGTGGACGAGAGCGAGGTCGAACTGGAGGCGATCCACGTCTTCGACGATCTCGCTGCGCTGGAGGCCGGCCGGGTTGCGGAGGATGCACGCACCGAAGAAGAACAGGCCCTGGTGGACGCCCACTACCTCATCAGTCTCATCGACGGCACCACGATCCGGTTCCAAGGCCCCTACGCCGACCTGGGCGAGATAGCCGTCGGCAGCTAAGTCCCTCCAGGGCGAAGCCCGTTTGGGGGAGGGTGGAGCGAGCAGACGCTCGGCTGTCTCCTCCCAACGCTGCGCTGGGGGGAGAAAGGGTTGGGGATGTTCTCCTCTTCCTTTGTCCCCCCAGGAGCATCAGCGACGTTGGGGGGACAGGCCCGCCTCTGGCGGGCCACGGCGGGCGGTCGGGGAGAGGCCGTACGCTGCGGGCATGCGTGGGACTGATGTGACCCGGGAGGTGCTGGCTGCCGACCTTCATGGCACCCTGCGCCGGTTGCGTGAGGTCGAACCGGTGGCTTGGGTGCCGTCGCTTTCGGGGTGGCTGGTCACTCGGCGTGATCTGGCGATCGAGGTGCTGCGTGACTCCGAACGGTTCACGGTCGACGATCCACGCTTTTCCACCGCCCAGGTACTCGGCCCGTCGATGCTTTCCCTCGACGGGGACGAGCACACCCGCCACCGGGATCCGTTCGCAGAAGCGCTACGAGCGAGTCGCGTCCGAGAACAGTTCGTCCCGCTGATGAACGCGGAAGCTCGCAGGTTGGTCGAGTCGTTCGCGTTCGAAGGCCAAGCCGATTTGCGACGCGTCTTGGCCGGTCCGCTGGCGGTGGCGGCGGTGGCTGCCACGTTGGACATGACTGACGTCGACCCAACGACGATGCGGAGGTGGTACGACGACATCGTCAGAGCCGTGTCGGAAGCCTCCGACGGTCGGGTGGGGGCGAACGTGCCGCCGGCGGTCGAATTGTTGGAACGCCAGGTCACCCAGACGATCGCCGACGGCGGGTTGCTGGCGCACGCACGTCGAACTCTGACGGAGCAAGAGGTCGTGTCGAACACTGCCGTGATGCTCTTCGGTGGGGTGGAAACCGCGGAAGGTGCGACGGCCAACGCTTTTGCGCATCTCCTCGGCAACCCCGACCAGTTGCACTCGGTACTCGAGGATCCTGATCTGTGGCCGCGGGCAGTGGACGAGTCGTTGCGGCTGGAGCCGTCTGTGGTGCAGCTCGACCGTTTCGCCACCAGGGACACCGATCTGGGCGGGGTGCGTATCGGGGCGGGTGACTTCGTGATGGTGTCGATCGCCGCGGCCAACCGAGACCCGGACACCTATCCCGACCCGGACCGCTTCGACGTGACCCGGGCCAATGCCCGCACCCACCTGACCTTCGCCCAGGGTCCGCATCACTGTGTCGGGCTGCACATGGCCAGGGCGGAGACCCAGGCGGCGCTGGTCGCCGCCTTCACCCGGCTGCCCGGATTACGGCTGGCCGGGCGAGTGGAGATGGAAGGAACCGTGTTCCGCAAGCCGCGGGAGGTTCCGGCGGCCTGGATCGTCTGAGTCAGAGCAGCAGCGATGCGACGATCAGGAACCCTCCGAAGCCGACGAGGTCGGTGATGAGGGTGAGGAAGATCGTCGCGGCGAGAGCAGGGTCGAGTCCGATCCGGCGCATAACCAGCGGGATCGTCGTCCCCGCGGTCGTGGCGATGGAGAGGTTGGCGAGTGCAGCGATCGCCACGACGACCGCCACCCGCGACGCGTCGGCTTCCGAGGAGAAGATCCCGGTCTCGATC
>JBKHXZ010000079.1:0-9792 GCA_046565785.1 Acidimicrobiia bacterium
GACTTCTTCACCGAGGCCGAGGTGGCCACCGCCGTCGAGGAGCTGCCCGAGCAGTTCCGCATGGCGGTGCTCCTCGCCGACGTCGAGGGCTTCTCCTACAAGGAGATCGCCGACATCCTCGACATTCCGATCGGGACGGTGATGTCCCGGTTGCATCGGGGAAGAAAAGCGCTCCAGGCGTCGTTGGCAGAGTTCGCACGGGAGCGGGGACTGCTCCCCGACGAAGACGAAGATGAGTGAGCGACCATGAGCGACCACTGTCAAGAAGCGCTCGACAAGCTCTATGCCTATCTCGATCAGGAACTCGACCCTGATTCGGTGGCTGTGATTCGAGACCACATCGACGACTGTCCGCCATGTGGCGGCGCCTTCGCCTTCGAGGAGAAACTGCTGGTCGCCATTCGCACGGGCTTGCGTGAAGACGTTCCCAGCGTCGTGATCGACCGGATCCGCACCACCATCCGTACCCATATCCTCTAGTGGTGCTTCGCAGACCCACTGCGGTGGCCTCAGGGTGTTTCGCCGCAGTCGGACGGCTTCGGTAGTGTTGTCGGCGTGAAGCGCATTCTCACCCGTCTCGCCGTTCTGACCATGCTCGCCGCTGTGCTATCGCTCATGGCGATCCCGGTGATGGCCGTCGAGAGCGGCAGCGAGGACGAGACGACCGCCACGACCGAGGTCGTCGCCTTCGAGTATGAGCCGGCCACCATCGTCGAGCCCCCACCACCGAGTCCTGAAGACCAGCCATGGACGACCAAGTTCCTCGTTCCGACCGGGCTGGCACTCGCCACCGTCGCCGTGTTCGTCACGGTCGTCCAGTACTTCGTGCGAGTCGTGCGTTCGAGGTACAAAGTCGTCGAGTGACCGACGAGGTTCCGTGGCCGTTTGCCGGTCGCGTTGCCGGACTGATCGCCGGCAGTCATCCGCTCGCTGAGAGCTACCACCGCGACCACCTCGAAGCTCAACTGGCGGAAATCGTGGTGCGGGCCAATGCCCTCGTCACCGCCGAGACCGGACTGCCCCTTCCCGGCGACCCCGACGTGGTGATCGTGTCACGGAAGGAGTGGGTCGAACGCAACATCGCCTCGTTCCGGCACATTCTCGCCCCGGCCGAACGCCGCCTCGTCGAATCCGACCACGTTTCGGCGGCGGTAGGAAGGCGCATGGTGGCCGCCGAGACCGGCGCATTGCTTGGCTTCCTGTCGCGGCGGGTGCTGGGCCAGTACGAGCTGGTGCTCCCCACCGGTGACGACGGTGATTCCATCGCCTTCGTCGGTTCCAACATCCTGGCGATGGAACGCAACCATCAGCTGCGTCCTTCCGAGTTCCGCATGTGGATCGCACTCCACGAGGCCGCTCATCGCGCGCAGTTCGTCGGAGTGCCATGGATGCGGAATCACTTCCTGGAGTTGGTCGAACGGATGGTCTCGGCTGCCCAGCTTTCCAAGATCTCTCGTGCCCGGGTCCTGTTGGACAGGGCACTCTCGACCCGACGGGACGGAACGGCGTTCATCGACGAACGCGGCCTGATGGGGCTCTTCGCCAGCCCCGAACAGAACGACGTCCTCGACGAGATCCAGGGGATGATGTGCTTGCTGGAAGGGCACGGTCATGTGGTCATGGATCGGATCGGGGCACGGTTCCTCACGTCTCAGCGTCGGATGGCGGCGCTTCTCAAGGCGCGCCGGTCTGATCCGAAAACCGCGGCGTTCTTCCGGCTCACCGGGCTGGAGATGAAGGTTCGGCAGTATGAACTGGGTGAACGCTTCGTGCTCGAAGTGGAACGCATGGCGGGATGGTCAGCGCTGGACCGGGCGTGGGAAGGGCCGGGGTTCCTACCGACGGCTATCGAGATCTCCGAGCCGCGACGATGGCTGGAACGGACGAGCTGACCGAACTCGCCGATTCGATCGGCGAGCGTGTCACCATCCCGTCCGGCCCCGTCGCCGTCGCACTGTCGGGAGGAGCCGACAGTGCCGCCCTGCTCTGGCTGACCGTGCGAGCCACCCCCGATGTCGTTGCCATCCATGTCTTCCACGGGTTGGCGGCATCGGCACTCATGTCGACGGCCGCAGGACAGATCGCGGCGATGTGTGGCGTTCGCCTCGAAATGGCGGTGGTGCAACCGGCCGGAACCGCCGAGCATGCGCTGCGAGAGGCCCGTCATGCCGCGTTGCTGGAGAGGAGCGATGGTCGTCCGGTGCTTTTCGGTCACACCCTCGACGACCAGGCCGAAACGGTGGTGATGCGCATCTTGCGCGGCACCGGCATCGAAGGGCTGGGTGGCATCCGTCCGCAGGCTCGTCGTCTGTTTCACCCGTTGTTGCGGGTCCGTCGGTCGGAAACCAGGCGACTCGCCGAGCTGACCGGACTCCCCTTTCGGGATGACCCTGCGAATCGTGATCCCGCCATCGTGCGGAACCGGATCCGGGATGATCTCTTGCCCCTGGCGGCTCAGATCATGCAACGCGACGTCAGCCCGATCCTGGCCCGCCTGGCGGACAACGTGCACGACGAGACAGAAGGTCGTCGGCCCGCCGTCCGTTTCGAAGTGGCCGGAGACCGGCTACGGGTGGCAGTTGGCGAGCTACGGGCCTCGGATCATCCGGCGGTTCCGATCAGGCGGGCACTCGAAGCGTGGATGCAGCGCTACCCGCCGTCACGTGCCGCCGTCGGCCGAATCATCGACGTGGTCGAAGGGACCGCCCGTGCCGCGGAGGTGGCCGACGGGGTGTCATGTCGGCTCGTCGACGGATTCCTGATCTTCGATCGTCCCGGAGCGCGGTCCGGCGCAGTTGCTCCCGTGTCGATCTCCGAAGGCCGTCAAAGGTGGGGGGACTGGTCGTTCGAGGTGGTCGGTCTCGAAGGTCCGACCGTGGTGCCGATGTCCACGTCCCGTCTGCTCGTCCCCGCCGAGAGCGTGGTCGAGGTACGAGAGGCCGGTGACGACGACCGGGTGACCGGCCGCAGGGTGACAGACGCCCTGGCCGACGCTCGCATCCCCGCCGAAGAGCGTGCTCGATGGCCGGTGATCACCGTGGACGGCGAGCCGGCATGGATTCCGGGCGTCCGCCGGCGCAGATGGGCAGGTCATCTGCCTGGTCGCTACCTTTCGCTTTCCGCGTACCGGGAGCCCCGTTGGGAGACATTCGAACCCTGATCACCGCCGAGGAGATCGACCAGAAGCTTGCTGAGATCGGTCGGGCGATCTCCGACGACTACCGGGGCAAGGATCTGGTGGTGGTGGGGGTCCTCAAAGGGGCATTCATGGTGATGGCGGATCTCGCCCGCCACATCGACATCCCCGTCGAGTTCGACTTCATGGCGGTTTCGTCGTACGGGGCATCGACCCAATCGTCCGGGGTGGTGAGGATTCTCAAGGATTTGGATCAGGAGATCGCCGGGCGCCATGTCCTCATCGTCGAAGACATCATCGATTCGGGACTGACCCTCAACTACCTGATGAAGAGTCTCTCGGTGCGCAAGCCTGCCTCGCTCGAGATCGCCTCCCTCCTGGTGAAACAGGGAGTGCAACGGACCGAACTCGACATTCGCTATCCGGGCTTTTCGATCGGCCCGGAGTTCGTGGTCGGTTACGGATTGGACTACGCAGGCAAGTACCGGAACCTTCCGTTCGTGGGCGTGCTCGACGGCGACTGATGGCGGAACGCCCCGGAGGTCCGCCTATCCGCCGGCGGGTCGTCTCCTGAATCGGTCGCGGAGCCGCCGCAGTCCTTTCCAGAACCTCCAGACGACCCAGGCGCAGGCGACCGCCAGCACTACGACCACGAAAAGGGCCACCGCCGGCAGTGCCAGGGCCAGCAGGGTCACACCGCCGGCCATTCCGTCTTCGAACACCGACAACGTCATGTTCGAGATCGGCTCGGGGGAGGTGTTCACGGTGGCTCGGGTGCTCGCTTTGGCTCCGTGACTGGTGATTGCCAGAGCTCCGGCCACCAGGGCACCGACTGCCTGTCCGATGGATTCGGATTCACCGGCGATCACAAAGCCCAAGGCCGCCGCTCCCAGGGGTCGAACGACGGTGTGGAGCGCATCCCAGACGTTGTCGAGGTAGGGGATCTTGTCGGCGGCGAACTCGATGAAGAACAGGACGCCGGCGACGACGAGCACGTCGGTACGGGTCAACACTTCGGGAATCTCGGCCCAGCCGAGACGGCCGGCGAAGCCCACGATCAGGGTCACCAGATACAGGTTCAGCCCCGAGGCCCAGCCTGCTCCGGCGACGAGACCGACGACATCCATGATCGAACGGTAAACGCTTGGGCGACGCCTCAGGTTTTCTTAGGGTGCCGCCGTCCGTACCATGGAGGTCTCGGCGTTTTGGATCGTCGAGCTGAGTCGTCCCCAACTGTCATTCGAGGAGTCCGGTGAATCGCACCTTCCGTACGCTGCTCATCTACGGCGTCGTGTTCGTGGTGCTCGCTGTCGCCGCACAGCGCTGGTTCGATCAGGTGACTGCGCCTTCTGAGATCACACTCACCGAGTTCACCGCCCAGTTGCAGGACGGCAACATCGACCAGGCGACGATCTTCGAGCGTTCCAACCGCATCCAGGGCCGATTCGTCGACTCGGAGTTGGAGGATCCAGCCTTCGATTTCGTCGTGCGCTACCCGGCCGAACTCGAAGACGAGCTGGCCACCGACATGATCGCCGCCGGGGTGGACCTCGACAACGACGCCGAGCCGCCCGGCTTCTTCGAAATCTTGATCTCGGTGCTGCCCTGGCTGTTCCTCGTCGGCTTCATGATCTTCATCTTCATGCAGATGCAGGGTTCGGGAAACCGGGTCATGCAGTTCGGCAAAGCCAAAGCCAAGACGATCTCCAAGGATCAGCCCAAGGTGACGTTCAAAGACGTCGCCGGCCTGCAGGAGGCGATCGAGGAACTCGAAGAGCTGAAGGATTTCCTGCAACACCCGGACAAGTACCGCCAGATGGGAGCGAAGATCCCGAAGGGTGTCCTGTTGTTCGGACCGCCCGGTACCGGCAAGACACTGATCGCCCGGGCCGTCGCCGGGGAGGCAGGCGTGCCGTTTTTCTCGATCTCCGGTTCGGACTTCGTCGAGATGTTCGTCGGCGTGGGAGCCAGCCGAGTCCGTGACCTGTTCGAGCAGGCGAAGGCCAGCGCGCCGGCCATCGTGTTCATCGACGAGATCGACGCCGTCGGCCGTCATCGTGGGGCCGGTCTGGGCGGCGGCCACGACGAACGCGAGCAGACCCTCAACCAGTTGCTGGTCGAGCTCGACGGGTTCGAGGGAACGAGCGGGGTCATCGTGATCGCCGCCACCAACCGGCCGGACATCCTCGACCCGGCTTTGCTTCGTCCCGGTCGGTTCGACCGGCAGGTGACCGTCGACGCACCGGACATCGAGGGTCGCCACGCCATCCTCGAAGTCCACGCCAAGGGCAAGCCGTTCACCGACGACGTCGACCTGGAAGTGCTGGCCCGCCGGACACCGGGGTTCACCGGGGCCGACTTGGCCAACCTGATCAACGAAGCGGCGCTGCTCACCGTGCGAGCCCGGAAGTCCAAGATCGGAATGGAGGAGTTGGAGGCCGCGATCGATCGGGTCATCGCCGGACCGGAGCGCAAGTCCAAGGTGATGTCGGACGACGAGCGCGAACTGATCGCCTATCACGAGACCGGACACGCCTTGGTCGGCTGGGCTCTTCCCAACGCCGACCCGGTCCACAAGGTCACGATCGTCGCCCGCGGTCGGTCCCTCGGCCACACCCTGGCGCTGCCGACACACGACAAGTACCTGCTCAAGCGCAGCGAGCTCGTCGACCAGTTGGCCATGCTGCTCGGCGGACGGACCGCCGAAGAGATCATCTACGCCGATCCCACCACGGGCGCCGCCAATGACATCGAGAAGGCGACCTCCATCGCCCGCCGCATGGTCATGGAGTACGGAATGAGCGACCGGCTTGGTCCCCGGCAGTACGGCAAGCCTGCCGGCGAGGTGTTCCTGGGGCGTGACTACACCAGCGGACAGGACTACTCAGACGAAGTGGCCGCTTCGATCGACGAAGAGGTTCGTGCTCTGATCAGCGCAGCCCACGAGGAGGCTCGTCAGATCCTGCACGCCCACAAGGACGCCATGGAACGCATGGTGGAGCGGCTCCTCGAAAAGGAGACCGTTGATCGGGACGAGGTCGCCGATATCTTCCACGACGTGCCCAAATGGGAGCACGCCGGAAGTGGTGCACTCCGTATCCGTCCACCGGCGCGGTCCGACAACGGGCACGGCGCCGCCGACACCGCAACCGCGGAGTCGTCGGACGAACATGAACCCTCCCCGGTCGACGACGACGACCCGGTCGACGCCGTCCACTGACGGCTCGTAGCCTCCTCTCCATGGATCGCATCTGGCGCGCCCGTCACCATCTGATCGCGCTCGACCGACCTGTCCTGATGGGGGTGGTGAATGTGACGCCCGACTCGTTTTCTGACGGCGGTCGGTACGCGTCGGAGGATCGCGCAGTCGCTCATGCCTTCGCCCTCGTCGAGGCAGGTGCCGACCTGGTCGACGTCGGCGGTGAGTCCACCCGTCCGGGGGCCGACCCGGTGTCAGCGGCCGAAGAACGAGCCCGGGTGATCCCCATCGTCCGACGGTTGGCACAAGCCGGGATGGTGGTTTCGATCGACACCATGAAGCCGGAAGTGGCGCGGGCCGCCCTGGAAGCCGGTGCTTCGATCGTCAACGATGTCACCGGCCTCGGATCCTCTGAGATGCGGGTCGCCATCGCCGAATCCGGGGCAGGAGCGGTCGTGATGCACATGCAGGGGGACCCGCGGACGATGCAGGATGCTCCTTCCTACGGCGACGTCGTCGGTGAGATAAGGGAGTTTCTCGCTGGACGGCTCCAAGCTGGCATCGAAGACGGGATCGCCCCGCAATGTCTCGCCGTCGACCCGGGGATCGGGTTCGGAAAGACCGTGGAGCACAACCTCACGCTCATCGACCGGATCAACGAGTTCCGTGTGCTCGGCCATCCGGTGGTTCTCGGAGCGTCCCGCAAGCGGTTCCTCGGCACCCTCACCGGTCGAGACATCCCCGCCGACCGGGACTTCGCTTCGGCGGTCACCGCCGCGGTCGGGGTGGTGCGCGGAGCGGACATTCTGCGAGTCCACGATGTGGCTGCAACCAAGGAATCGGCGCGGATCGCATGGGCTATCGTGCGCGAGTCGGGGGCCCCTTGGGCCCCTGTCGTCGGAACAGGAGTCGGAGAAGGATGACCACACCATGATCACGGGGCTCAAGCCACGCGGATTCACCTGGGTCATCGCCAACCGGCTCGCCGTATCCGAACGTATCGGCGGCCACGGTTTTCAGCATCGGCGCGTCCGCCGGGAGGAAGAAATCAACTGGCTGGTACGGGAAGCCGAGATCACCGATGTCGTCACGCTCCTGGCCGGCAACCAGAACCTCGCCGCCTACGAGGCAGCCGGGCTCCGCACCCACACGGTGCCCGTCGGCGTCGAGCCGGCCCGTATCGACGCCGGTCCGTTGTACGAGACGCTCGACCGCCTGTTGAACAACCCGAAGGCTCGGGTGCTGGTCCACCGGGAGATCGTCGACGACGTCGTCGGGGGTCTCATGGGTGGCTACCTGATCGCCTCGGGTCTGGTCTCGGACCCGATCCTGGCGTCCGCGCTGATCCAGGAGATCCTGGGTCGAGCGCTCGGGCCGGAGGGACGAGCCCTCATCAGGGCCTGAGTGTTGACCGACCGGATCGACCTTCGCGGCCTCGAAGTTTTCGCCCACCACGGGGTCTTCGACCACGAACAGCAATCGGGCCAGACGTTCCGGATCGACGTCTCGGTGACTCTCGACCTGCGGGCCGCCGGCGAATCCGACGACCTCGGAGACACCCTCGACTACGGGGCGCTTGCACGGCTCGTCCACGACCTCGTCGCGGGGGAGCGGTGGGATCTGATCGAACGCGTCGCCGCCCGGGTGGCCGAGGTCGTGCTCGCGTCCGACGAAAGGATCGAAACGGTGTCGGTCACCGTCCACAAGCCATCGGCTCCGATTCCGCTGGCATTCGACGATGTGGCCGTCACCATCCAGCGGGGTCGGTAGTGGCAGAGGCGATCATCGCCTTGGGCTCGAATCTCGGGGATCGCCTCGATCATCTCCGTGCCGGGGTTCGTGGAGTGGAAGCTCTGGGCGACGTCACGGCCGTGTCGTCGCTCTACGAGACCGAACCGGTGGGAGGACCCAGCCAGGGGAGGTACCTCAACGCGGTCGTCGTGCTGGACACCTCGCTGGGTCCGGAGGATCTCCTGGTCGCTCTCCACCAGATCGAAGGGCAATTCGATCGCACCCGGGACGTGCATTGGGGCCCGCGAACCCTCGATCTCGACATCATCGCTTACGACGATGTCGTCGTCGACAGCGCCGACCTTCAGATTCCCCATCCTCGCGCCCACGAGCGACACTTCGTGCTCGCACCGCTCGTCGAGGTGCGGCCCGAAATCATCCTTGCCGACGGGTCGCGGGCCGCATACGCCATCGAGAGCGTCCGCGATCAGGTGGTCGAACGCTGGGAGGGTGCCTGGAGGACCGAGCCACCAAGACTCGGACGGGAAGCCAATCTGTGGGTCGCGGGCCAGGTCCTGGCGTTCGCCGTGTGGTTGGGCGCGATTCTCAGGTTCGGGACTGGCCTGGCGCCACTTCCCATCCTCGGGGTCGGGGCGGTGCTCACCGTCGGAGGGGTGGTCCAAGGTTTCGCCGCGGTACGGTCGTTCGGCACGACGATCACGCCCTCGCCCCAGCCGAGGGCGGGCTCGAACCTGGTTTCGACCGGTATCTACGGGAAGGTCCGTCATCCGATGTACGGAGCCATCCTCCTCGCGTTCTTCGGCACTGCCCTTATGGCAGGGTCGTGGGAGGCGCAGTTCGTGACCGGCGGCGTCGCCGGATTCCTCTATGCCAAATCAGTACGCGAGGAGCGGATTCTGGACATCGTGGTCCCCGGCTACGGCGAGTTCCGGCGGCGCGTGACGTATCGGTTCATTCCCTACGTGTGGTGACGATTTTCCCTGGTCGGGCGCCGGCGGGGTCGCTAGATTGGAGCCATGGTGGAGCGTGCTCCTCCCTGATGGTCCGGAGGTCAACGTCCGATCACGACCAGGAGGAGTTCCCCAGATGGCCCGCCGTTCCCGCGACCGCCGCCGCTCGATCCCCGGCTATGACGAGTTCCGCCCGCGCCGAGACGACCGCGCCCGTGACCACCGCAAGGTGAGGCACGCCGCCCACCAGATGTTGCGGACCGTGGCCGACCCCGAAGAGCTCGCCCCCCTCCCGGAGGTGCGACCGGACCATCACCACGAGCGTGAGACGGCGCCCGCTGCCGACTCGGCGGTTCAACGTTTCGATGTCGGCAAGACCAAGTTCTGGAAGCGTCGTGACCAATACAAGAACTTCCGCGCTCGCCTCGACTCCCGCTGGACCGACCTCCAACCCGACATCTAGACCACTCGTCGATGTTCAACGACGGCCCCCCTGGCCCGCCAGGGGCGGGCCGGTCCCCCCAACGTCGCTGACGCTCCTGGGGGGACAGAGGGCAGGGAGGACGTCTTCGACATTCTCTCCCCCCAGCGAAGCGTTGGGGGGAGACAGCCGAGCGCAGCGAGGCAGAGGGGTACGCCCGGCATGGGCAACTGCTTGCAGATGAGAGTTCTGTGGAGGTGGAGGTGGTGCCGAACTTCTAGCTGAAGGCAACTGCAGGATCGTGAGGTGCTGTGGGGAGGAAGCTGGAGGCGAA
>JBKHXZ010000080.1:0-2721 GCA_046565785.1 Acidimicrobiia bacterium
CGAAGAGCTCAGGAACGCTCCGCACGGTGCCGAGAGTGGGCCTCTCACCGACAGCTGCGAAGCAGCCGTCACCACCCAGGTCCAAGCCGTCGTCGGGCTACGGGAAGGCATACGAAGCCTGGACCGCACGATCGGATCCCAACTCGACGAGCATCCAGATGCCGAGATCTTCCTGTCGTTACCACACTTCGGGACGATCAACGCCGCCCAGATGCTCGCCGAATGGGGTGATGTCCGTCCAGCGTATCCCACTCCCGACTCGGTGTCTGCCCTGGCCGGGATGTCGCCGGTCACCCGCCAGTCCGGCAAACACCAGGTGGTGCTGTTCCGCTGGGCATGCAACAAATGGTTCCGTCAAGCCCTCACGATCTACGCCGACAACAGCCGGCACGGCAGCGAATGGGCCAACGACGTCTACCGGCGGGCACGAGCCCGCGGCTGTGACCATCCACACGCCGTCCGCATCCTGGGACGCGCCTGGATCCGGGTCATATGGAGATGCTGGATCAACCACACCCCCTACGACCCCGCCCGCCACGGCGCACTCCAAGCGATGACCAGCTGACCCGACCCGAACCCATGAACCAACGGGCCGTTCACCCGGCCCTCCCTCAACGCGCCCGTTCCTCCCCGTCCATCCGGCACGACCCAACCCGCACAGGTTGACACAGGAAGTGTCATACCTGGGTCGTACGTTGGGGGTATGGACGAATCACTACCGATGTGCATCCACCATCTGCGGCCGGTCATCGACGACATCGAGGTGACGGCGTGTGCCGAATGTGGGGTGGTCGACTGGTTCCGCAGCGGGGAACTCATCGACCCCTACGACGGTTTGGCCGAGGTATTCGGCATGTTCGACCTGGTGGCCACCTTGCCGGGTCTGGCTGCACCGGGGCCTGAGGTGATGCTGTACAGCGCACCGAAACGGGCGGCTCGCGACCTGCTGCGTGCCCTGCCCCGCAAGGTGTGGCTGCTGGCTGCTCCGGGCGTCGCCGTCAGTACCGACGGCCGCCACCTGGTCATCTCACCGTTCGAGCCGGAACACGTCCGCGGTTCGACCGGCTGACCAGACGTCAGTCGGTAACGGTGGCGGGATCGCAGTTCGACCCACACACGACGACGACGACCTCTCCGGGTCGTTCAGGAACGAACGCACCCGTACGGAGCCCGGCCAGTGCGGCGGCACCCCCAGGTTCTGCCACCAGGCGGAACTCGCGCCAGAGGAAACGTTGCGCTTCGCGGATGGCCTGGTCGGGCACCAGCACACTCTGGGTCACACCGCGGCTGATGGCGTCGAACGGATGGTGGCCGACCGTTCGGGAACCGAGACTGTCGGCGGCCACCGAGTCGACTTCAACTGGTACCGGTCGTCCGGCACGCAACGCGGCGTTGATCGTCGGGGCGCCTTCCGGCTCGACCGCCACCAATTCGACCCCGCCCTCCCACCATCCGGCCGCGCCAGCGATGAAACCGCCACCACCCGCCGCCATGTAAACGGTGCCGATCCCCGGAATCTGCTCGTCCAGTTCCAGCGCCATCGTTCCTTGACCCGCCACCGTCTCCGGATGGTCGTAGGCGTGGATCTCCATCGCACCCGTCTCTTCGGCGCGGCGGAGCGAAGCCTCGAGAGCGTCGGCGTACAGCGGCCCACCCACGGTGATCTTCGCCCCGTAGCGGGCGATGTTCTGACGCTTGATCTCGGGGGTGACCTCGGCGACGAAGATCTCACACGGAATGGCCAGCGAGTGGGCGACGAAGGCCAAAGCCGCACCGTGGTTTCCGCCCGAGGCCGCCAACACCCCCGCCTCCGGTATCGGAGACTCACCCAACACCCGGTTGAACGCACCCCGAGGCTTGAACGACCCGGTGTGTTGCAGCAGTTCGAGTTTCAGGTGGACTCGGCGACCGTCGATCTCAGTGGTGAGGATCGGCGTCCGTCTCACCTTCCCGGCGATCCGTTCCGCCGCCTTGCGGACCATCGCACGGTTCATCGTGCCGCCGCCCCACGGAACTGGGTGCGATGCAGCGTGGCGTAGAGGCCGCCCGCCGCCAGCAACTCGTCGTGGGTTCCCGACTCGACGAGGCGACCTTCGTCGATCACGAGGATCCGGTCGGCGCGCTGCACGGTGGACAGACGATGCGCGATGACAAGAGACGTGCGATCGACCATCAGGCGCTCCAGTGCTTCCTGGATGAGCGCTTCGGATCTCGTGTCGAGATGGCTGGTGGCCTCGTCCAGTACCAGGATGCGAGGATCTTTGAGGATGACCCGGGCAATAGCGATTCGCTGCTTCTCCCCTCCCGATAGTCGGTAGCCCCGCTCGCCGACCACGGTGTCGTATCCGTGTTCGAGGCTGGCGATGAACTCGGCGATGTTGGCGGCTTGGGCGGCGGCTTCGAGCTGGGACTGGGTGGCATCGGGTCGGGCATACCGCAGGTTTGCTCCGATCGTGTCGTGAAAGAGATACGTCTCCTGGGTGACCACGCCGATCGATTCGGCCAAGGAGCCGAGGCTGACCTGTCGGACGTCGTGACCATCTACGAGGACGCTGCCGCGAGTGACGTCGTACAGGCGGGGAAGGAGATACGAAATGGTGGTCTTGCCTGCGCCGGACGGACCGACCAGGGCAACGAGCTGCCCGGGCTCGACTTGGAAACTGACATCCTCCAACGCCCATTGCCTGGTAGAAGACATCGCCACCGGCACCTCGTCGACGA
>JBKHXZ010000081.1:0-1735 GCA_046565785.1 Acidimicrobiia bacterium
TTCTCTCCCCCCAGCGCAGCGTTGGGGGGAGACAGCCGAGCGCAGCGAGGCAGAGGGGGGCGGTCCGCGAACAAGGTGGACCAACGAGCTCGCTCCGCTTGCGGATCCCCCCTGGCCCGCCGAAGGCGGGCCTGTCCCCCCCCCAACGCTTCGCTCCGGGGGGACAGAGAGAACATCCTCAAACATTCTCTCCCCCCAGGAGCGTCAGCGACGTTGGGGGGAGTGGCCGAGCCTGCGAGGCCGAGGGGGGCCTTTCGCGCAGCCGGCGAACCCGTCGATCGGTGGTCCACGAGTTCGCTTCGCTCACGACTCCCTCAACGTCGCTTCGCTCCGGGGGGGACCTAGCGCTCGCGGCGGTGGACTTCTCCTCGGCCGGACAGGTGGGCGCGGATGGTGCCGCCGAGGTAGATGGATCCGGTGACCAGCACCGAACCTTCCTCACCGGCCAGGGCTCGGGCCACTTCGATGGCTTCGGTGGGGTCGTCGACGGCCCCGACTTCGACGTCTACCAGCGGCAGGATGCGTGCTGCCAGCACGTCGGCGGGGATGGCACGTTCGGCGTCGACTGCGGTGGTGACGATGCGCGCCACACGATCTTTCACCGATGCGATCATCGACTCGACGTCCTTGTCCTCCATCGCCCCGATCACCAGCACCCACTTGGTGTTTGCGAACTCTTCGGCCAGCGCCTGGGCCAGCACCTCGAATCCGGGGGCGTTGTGGGCGGCGTCGACCATGACGAGCGGCTTGGACCCGACCGGTTCCATCCGCCCGGGGGCGCTGTACGCGGCCACGCCGTCGATGACCGCTTCGTGATCCAGTTCCCGTCCGACCAGCGCTTCGGTCGCAGCCAGAGCGACCGCCAGGTTGACGGTCTGGAACCGCCCATGGACCGGCAGGTAGATGTCTTCGTACAGTCCGTGGATCCCCTGGATGTCCAGGTTCCATCCGCCGAGAGCCGGGCTGGCGCCTTCCACACCGAAGTCCGCCCCGTACACGTGGGCGTTGATTCCCAGCCGGGCGGCGGTGCGGCGGGCGATGCGTTCGATGTTCTGCGGCAGTGGCCCGGTGACCAGCGTGGCCCCTTCTTCGACGATCGCCAGCTTCTCTTCGGCGATCTTCTCCAGGGTGTCTCCCAGGTACTCGGTATGTTCCAGTCCCACCGAGGTGAGCACCGCCACCTGGCCGTGGACGGCGTTGGTGGCATCCAGCCGTCCTCCCAGCCCCACTTCGATCACCGCCGCGTCGACCGCCTGGTCGGCGAACCAGGAGACGGCGAGGGCGGCGGTGAGTTCGAAGTAGGTGAGGGTCTCCCCCATCCGTTGTTCGAAGATGTCGGCGAACGCTTTGACGTCCTGTACGGCCTGGATGAAGGCTGCCTCGTCCGGGTGCCGTCCGTTGATGGCGAAGCGTTCTTCCACTCGTTCCAGATGCGGGGAGGTGAAGGTTCCGGTGGTCAGGCCGTGGGCGACGCACAGCAGGGTGGCCATCCGGGTGACTGAGGTCTTCCCGTTGGTGCCGGCCACGTGGATGATCGGATAGACCTCCTCGGGGTTGCCCATCATGTCCAACAGCCCGCGGATGCGGCTGAGCCCGGGGACCACTCCCCGTCCGATGTGGGCGTCGAGGTAGGAAACGGCGTCGGTGTAGTTCACAGGGCGTGACGCTGGGCGGCCAGCTTGGAGAGCAGGTCTTCGTATTCGGCCTGCTTGCTGCGTTCTTTTTCGACCACGTC
>JBKHXZ010000082.1:0-2086 GCA_046565785.1 Acidimicrobiia bacterium
CCCAACA
Organism: Acidimicrobiia bacterium; assembly: GCA_046565785.1. Lineage (GTDB taxonomy): Bacteria > Actinomycetota > Acidimicrobiia > Spongiisociales > ZC4RG35 > DATHWB01. The sequence continues at coordinate 8 of JBKHXZ010000082.1, forward strand.
CAGCCAGAGCCTGGAAGCATGGTTCGCCCATGTTCCCGGACTCAAAGTCGTCACGCCTGCAACGGTGCAAGATGCCCACGACCTCCTACTCGCCTCCGTACTGGACCCCAACCCCGTCATCCATCTCGAACACAAGCTGCTCTACAAGACCGAAGGGCCGCTCGAACCCCGGGCAAGAATCGCCGACACCCCTGCCCGGATCGGCGAAGCCGCCGTCCTGCGCGAAGGCTCGGACCTGACGATCGCCGCCTATTCGATCATGGCCATCCGGGCACTCGAAGCCGCCAACGCGCTGGCAGACGAAGGGATCGAGGCCGAAGTCATCGACATGCGCACGGTCAAACCACTCGACATGGCGACGGTCCGCACGTCGGTGAAACGCACCGGAAGGTTGCTCGTCTCCCATGAGGCCCCCGGCCCGGTAGGGGTGGGAGCCGAGATCGTCGCCGGAGTCGTCGAATCCGATGCCCTCGACTACTTGCTGGCGCCGGTCCGACGGGTGTGCGGCATGGACGTGCCGATGCCCTATGCGAAAGAGCTGGAACGCACGGTGATCCCACAGACCGAAGATGTGGTCGACGCAGCCCGAGAGCTGATGAAGTCATGAGCACCCGCGAGATCAGGCTGCCCGCACTGTCGGCGACGATGGAAGAGGCCACCCTTCTGGAATGGAAGGTCGCGCCGGGCGACACCGTCACCGAGGGCCAACCCATCGCCGAGGTCTCCACCGACAAAGTCGACATGGACCTGGAAGCGCCCTTCGGCGGGACGATCGTCGAGCTGCTGGTCGAGGCAGGAACGACCGTGGCTCTGGGCCAGAGCGTCGCCACTCTCGAAGCCGACGAAGACGACATGTTCGCCGGCATGGACCTCGGCGCTCCCTCCGAGGCACCGCCACCCCCGGAGGAAAGACCCGAACCTGCCGCCGCTCCCGCAGCCACGTCGCGCACCGAGACTGGGATCGTTCCAGCCTCACCTCCCGCTCGCAAGATGGCGCGAGAGCTCGGCGTCGACCTCGGGGAGGTCGAACCCACCGGCGCCCGAGGTCAGGTCACCCCGCTCGATGTGAAGAACCACCACGAGAAGGCAACGGCTCCCAACACACGACCGGTCTCCACCCCCCAGCCGGCTGCCGTGGTGGCCGAGGCGCCGTCTGCCCCAGCTCCGGTGTCCGACGCCAAACGATTGGCAGTACGCAGAGCAACGGTCGACGTGATGAACCGGACCGCCACGGTGCCCCAGTTCACCCTGTGGCGCACCCTCCATCTCGACCGAGCCGCCGAACGCAAGGGCGGCGTGGGGTGGACCACCCTCCTGGTCCGATCATTGGCTGCCGCGCTCGAAACCCACCCGGAACTCAACGCCCGTTGGGACGACGAACAACGCCAGACCGTGCCTTTCCCGGGTCGGTCGGTCGGCATCGCCGTCGACCGGCCTGGACTAGGCCTGGTCGTGGCCACCTTGGCGGATCCCTCGTCCCTCGACCCGGAAGAGGCCGATCGGGCGGTTCGTGCCTTGGTCGACCGCGCACGGACCGGCAAGATCCGACCAGAGGACATGGCCCAGGCTTCGATCACACTCTCCAATCTCGGAGGTATGGGGGTGGATCGGTTCAACGCCCTGCTGTTCCCACCGCAAGCAGCGATCCTATCGATCGGTTCGATCCGGCATCGCCCGGTCGCCACCGGGGACGGAGCGCTCAAGGCGGTTCTCACTGCCGAAGTTGGGCTCACCGTCGACCACCGGGTCGCCGACGGCGCCGACGGCGCCCGCTACCTCGACACCTTCGCCCGCCTGGTGGAAGCGGGGGGTTAGTTAGCTCCCCCTGCCTTCCGCGCCGTCGGCAAACCCGTCATCAGTGATCCACGAGTTCGCTTCGCTCACATCCCCCTGGCCCTCCAGAGGCGGGCCGGTCCCCCCGAGAACGGGGGGACAGGTCGGCAGACGGGAGCAGTTCGCGAACAAGGCGGACCAACGAGGTCGCTTCGCTCACAACCCCCCTCGAAGGTCCGCTACGCGTCCCTTCGGTCCCCCCAAGAGCGGGGGGACAGACGTGTGGGAGCCTGCCTCTTGATCTTC
>JBKHXZ010000083.1:0-26659 GCA_046565785.1 Acidimicrobiia bacterium
GCGATCAGCTCTTTGGCGGCTACCACCCCGACCGGAGTCGACGGAAGGGGGAAACGCTTGGGCAGAAGGCGTGAGCCGGCCCTGCCCGCCCGCGCCACGACATCCGACGGCGCCACTGTGGCGAGCCGGGCCATCGCTCGGCCCACCAGGATGAACGATCCGACCGTAGCCACCGCCCCATAAACCCAAGCCAAGAACGCGAGCAGCCAGTCGCCCGCCCCCACTGCCACCACCGACCGGCCAAGCGCCCCCCACGGTGACCATTGGACGATCGCCGCCAGCGAATCGAGCGCCCCCGTGAAGTCGGCGCCGTCATCCACCGACTCTGCGAAGGTCACGGACGCCAACGCCGGCAGGACGGAAAGCCCGACCACGATCAGCACCGCTACCTCCTGACCACGTCGACGCCGCAAGAGATCCGAGAGCCGGGTGGTCGCCCAGCGGGCGGTGATCACACACAACAACACCGCCGTCAACGCGATGACGACGATCGCCACGGCCGTCGACGGTGCCCCGAACGCGAGCAGAGACCCGTATCCCAGCCCGAGCACCGTCGCCAAGGTTCCAGGCCCGACCAGCCCGGCCGCCAGAAGCCCGCCGGCCAGTTGGCGGGGTGTGAACGGCAGCAGTTCGAAAGTGCGCGCCTCCAGCGAGTCGTCGAGAGAAGCGATGATCACGGGAACCACGAGCCAGGCAAGCCCGACCGCACCGAACACGAGCACCGTCAACGGTCCGACCAGGTCTTCGGAAACCCGGGAGACGACACCGAGGATCAGTCCGCCACCCAGACCCCCAGCCAGCGCCGCCAGCCAGATCACCACGAACCCCACGCCGGACAGAAACCCGCCCGTGGAGAGGCGGTTCCTCAACATCCGCAGCTTCAGTCGGACAAAGACCCGAGCCATTCGAGATCTCCCTCGTCGGTGATGTGCGCACCGACCAGATCGACAAACACGTCCTGCAGCCGACGTCCACCGGTCAACTCCGAGGTCGGACCGGAGATGACCAGTTTGCCGTGGTCGATGAGCAGGATCCGGTCACAGAGGCGCTCGACCACGTCCATCGCATGGTCCGAGAACACCACCGTCCCGCCGGCGGCGATGTGGCGATTGAGGATCTGTTCCAGGGTCTGACGCGCCACCGGGTCGATCCCGGCGAACGGCTCGTCCAGGAACAGTACGGCGGGGTTGTGCAGCAACGCACAGGCGATGGCGGCCTTCTTACGCATCCCCAGGCTGTAATCGGCGACGATCACATCGGCAGCCTCCTGCAGGTCGAGGAGGCGGAGCAGCGAGGCCTGGCGGGTGGCGATCACGGCAGGATCCATGCCACGCAACCGACCCGTGAACTCGATGAGTTCGGCCCCGGTGAGACGCTCGAACATCCTCGGGTTGTCCGGTACCACCCCGAAGCGGGTCTTGGCGCCGGCCGGGTCGACCCAGACGTCGAAGCCGGCCACTTCGACACTGCCTGCGTCCGGCTGCAGGAGCCCGGTCGCCATGCGAAGGAGGGTGGTCTTACCGGCACCGTTGGGACCGACGATGCCGAAGAACGAACCTGCCGGGATGTCGATGTCGATGCCGTCGACCGCCACCGTAGACCCGAAGCGCTTCGTCAACCCCCGAAACGAAACAGCACTCATGGACGGTGACGCTACCCGTTGGAAGATGACACGCCTCGCCCTTGCGGCGCATCGACGTGACAATGGCATCCACCATGGTCACTGTCGGCGGAACCGAGCACACGTCTCCTCCCTCACCACCCCGGGAGCCTCGATCCCGCGGGTCGATCCTCGCCGCCGTCGGCTTGGGAGCGGGGCTGGCCCTCGGGGCACTGTTCACCGGAGGACCCTCGCAGGAAGGGTCGGTCCCCGACACGGTGGTGTCCGATCCGGAAGCCTCACCGACGACCACGATCGCATCGACCACCACCACCGATGTCGTCGAGCCCCGCCTGGCAACGCTGGTTCCGGGAATGTTGGATGTTCTGGTCGCCTCCGGGATCGATCTGAACGGGACGCCGACAGTGACCGTGTGGGAGCCCGCCGGTCGCCAACCGACCCGCACGGCGCTTCCATGGGGTGACTTCACAGCCGATGCGTCCGGATCGTGGCTGGCGTTGTTCACGCCTTCACGGTGGAGGGAGGGTCTGACCCTCTGGGTGGGGAACCCCGCGTACCTGGAGCCAGTCAGTTCGAGTCTTGCGGGCCGGCCGGTGTGGCACGCCTGGCGTCCCGGAAACCTGGCATGGACTGAAACGAGTGACGACGGTCGCGTCCTGGTGACGAGCGAGTTCGCACCGGGACGAACGGCCGTCCCCACGATCATCGGACCGCTGGCAGACGACACGTCCCTCGTGGGATGGTGGGAAAGCGGATTTCTCACCCAGACATCGACCAGCCTCCAGGTACGGGATCGTTCCGGCACCGTGGTCCGCGAGATCCACGACATTCACGCCGTCCTCGGCGTCGGGCGGGAGCATGTCGCGGTTCGCGGCGAGGACGGATCGCCGGTCGCCTTGGACACCCAACTCAACTCGATCGGCTCACCGGGATGGGGAAACGACTGTGATCGCGTGGTGTGGAGCGCAGGCGGAGTCGCCGCGGTCGTCCTGTGCGGCTTCGGCGAAGATCGCCGGTTCGAATACTGGGGGGATCCGCTCACGACACACGAGCCACTGTTCGTCGAGGCCGGGAGAGATTTCGTCGAGGTGGGTTTCACCACCAACGGACTCCCGTTCGGAGTGTGGATCGACCCCATCCGGCCAACGAGCACGGTGGTGTTCTATCACCCGGCGGACGGCGGTGTGCACCTGCTCGACCACCCTGGCAGGATTCAGCACCTGACGTCGGTGGCCGGCTGAAGGTTGGTCAGCTGAAAGCCTGGATCCCGGTGATCGAATTGCCCAGGATGAGGGTGTGGATTTCGTTGGTTCCCTCGTACGTGTAGACCGTCTCCAAGTTGGCCATGTGACGGAACACCGGGTATTCCAGCGTGATCCCGTTCCCTCCGAGGATGGAGCGGGCGAGCCGGGCGTTCTCCAGGGCCACACGAACGTTGTCCATCTTGCCGAAGCTGATCTGTTCGGGGGTGAGGGTCCCCTCGTCCTTACGCCGACCGAGGTGCAGCGCCACCAGCATCGCCCGGTTGGTCGACACCATGATCTCCACCAGCTTCTGCTGGGTCAGTTGGAACGAAGCGATCGGTCGGTCGAACTGGTGCCGCTCCAGCGCGTAGCCCAACGCCGCGTCGTATACCGCACGCGACGCACCCACCGCCCCGAACAGGATCCCGAAGCGGGCCTCGTTCAGACACGACAAAGGGCCTCGCAGTGACGCCACCCCTGGCAGCATGTACTCGTCGGGAACGCGAACGTCGTTGAACGCCAGTTCGGCGGTGACCGATGCCCGCAAGCTCGCCTTCTTCTTGATGGCGTGAGCTTCGAAACCAGGTGTGTCGGTGGGAACGATGAACCCGCGTAAACCCTCGTCGGTTCGGGCCCACACGATGGCGATGTCGGCGATCGTGCCGTTGGTGATCCACATCTTCGACCCGTTGAGGATCCAGTCCGACCCGTCTCGACGTGCGTTGGTTCGCATCGACCCGGGATCGGAACCCGAGTCCGGTTCGGTCAGTCCGAAGCAGCCGATCACGTCACCTGCGGCCATCTGCGGCAGCCAGGTCTGCTTCTGCTCTTCGGATCCGAACTTCCAGATCGGGAACATGGACAGCGAACCCTGCACCGACATGAACGACCGGACTCCCGAGTCCCCGTATTCCAACTCGGTGCACGCAAGCCCGTAGGCGACGTTGGACGTGCCCGCACACCCGTAGCCCTCGAGGTGCATTCCGAACAGCCCGAGGGCTGCCATGTCCTTCGCCGCCTCCCGTGGGAAGACCCCCTGTTCCCACCAGTCGGCGATCTCGGGAAGGATCTTGTCCGCCACGAACCGGCGCACCGTGTCACGGAGCATCTTCTCCTCGTCCGAAAGCAGCGAATCGGTCGCCAGGAAGTCGTGAGGATCGGGTCGGATGAAGGAGAGTTCGGACATGTCGTCAAGTATGCCAGTCACCGCGTCTCCAACCGCATGGTCACTTCGGACGGAAAGCCTCGTCGTCGAAGTAGGTGTCGGGGCTCGCCTGCCCGGCCCGGATCGCCGCTCGACCGATCAGATGGGCGCCGAGCGGAGCTGTCACCATCTGTAGTAGCAACACCAACAGCAGTTTGAGAATGGCACCCGGTTCGAGGACGACCAGCCCGGTGCCGGCCACCACCAGGATCAAGCCGAGGGTCGCCGGCTTGGTCGCCGAGTGCATGCGAGCGAGAACATCGTCGAACCGTTGCAGGCCGATCGCCGCCACCGCGGACAACGCTGCCCCGACCACGATCAACACCGCCGCGACGGTCTCCATCACGCACCCCTCCGCTCGATGAAAACCGCCACCAGCCCGGTTCCGACGAAGCCGAGCAGGGCCAGGACCACCATCACATTCAGATAGACGCCGTCACCGGTACGGGCAGCCTGGACGGCGAGACCACTGGCGAGGATGACGAGGAGTGAATCGAGCGCCACCATCCGGTCGGCGAGCGAACACGGCCGCAGCATGCGCACCATGCACAACGCAGCGGCGAGAGCGAGCAGCCCCAGCGCCATAAGTCCGGCAGTCTCGATCATGTGCCACCTCCGACGGTCCGTGCCGGCGTCGGAGGACCGACCGGCGGGAACGCTTGAAGCGCCAGTCGTTCGAGAACAAGGACCGCGGCCCGGGCCGCATCGAGGGTCGTGAGATGCAACACGTGCATCGTCAACGTGCGTCGGTCGGGATCTACGTCCAAGGTCACCGTCCCCGGGATGAGCGACACCATGTTGGCCACCATCGCCAGGATGCCGGGCACGTCGGTGGACAGGTGCACGGTGACGACCGCCGGGTTGATCGTGTTGCGAGGGGTGAATATCTCCCATGAGAGCTTCGCCGCCGCCACAACCAGTTGGACTCCGAAGTGGCCAAGCAAGCGGAGGAAGGCGACCGGACGGAACCCAACCCGTCCGCCCACCCGATGCGACGGGACGACCCGCAGCACCATGAGCGCCACGACCACACCACCCAGCACGTTCGCCCACGTCAACGATTCCCACAGCATCACCCATACCGCCGCCAGCCACACGAGAGAGATGGTCCGCTGCATCAGGAACCCCTCACGGCCTGGATGTACACCGCCGGGTCGACCAGTCCTGCAGCCGCGGTCTGTCCGAGTTGGTACAACGGGGCGGCGGCGAGCACGTATGCGAGGCTGGCAACCACGACCACTCCGGTGGCGGCCGTCATGAGGCGGGGGATGGGAAGACGGGGCTGTTCCAAAGCATCGACGATGGGGGGTGGCTCGTCGGCCTTGCCCCAGAACACTCCGTTCCAGATCTTCACCATCGAAAACAGCGTCAGAGCGCTCACGACGATCGCCACGGCGACGACGGTGTACGAGTCGATGGCGAACCCGGATTGGATCAGCGTGAGCTTGGCGATGAAGCCCGAGAAGGGTGGAAGTCCGGCGAGGCTCAACGCCGGGATCGCGAACAGTGCGGCCAACAGCGGGCTGGTATGGACCAACCCACCCAGTCGACGAAGAGCAGCAGTCCCGGTCCCTTCCTCCACCAGACCTCCGACCAGGAACAGTGCGGTCTTCACGATGATGTGGTGCACGACGTAGAACACGGTCGCGGCGATACCGGCCACGGTGAAGAGCCCGAGTCCGAAGATCATGTAGCCGATCTGGCTGATGATGTGGAAGCTGAGGATCCGTTTGACGTCGTCCTGAGCGATGGCTCCGAGCACCCCCGCGGTCATGGTGAGAGCGGCGATCACCAGCAGGAGTGTCGACGGTCCGCTGCCGTCACCGAACAGCAGGGTCTGACTTCGAATGATGGCGTACACCCCCACCTTGGTCAGGAGCCCGGCGAAGATGGCGGTGACGGGGGAAGCAGCGACCGGATACGAGTCGGGCAGCCAGAAGAACAACGGGAAAATGGCCGCCTTGATCCCGAAAACGACCAGGAAGAAGACGCCGAGACCAGCCCGGAGACCGGGGTCGATCTCTGTGAGCCTGACCGACAGTTCGGCCATGTTCACCGTGCCGGTGGCGGCATAGGTCAAACCGACGGCAGTGATGAAGAGCGTCGAAGCAAGCAGGCTGATGACGATGTAGGTCATGCCGTGCCTGACTTGGGCGCGCGATCCTCCGAACGTGATCAGGACGTAGCTGGCAGTGAGGGTGATCTCGAACGCCACGAACAAGTTGAAGAGATCGCCGGTGAGGAAGCAGGCCGACACCCCTGCCGCCAACACCAGATACACAGGCTGGAAGAAGGCGCCGCTGGCCTCCGTCCGCGGACTGCCGAGCGCGTAGACGAAGACCATCAGCAGCATGGACGCCGAGACGACCAACATGATGGCGGAGAAGAGATCGACGGCGAGAACGATGCCCACGGTCGGCTCCCATCCGCCCATTCGGGCGACCAGCACCGATCCGTCGACCACCTCGATCAACAGGACAACACTCACAGCGATGGTGGCGGCCAGCGCGACGAGCCCGAGCCCGAGCCGGAACCGGGGAACCCGCCAGAGCGCCATCGACAGCGCAGCCGCTCCGAGTGGGAGAACGATGGGGAGGGCGACTGCGGTGTTCATCGCTCGTGGTCCTGGTCGTCGGCCAGAGTGGACGCCAGCTCCACGATTCGACGATCTTCGACGTCGTCTTCGACCTCGTCGCTGCGGTTGAGGAGCCAGCTCCGATAGACGAGAACCAGCAGATAGGCGCTGACTCCGAACGTGATCACGATGGCGGTCAACGCCAACGCCTGAGGAAGAGGATCGGCGTAACCCGCCGCGTTCGAATCACCCACGATCGGAGCACGCCCGGCCCGACCTCCCGCCATGAGGAGCAGCAGGTTCGCACCGTGGCCGAGAACGCCGAGTCCGATCACGATCCGGCTCAGGTTTCGCTGCATGAGCAGATACGCCCCGGTTCCGTACAGCACGGCGACGGTGATGGCGAGGACGAGCGTCACGACGCCGACTCCGGTTCGTCATGTCCGAGTGCGGACAACATGGCGGTGGCGACTCCGAGCACCACGATGTACACCCCGATGTCGAACGGCAGCGCCGATGTCGCCTTCATCACCCCGAGGATCGGCACTTCCACTTCGAGCTTGGCGCTCTCGAGAAAAGCGTCACCCCACAGCCATCCGGAAAGGCCGGTTACGAGTGAAATCGCCAAGCCCGTCCCCAACAGCCCGGCGGGAGGAAGGCGTAACGCCTTCTCGACTGCCTCCCGGCCGCCGGCGATGAAACGCAACACGAGGGCGATCCCCGCCACCAACCCGGCGATGAACCCTCCGCCAGGAGCATTGTGACCGGAGAAGAGCAGAAAGACCGAGAACACCAGTGCCGTGCGAACCACCAGATCGATCAGCGTGTCGAGAACGAAGGAACGGCTGATCATGCGCTCGCGTCCTCCTCGTCGTCTGCCGGTAGCCGGGCGGCCACCAGAGCCAGCGCGCCCATGGCCACCACTGCCAGAACGGTGATCTCACCCAGGGTGTCCAGCGCACGGAAGTCGGTGAGGATGACGTTGGTGACGTTGCGGCCGCCTCCTTCGGGCAGGGCCCGGGCCAGGTACTCCTCGGCGATCGGCGGACCATCCGGGGGAGAAGCCGCCCACAGGGCGAACCCGCCGGCCGAGACACCCACCGCCGTTGCGATCGCCAGCCTGGTCACGCGCCGCACCCGCGACTGCGCCATACCGAAGTACGTGGGAAGCAAACGCAAGACCAGGATGAACAGGGCCAGGGCCAGTGTCTCCACCAACAGTTGGGTGAGGGCCAGGTCGGGTGCACCTTGGATGACGAACAACAACGCCACCCCGTATCCGACACCGCCTAGATAGAGAACAGCCCCAAGCCTCCGCGGGGCGAATACCGTCCCCACGGCGGCGGCGATCACCAACGCGGCAGTGGCCACCTGTAACCAAGACTCGGCGAACACGAGGTCGGACGGCAGTGCGAAATTGTTGGTGAGTAGCACCGCAGGTGCACCCACGGCAGTGAGCAGGATCACGCCGATGTAGACCGGGAGCGACCCGCTCTGCATGACCGAAGTCACACGGTCGGCCAGCCGGTTGAGCCCTGCGATCGTGGCTGCGTAGACGTCGGTGGCTTCTGGAACCCTGGTCGTCACGGCGCGAAGCCCGGGAAGTGGCCGTCGCCACAGGACGAGGCCGGCGGCGATGGCGACAGCCGACAGGGTGAGCGGCAGACCGAAACCGTGCCACAACGCCAGGTGATAGGCCCCGGCAGCGTCATCGACGGCAGCGCCGGCCGCGCCGACCAGCCCGTCGACCAGTCCGGGGAAGAGTCCTGCCGTCGAGGTGACGACCACCAGAACAACAGGCGGTGCCGCGAACCGGCCCGCCGGGGCTTTCACATCGGAATCGACCGGATCGGAAAGCTGATCGTCGGGCTTGGTGGCGAACGCCCCCCACAGAAAGTGCAGCCCGTAGGCCACGGTGAGGACCGAGCCGAGTACGACTCCAACTGTTGCGATCCACCACTGCGGCTCGTGGACGAGGGCCTCGAGCGCCGCCTCCTTACTCACGAAACCCAACAAGGGCGGGATCCCGGCCATCGAAGCGATGGCGATCCCGGCGCCGACGGTGACGACCGGCATCCGGGATCCGAGTCCGGTGAGCCGACGAACGTCACGGGTGTGCGCCTGGTGATCGACGATGCCGGCGAACATGAACAGCGCCGCCTTGAACACGGCGTGGGCCAAGATCATCGCCATACCGGCAAACGTCGCCTCCGGATAGCCGATCCCCACGAGCACGACGATGAACCCCAACTGAGAAACCGTCCCCTGGGCAAGGATCAGCTTCAGGTCTGTCTGGTCGAGCGCTCTCCATCCGCCGACCAGCATCGTCACCACCCCGACTGCCACCAGGGTCGGCCGCCACCAGGCGATCAGCGGCGCGAAGACCGGGGCCAGCCGGGCGACCACGTAGATACCGGCCTTGACCATGGTGGCGGAGTGGAGGTACGCGCTGACCGGAGTGGCAGCAGTCATCGCACCTGGCAACCAGAAGTGGAACGGGACTTGGGCGGACTTGGTGAAGGCGCCCACGAGGATCAGTCCCAGCCCGGCGACGGCCGGCGACGTCGTCGGAGCAGCCTCCAGCACGCCCGCCAGCGAATATGTACCGGCAGCCTGCGCCACGAGGACGATTCCCCCCAACATCGCCAATCCGCCTGCGCCAGTGACCAACAATGCCTGCAGCGCTCCGGCCCTTGCAGCCGCACTCTCGTCGTCGAATCCGATGAGGAGATACGACGTGATCGACGTCAACTCCCAGAACACGAACAACGCCAGCAGGTTGTCGGTGGTGACCACCCCGAACATGGCGGCGGCGAAGACAACGAGCACTGCGGTGAAACGGCCCAAGTCGGCACGGTCCGAGAAGTAGCGCCAGGCATAGACGAAGACCAGGATCCCGATTCCGCCCACCAGCGACACCATCAGCCGACCGAACCCGTCGGTACGGAAGCCCAGGTCGAGTCCGATCGCCGGAAGCCACGTAAGCGTCTCGACTACCTCCGGTTCGTTCCATACGGACGCCAGCCATCCGATGGTGCTCAGCGGAGCTACCGCGCCGAAGAGGAGAACTCGGCGACCGAGTCGAGGACCGACGATCGCCGCGGCCAAGCCGACGAGGGCGTGAACGAGGAGGACCGCGATCATCGAATCACGCCGCCTGAGCGAATCGGTTCGGCCACGGTTCAGCTCCTATTCCAGAACGTGCCGACCAGGCTTCCCGGCGCTCCGCGGCGGGCGACACCCGCCGATCCGGGCCGGAGTGTACCGACCGGCCCGGAGAGCTCGAATCGATCAGTTGGATGACGAGATCGACAGGGTGGCCGCCCACCGCATCACCACGCGGTGATACCGGCGGATCGCCGACGACAAGTTCCCCCGTTCGAGCGCCTGCAGCGCGCCCCGAATCTGATCCGCGCTGTCGTCGGCGACCAACTCCGACTCGCTGAACATCACCGCCACGTCGCCATAGTCCAATTCCACCATCGCAGTGGTGGGGAACTCTCCCAGCCAGCGGCGGAGCTCCCGAACCTCCTCACCCATGTGTTCGAGAGCATCGACCCCGGACAGCACCTCCACCGCCCAGTCCAAGTTGGCCATGGCCACGCGCTGATCCGTCCGGTAGCGCACCCCGAGCGACCGGACCCCGCCGACGATCTCCTTCGAGGCCGACACGAACGGGACGAACCATCTGATCGGAACATGCCAGGCGGAAGTGAGGATGTGCGAGCGCACGGCCGGACTCTCCGAATGGATGCGCTCCAGCTCTGCCCGGGCAGCCGCTGCCACTCGCTCGGGGACGACTGCGCCCGAGCCGAGATGGGTGTAGGCATGGCGGACGGCCAGCACGCCTTCCAGCATTCGTAGCCGAGGAGTCCGCGGGCATAGATATCGGTGGCCCTTCCATTCGCACACCAGAGCGTCGTCCGACATGGGTAACGCGGCGATGGCGTAGCGCAGATCACGGGCGGGGGCGATGGGAACGGTGTCGGCCTCGGGCATCGACCCCAGCCGCTCGGCCGGGAGGTACACCCGAAGATGCGACGTCTTGATCACCGTGTCCGCACCCTAGGAATCCGATCCGGCACCCGCATGCTCGGGGCGGGGTTTTCTAGAGTGGAGGCCAGACGTCGGTTCCCGTCGCCTCACACCCGAGGCGGCGCACTGTCGGTGACGCCCCGCACGACCTGCGAACCAGGCGAACGGTCGCGGACCGACCCGAGCACGAGGAGACAAGATGGAATGGATGCGGAGGGAACTCCACCACCGCGACCTGGGCCTGAGCGACGACGACGTCGTCCGCATGTATCGAACGATGCGGTTGGCCCGCAAGGTGGACGACCGGATGTTCGCCCTCAACCGCCAGGGACGCGTCCCGTTCGTAGTCGGCTCCTCGGGCCATGAAGCAATCCAGGTCGCCTCGGCGATGGCACTCGACCCGGAGGTCGACTGGGTTCTTCCGTACTACCGCGACATGGGCGTCGCCCTGGCTTGGGGGATTCCCCTGCTGGACGTGTTCCTCGCCACCTTCGCCCGCGCCGACGACCCCATGTCCGGAGGACGGCAGATCCCCAACCACTGGTCGGCGGAAAAGCACCGCATCTTCACTCAGTCGTCCCCGATCGGTACCCAGTACCCGCACGCGGTCGGGATCGCCCATGGGCTGCGCCAACGCGGCGAGGAAGGCGTCGTGGTCGTGTACGGCGGGGAAGGATCCACGTCGGAAGGCGACTGGCACGAAGCGATGAACTGGGCTGGGATCCACCGTCTCGGGGTCATCTTCGTCATCGAAAACAACCACTACGCCATTTCGGTGCCCTACGAAGAAGAAGTGGCAGGTTCGATCACCGACCGGGCACGCGGATACGACATCGCCGGACGCCTCATCGACGGCAACGACCCATTGATGGTGTACCGGGCGATGACCGATGCGATCAAGCGTGCCAGGAGCGGCGGCGGCCCCACCCTGATCGAAGCCGAGACCTATCGCTACTACGCCCATACCTCCGACGACGATGATCGGCTCTACCGCACCCGGGAGGAAGTCGACGAGTGGCGTCGGAACGACCCGGTGGTCACCATCAAGCAGTACCTCATCGAAGAGCGACTGTTGAGTGATGCTGACGAGGCACAGATCGAAGACGAACTCGACGCCGCATTGGCGGACGCCGTCTCCCGGGCCGAGGCCAGCCCCCAGTCGACCGATCCGTACTCCCGGGTATATGCCAGGGTGATCGTTCCAGACGAGCCTTCGACCGAGGTCGAAGCCGTCCCCCCGGGCGACGAGGTGAACCTGATCACCGCCATCAACCGCGCACTGCACGAGGTGATGGACGCATACCCGGACACCGTCGTGTTCGGTGAGGACGTCGCCGGCGACAAAGGCGGCGTGTTCAAGGCCACGTTGGGGCTGACCGAACGGTTCGGAAAGGACCGGTGCTTCAACACCCCGCTCGCCGAGTCGGTGATCATCGGGGCAGCCATCGGCATGGCCGCCGCAGGACGCCGTCCGATCCCCGAGATCCAGTTCGCCGACTACATCCATCCGGCGTTCGATCAGATCGTCTCCGAAGCAGCCCGTGTCCACTACCGGTCCGATGGCAGGTGGCACTGTCCGATCACGATCCGCACGCCCTTCGGCGCCGGGATCCACGGAGCCCTCTACCACTCCCAATCGGTGGAGGCGTTCTACGCCCATGTGCCCGGGTTGAAGGTGGTGGTGCCGTCCACACCTGCGGACGCCAAGGGACTGCTCTTCGCCGCAGTCGACGACCCGGACCCGGTGCTGTTCCTGGAACCGAAGAAGCTGTACCGCCTGGGAAAGGGCCCCTACCCCGAAGGTGAGCATGTCGTGCCGCTGGGCAAGGCGGCGATTCGTCGGCTTGGCACCGACCTCACCATCCTCACCTACGGGGCGATGGCCCACTTTTCGATGGAGGCGGCGGCGCTGTTGGAACGTGACGGTATCTCCGCCGAAGTCATCGACCTGCGGTCCCTCAAACCCCTGGACTGGCCCACGATCGAAGCTTCCGTGCAGAGGACCAGCCGGGTGTTGATCGTCCACGAGGACAACGAGTTCGTCGGCTACGGGGCGGAACTCGCCGCTCAAATCGCCGACAAGGCCTTCATGTGGCTCGATGCGCCGATCAAGCGGTACGCACTGGGTGACGTGCCGGCCATGCCGTTCGCCCAGTCGCTGGAAGACATGCTGTATCCCAATCCGGAAGGCATCGCCGAACGAGCCCGGGAGCTGGTTGCCTTCTAACTTCGGCCGTCGGAGGTGCTCCTATCCTCCGAACCATGACCCTCCTCACCGAGCTGACCGGCCTGTTCGGAGATGCCTTCGTCTCTGTCGGGCTCGATCGCGACTTGGGTGAGGTGGTGCCCTCACAGCGGCCGGAACTCGCCCAATTTCAATGCAACGGGGCGATGGCAGGAGCGAAACGTGCAGGGCGCAACCCGCGCGAGGTCGCCCAACAGGTCGCGGCTGCCGTGATCGACGACCCGCGGCTCCTATCTGTCGACGTCGCCGGACCCGGATTCCTCAACATCGTGGTCACCGATACCGCGCTCGCAGGTACCGCTCAGTCGCTGGCCGGCGACCATCGTCTCGGGGTCGAGCCGCCGGATCCCCGTAGGCGGGTGATCGTCGACCACGGCGGGCCGAACGTTGCGAAGAGCCTGCATGTCGGCCATCTCCGGCCGGCGATCATCGGCCAAGCGATCAAGCGGACGATGGCCTTCTCGGGTTACGAAGCCCTCGGAGACGTTCATTTGGGCGACTGGGGGACCCCAATGGGTCAGCTGATCGCCGAACTCGAACGTCGGAACCCCGACTGGCCCTACTTCGACCCGGACTCCCACGGTCCGTACCCGGACACGTCGCCGGTGACGGTGGAAGAGCTCGAGGATCTGTATCCCACGGCCTCACAACGAGCCAAGGACGATCCGGACTTCGCTGAGGCAGCCAGGCGAGCCACGTTCGAGCTTCAGGCCGGACGTCCCGGCTACCGGGCACTGTGGAATCATTTCCGGTCGGTCTCGGTGGATTCGATGCGAGAGATCTACAACCAGCTCGGTGTCGAGTTCGAACTGTGGCTGGGAGAGGCGTCGGTGCACGACCGGATCGCTCCGATGATCGACCGTATGCGCGCTGCGGGGGCGGTCACCGAGAGCCAAGGGGCATTGATCGTCGATGTGGCCTTACCCGACGACAAGACCGAGATTCCGCCACTGATGCTGGTGAAGTCGGATGGCGCATACACCTACGGGACGACCGACGTCGCCACCATCGATGAGCGGGTGGAGAACGGAACCGATGAGGTCGTGTATGTGGTCGACCTACGCCAAGCGCTCCATTTCGAACAGGTCTTTCGGGCGGCTCGCAAGGCGGGGATCGCTCCTGATTCGATGATCCTGGAACACATCGGGTTCGGAACCGTGAACGGCCCCGACGGCAAGCCGATGCGAACCCGGGACGGAAACCTCCCCCGTCTGGCGGATCTCGTCACCGATGTCGTGGCGCGCGCCTCGGAGCGCATGGACGAACGCGGCCTTGCCGAGGGATACCCGGCCGAAGAGCGGGCGCGTATCGCGTGGATGGTGGGCGTGTCGGCTCTCAAGTTCGGTGACCTCGCCAACCATCGTGCTTCGAACTACATCTTCGACCTCGACCGATTCACGTCGTTCGAAGGAAAGACCGGCCCGTACCTGCTGTATGCCGCCGTTCGGCTCGGCTCGATCTTGCGCAACGCCGACGACCTACCGGTCGGCCCGATCTCGATGGTGAACGGCGACGCCGACCGCAACCTTCTGCTCCAGCTCACTCGGTTTCCGGAAGTCGTTGGACGGACGATCACCCTGCGCGCTCCGAACCACCTCGCCGAGTACACCTACGAACTCTCACAAGTCTTCAACCGCTTCTACGAGGAATGCCACATCCTTTCCGAGAGCGACCCGGTTCTGCAGGCAAGCTGGCTCGGGACGGTGGCACTGACACGGTCGATCCTGACGACTTCGCTGAACCTGCTCGGAATCGACGTACCGGAACGGATGTGAACCAGCCGGCCATCCGCCCCGCCCGTGCCGACGATCAGCCGGCGATCGCCGCCTTCACCGCCGACACCTTCAGCTGGGGCGACTACGTGGCGGAAGCGTTCGACGGCTGGCTCCGTCACCCGGATGCGCTCGTGGCCGTCGCCACCGTCGAAGACATGCCGGTCGCCGTCGCCCGAGGAGTGATGATGTCGCCGACCGAAGGTTGGATGCACGGCGCGCGGGTACACCCGGACCATCGACGGAAGGGGCTGGCGACACGCCTCAACCACTACCTGTGCGACTGGGCGTTCGACCGGGGAGCGCAGGTCGTCCGGTTGATGATCGAATCGTGGAACGAGCCGGCCCAGCGCCAGGTGGAAGCAGCCGGGTACCGCAAGGTGTGCGAATGGGTGAACGGGGTGTACGTCTTCTCCAGCCAGCCTGACCCTGCAGCCAACGGAGGTCGGCGAGTCCCCGGCGACGAACAGCTCGCGGTCGGTACCCCCGCCGAGATAGATCCGGCGTGGGTGGCGTGGTCCAGTTCGGATCTGGCCAGAGCCGGGCGCGGCTTGTTCCCCCGCGGCTGGCTGATGCGACGCATGAATCAGGGCGATCTCGTCACCGCTGTGCAGGCGAAGCAGCTCTTGCATGGGCCTTCCGGATGGGTGATCGCTGAACCTGAAGGCGACGACACAATGTTTGTTCCTTGGTTCGTTGCCACCGAGGACGACGGGTACCGACTAGCCCGCGCGGTGGTCGACCGAGCCGACCGTCGCGGCTTTCCCCGCATCAGGATGTTGGTGCCGTCCCTTCCATGGGTCTCCGAAGCTCTCGGTCGGGCCGGCTTCGACCTCTCCGACGACCAGATCTGGGCTCGATCGAGAACCTGACCGGTCGAGCCTTCACCGACCGCCCCCCTGGCCCGCCAGAGGCGGGCCTGTCCCCCCCTCGCTTCGCTTCGGGGGACAGAGGACGAAGAGATCCTTCACCACTCTCTCCCCCCAGGGCGAAGCCCGTTGGGAGGAGACAGCCGAGCGCAGCAAGGCAGAGGCGAGCGGTCCGCGAACAAGGTGGACCAACGAGTTCGCTCCGCTCACGACCCCCCTCGAAGGTTCGCTACGCGTCCCTTCGGTCCCCCCAACGCTTCGCTGGGGGGACACTGCTAGGCGGGGGGGTCGAAGGCAATGATGGCGGCGATCAGCCAGACCAGGTAGATGGTGGGGATGGACAGGGTCATCCCCCATTCCAGGCGGTCGAGTCCACGCCGCACACCCCAGGACGCGGGAACCCCGACCAACGCGCCGACGAATCCGGACACCGCCACCGCCCGGATCACCTCGAGGCCGACCTCGAACGGGTAGGGAAGATCAGCAACCACGCCTTCCAGCCGACCGGCCACCACGAGGAGCACGATGGCCATGACCACGATCGCCACGATTCGACCGATGGCGACTTCCATCGAGGGAAACCCGTCGGTGGAACGGGCCATGCCGTAGCGCCCCTCGGAGGCCACCCCGAGTGCGAAGGCCCCACACACTCCGATCACGAGCGCCGCACCGAGTGTCCCGCCGATTCCAGTCCCGAGGTCGAGGTCGACGATGCCGAACCCGGCAAGGAGAACAGTGATGGCCAGTCCGACCAGTCCGGTGCCGAGAACCAACATCGACACGTCGAGGCCGGTGCGGAAGGTGCCGAGCGCCAAAGTCAGGTAGTAGCGGGCAGGCTGGGGGTGGGTTCCGAAGTACCGGTCGGCAGATGTCATGTCGGAGCAGCAGCGTACCGGCCGGACTCGGCCGCCATCAGCCTCCGGTGATACCACTCGACCGGGTGGGCGACGGTCATGCCGGAGTCCAGGTAGGCACGCAATTGCATCTCGCAGCCCGGGTTGGCGCTGGCGACACCGTCGACGTCGACTGCCCGCACCTGCGCGGCTTTCCGTTCCCCTAGTTCAGCCGACGCGGTCGGTCGCAGGAGCGAATAGATCCCGGCAGCACCACAGCACAACCCGTCCGGATCGATTTCGACAGGCTCGATACCGGCGGCTCGGAGGATGGCCCGGGGCTGAGCGACGATGCGTTGGGCGTGACGCAGATGACACGGATCCTGGATGGCGATGCGCAGGCCATCGGACTCCAGCATGGGCAGCCCCCCTTCGGCGATCAGGTCGGCGACCACTTCGGTCACATCACGCACTCGCGCCGCCAACTCTGCCCCACCCGCGGCAAAGTGGCCATACTCCTTCAGGTGGGCTGTACAGCCGGCCGAATCGGAGACGATCAGGTCGGTTCCGGCGAAAGCGGCGACGTTCTGGGCGGCGAGCCGGCGAGCCTCACCGGGGTGGCCGTCGTGCGCAGCCAGGGCGCCACAGCAGGTCTGCGCTGGGGGCACGACCACCCGATATCCGGCTCGAGTCAGCAGCCCCACTGTGGCGTCGTGGACGCCGCCGAACCAATCATCCATCACACACCCTGCCAACAGCATCGCCGTACCCCGCACCGCACCTCCAGGTTCCACGGACCGACCGACCCACCGAGGACGCCGCACCTGCATTGGGCGCATCCCGGCCAGCCCCCGTCCTGGGAGACCGGGAAGTCGGGCCATCCCCAACCGTTGTCCCACGGCCATCGCCAGCGTGGCAAGGCGGATCAGCGGCCGACTGGCCAGCGCTCTGCCCAGCAGGACTCGACGCACCCGGCGGGTAGGGGTGGAACGTTGCGCCGTCAGCTCTGCACGAGCACCTTCGATCAGCCGACCGTAGGGAACCAGTCCGGGGCACACCGCCTCACATGCCCGGCAACCGAGACAGAACGACATTGCCTCGTCGAATGCGGAGTCGATCTGTGCGGTTCCCTCCAAGACCGCGCGCATCGCCGCCAACCGGCCGCGCGGGGACGCCGTCTCCACTCCGGTGAGTCGGAAGGTCGGGCAGAACGGAAGGCACAGGCCGCATTGCACACACGCCGACAGTTCGTCGCCGGTGGGGGCGTCGATCGTCCGGTAGCCGCTCACAGTCGCCCCGGTAGGCGGCCACGGTTGATCGTGCGAGCGGGATCGAAGGCAGCGATCAGTCGGCGTTGGACCCCGAGCGCGGCTGGTGGCGCCCCCCACGGGTCGAATCGATCGACGAACGTGTCGGGGGCGGCGGCGATGGTCAGACGCCCACCTCGACTCTCCGCCCAGGCACGCAAACCTTCCCAATCGGCGTTCGGGTCGCCGGAGACGTCGATCCGTCCCACCCCGTGCTGCGCGACGAACGGACCGTACGACCGGACCCGTTCGACACCGACCACCACGTCAGCCGGCGGCACGGTCAACCCGGCGACGACCTCGCCGGTCACCGGAGCGGGCCAGTGATGGCCGTCGATCACGTCTCCACCCAGGCGGTGCAACTCGGTCTCCACCTGTTCGGCGGGGCCCTGGAGGTAGACCGTTCCTCCGTCCCGAGTCTCCAGTACGGCCAGGGGGCGGTAGAGGGACTGCAACGCGGCTGTCGGATCGTCCACCCGCACCGTGGCCGACGCGGCAGGGCGCGGCCACAGCTTGAGACATACCGTGGTCACGATCCCCAGCGCGCCCATCGATCCGAACACGGAGCGTTGGATGTCATAACCGGACACGTTCTTCACGACCCGACCGCCGGCGGTGACCAACCTCCCGTCACCGGTGGCGATCGTCGTCTGCAGGATCCGGTCTCGTGACGGGCCGTAACGCAGCCGCCGGTATCCGGAGATCCCCGCGGCGATCACTCCGCCGATCGTGGCGCCGGGGGTGGTCTCAGGCAGGGCAGCAGTCTGGCGGCGGACTCCGATCTCGGCCTCCAACACGTCGACGGGGACACCGGCTTCGACCACCACGGTCAAGTCGTCCGGCTCCCACGCCACGATTCGATTCAGACGACTGGTCGAGGCAACCACCTCCGGGAAGATCCGATAGCCCAGTCCCTGATGCGTGCCGCCGCCCCACGGCATCACGACCAGGCCCTCCGCAGTGGCAGCGGCGAGCAGTTCGGCCATCTCGGCAGCGGACTCCGGTGCGACCCGATGATCGGCTGCCGGCAGGCCGTCGTGGGTGGCCCGAGGAAAGTCGGTCAGGGGGCGCTCCACCACCGTCATCAGATCCATGTCCCTTCGGGAAGCGGACGCCCGAAGTCGTAGCACCGCGAGCCGCGAGGCAACACCTTGTCCGGATTGAACACGCCGCCCGGGTCGAACGCCTCCTTCACCCTGGCCTGGGCGTCGAGGTCCAACGCCGAGAACATGAGCGGCATCAGATCCCGTTTCTCCAATCCGATGCCGTGCTCACCGGACAGTGCCCCACCGTTGTCGACGCTGAGCGCAACGAGCTCGGCCGAGGCGGCGTGGACCCGGTCGAGAACTCCCGGCTCCGAGGCGTCGAACGTCATCAGCGGGTGGAGGTTGCCGTCACCAGCGTGAAAAACGTTCATCATCACCAGCTGGTGACGTTCCCCGATGCGGTACACCTCCTCCATCGTTTCCACGAGTCGGGTACGGGGTACGACGGTGTCGTGGAGGTAATAGTTGGGTGCGGTCTGGGCGACCGCCCCAAAAGCGGACTTCCGCGCCTTCCACAGCACAGCCCGTTCTGCGTCGTCGGCAGCAGTACGAACCGCGGTGGCCCCCGACTCCCAGGCCACCTGCTCGATGACACGCGCTTCGGCATCGACCGCGGCGGTCTCTCCGGTGACTTCCGCAAGGAGGATGGCGGCCGCTTCGACCGGGAACCCGGCATGCAACCAGTTCTCGACGGCAGCGATCATCCGTTGATCCATCATTTCGAGTGCGGCCGGGACGATGCCGGAGGCGATCACACCGGAAACCGTGGCTGCCGCCGCCTGCACCGAGTCGTAGACGCACAGCAAAGTGCGAACGTCAGGGGGATTGGGAAGCAGTCGCACGAGCACTTTGGTCACGATCCCGAGGGTGCCTTCCGACCCGACCAGCAGGGTACGGAGGTCGACCCCCGGAACATCGGGGACGTCTCCTCCGACGGTGATCACCGTGCCGCCGGCGAGCACGACTTCCAGACCCAACACGTGATCGGTGGTGGACCCATCGGCGAGGCAATGCGGGCCCCCGGAGTTGTTCGCCACGTTCCCCCCGATGGTGCACGCCTGCTGAGAGGACGGGTCCGGGGCGAAATGCAGCCCATACGGAGTGGTGTGGCGCGAAAGATCGAGGTTGATCACGCCCGGACCCACCCAGGCCGATCGGTTGACAGCGTCGACCGAATGGATCTGGTTCATGCGGGTGGTGGAAACGACCACTCCGCCGTCGACCGGTGCTGCACCTCCGGCCAGGCCGGTTCCAGCCCCGCGAGCAACGATCGGAACTCCGTAGCGCTCGGCCACGCGGACCACTTCTGCCACCTCTCCGGTGGACTTGGGCAGCACGACGACGGACGCCTCCCCCCGGAACACGCCGGCATCCTTGGAGTAGAGGTGCCGGTCGAGGTCGCCGGCCAGGACATGAGATTCACCGACGACCGCCGCTAAATGCTCTATCAGTCCCATCGAAGCGAGGCTACCCGGCCTGGTCCGGCGGGCGGCCGCCCCAACCACCACCGCCGGGCGTTCGAACGAGGAGCCGGTCACCGGCTTCGACCCAGAAAGTCGCCTTGGCTGCCACCCGTTCGACCGACCCGTCGGCACGGATGACGAGGTCTTCTCCCGTCGCACCGGCGGACCCGCCCCACAGGCCCCAAGGACGATGGCGGCGACGCTCGCCCATCAGCGACACGGTGGCATCTTCCAAGAAGAGGATCTCTCGTTCGATACCGTCCCCGCCCCGGTGTTTCCCATCCCCGCCAGACCCGCGACGGAGCGTGTAGCGAACCACCCGGAACGGGTAATGACTGGAAATCGACTCGATCGGTGTGTTCTTGGTGTTGGTCATCCCCGTGTGGATCCCGGACTGACCAGGACCGCGGGGTCGTCCGCCCTGCCCGCCACCCACCGTCTCGTAGTAGGCGAAACGGTCGTTGCCGATCAACACGTTGTTCATCGTGCCCTGGGAGGCCGCCGGCACCCGCTCGGGTGACGCCTGCGCCAGAGCACCAAGCAGCACGTCGGCAATCCGCTGTGACGTCTCCACGTTGCCGGCAGCCACCGCAGCTGGCGCCAGTGCGTTCACGATCGAGCCCGACGGAGCATGGAGGGAAACCGAGCGGTACGCCCCGCCGTTGGCCGGAACCGATGGATCGGTCGCCACCCGCACCGCGTAGTAGAGGCACGATCGGGTCACCGCCTCGACCGCATTGAAGTTCGCCGGGATCTGGCTGTCCGTACCCGAGAAGTCGGCGTACAGCGAACCCCCGTCGATGGTGACCGCCACTGTGATCGCCACGTCGCGCTCTCCCCACTCCATGTTGTCGGTAAACCGGTACACCCCGTCGGGCAAGGAAACGATGGCCGCCTCCATGCGCCGTGCTCCGTAGTCGAGCAGGGCGTTCGAGAGGCGTCGAAACCCTTCGACACCCTCCAATCTGACCATCTCTTCGACCCTGGCCGCCCCCACCTCGTTAGCTCCGAGTTGAGCAGCCAAGTCGCCTCGTCGTTCCTCAGGCGTGCGGGTGGCGTCGAGGAACGGATGGAGGAACGCATCGATCCACGATCCGTGGCGAACTGCCGGCATCGGCTCGACGCGGATCCCCTCCTGATCGACGGTGGTGGCATGCGCCGGCATCGACCCCGGCGCCTCGCCCCCCACATCGGCGTGGTGGGCCCGATTGGCGACCCAGGCAACGTGGACACTGCCGACGAACACGGGACGGACCAAGGTGAGGTCGTTGAGATGCGTTCCTCCGGCGAACGGGTCGTTCACCGCGTACTGCATACCCGGCTCGGCGCCGAGCGAGTCGAGAACCGCAGCCACCGATGCCGGCATCGCTCCGAGATGCACGGGGATGTGTTCGGCCTGCGCCAGCATCGTCCCGTCGGGCGTGAATACCGCCGCCGAACAGTCGGCGCGTTCTTTGATGTTCGGCGAGTAGGCGGTGCGTCGGAGCACGACCCCCATCTCGTCGGCGATGCCTGCCAGTCGATGCCGCGCCACCTCCAGCGAGATCGGTTCAGCCATGCTCGATCACCAACGTGCCACTCTCGTGGAGTCGTGCGCGGGCGCCCGGCTCGACCCATGTGGTGGCTTCGCCGTCGATCACGACCGCTGGACCGACGACTTCGTCGCCGGGATGCAAACCCTGCCGCCGCCACACCGTCGCCTCGGTCTCCCCGTCGGCGGTACGCACCGATCTGCGGCCGGCCACAGCCTCACCCTTCGGGCTGTGACCGGGCAAGTCGGAAAGGTGGACCGCAGGACGGCCGACGGCGGAGACCCGCAGCGTGACGACCTCGACGGGATCACCGGCTCGGTCGAACCCGTTGCGACGACGATGCGTTTCGTGGAACCGCTCGACGAGTTCCTCGGGGGATTCTTCAAGGTGGAAGTCGACCGAAGTCTCATGAGCCTGGCCCCGGTACCGCAGATCGGCCACCATTCCCACTCGGGTGGCAGCAGATCCCACGGCTCGTCGGAACTCGTCGGACACCGTGGAGGCGAGGTCCGCTGCCACCGTGCGCACGGTGTCGGCGTCACTCGGATCCAAGAGCACGGTACGTGCCCCGTCGATCCGTGGGGGCGACAGCAGCAACCCGACAGCACTCAACACACCGGCGTGCGGCGGCACGAGCACTGTGCCGATGCCCAAACGAGACGCGAGAGAGGAGGCGTGCATGCCGCCGGCACCGCCGAAAGCAACGAGGGCCGCGGTACTCGGATCGAAGCCCTCCTCGACCGACACCCGGCGGATCGCCCGCTCCATGTGGGCTTCGACGATCTGGATCATGCCGAGCGCTACCCAGTCCACGTCCAGTCCGATCCGGCGGCCCATGGTCCCAAGAGCACGGCGGGCGGCAGCTTCATCCAGGACGAGACCATCAGCGAGCGGGAAGTTCGGCGACAGCCGGCCGGCCAGCAGGTCTGCATCTGTCACGGTCGGCTCGACTCCGCCTCTCCCGTAGGAGGCAGGTCCGGGAACCGCCCCCGAACTGCGAGGACCCACCCGTAGCGCCCCTCCCGGATCCACCCATCCCACCGAACCTCCGCCCGCGCCCACCGTGTGGATGGCAACCGACGGGAGTCGACAGACATACCCCTCTACCGAACGCTCATACGCAACCTCGGGCACACCGCCTTCGATCCGGCACACATCCGTCGAAGTTCCGCCCATGTCGAACGAGATGACCGCATCGTGACCAACCGCTCCGCCGAACGCGGCAGCGGCCACCACCCCGCCGGCCGGCCCGGACAGCAGGATCGATGCGGCGTCGGACACTGCCGCGTCCACCGGCACCAGGCCGCCACTCGACTGCATCACGAGGAGACGATCGGCGATCGAAGTGACCTCCGCCTGCAGTCGTCGCAGATACTGCTCGACCACGGGTTGCAGATAGGCGGTCAGTACCGTCGTCGACATCCGCTCGAACTCGCGGAACTCGCGGGAAACGTCGGTGGAGACGACAGCGGGAACGCCCAAGGTGTCCTCGACCTGTCGGGCGAGTCGGCGCTCGGCCTCAGGATCCCGATAGGAGTCGATCAGGACGACGGCAGCGATCTCGGCGTCGGCCTCCAGTTCGACCGTCGACCAGCGTCGTGCGCGGGGAACCAGCGGTTCGGGCCGCAGAGCGTCCGGGTCGTACAGGCTGGGTCGATCCTGCCTTGCGATCTCGATCAAGTCCTCGAAACCGGGATCGGTGACCAACAACACTCGCGCCCCGTTGCGTTCCAAGAGGGCGTTGGTGGCAACCGTGGTGCCGTGGACGAGAAGCGGCACCCGTCCCTCGTGCACGAGGTTGCGGGAGCCGGCAACCACCCCGTCTGCCTGTTCCGGAGTCGAACTGATCTTGGCAACCGTCAACCGCGTGCCGTCCCAGCGCACGAGATCGGTGAACGTGCCTCCGACATCCACCCCAAGCGTCACGATCGAGCCCTCACTACCCTGCTCCTCAGCGACCAAGTGTCCAGGATGCCAGTTCAGCCCGAACCCACGCCGAATCCCAATGCGATGAAGTTCACCGTCGGTGTACCGGTAGGGGGACCCGCCACGTTCACGCCGGCCAACCCAGATGATGATCCGATGGCCGCCGATCTACTGGCATTGGACGGGGTGACCAGCGTGTTCATGACGGCCGACTTCGTCACGATTTCGAAGACCGTCGACGGGGATTGGGCGACGCTGATCCCGGCCGCGACCGAGATCCTCGAACGTCGCTTCGGTTGAACTGATCAACCGGCTGGGACCGGTGCGCCTCCTGCAGCAGGGTCGGCGGACACCGGCCAGCGATTTCCGGCCTCGTCGGTGACGATGGTGTGGAGCCGCACGACAGAGTCCGATCGGACGATCATCGACGTCGCTTCGCGGTCGACCGTTCCCCAAGCCGTCCCATCGACGCCGAGCGAGTCGGGGGCCGGTCGAGTTTCGCCTCCGACCAGCGGCTCATACCTGAAGGGTGGAAGCTCGGCCGGCGTCGGAAGATCCCGGATGACGACGGCGCCGTCGGACAGGTCGAGTTCGATCGTGACCGCCCGCAACGGTCGACGTTCGAAGGTTCCGGATTCGTCGGCATCGAGGACGGATGCGGCTACCAGAACCCGATACTGGAACGGACCCACTTCGGTAGCGCTGATCGCCACCACCCGTTCGACGAACGTCGGCCGGACCTGGGTGAAGACCACGCCCTGCCACACACCTCCGGCTTCAGCAGAGAAGTACTCGGCGATGGCGACTTCGGCGAACGCCATCGCCTGGCTCTCGATGCGAGTCGGGTCGAGGGCCTTGAGGTCTGCCTCGGTGACGATCGCAGGCGACGTGGTGGAGGTGGACGCCGCAACGGTGGTGACGGTGGTCGAATCGACGGCGGGGGGAATGGATGTCTCCCGGGGACTGCGTCCGATCACCGCCACCAAGCCCGCCACACCGACGACGGCGGCTATCACGAACCAGACTCGACGATCGACACCCTTGGGCTCGAAACGCAGCGATTCCCACGGCACGGACTCGAACGACTCTCCGGGCTCTTCGACATCGACTGTGGACCGAGTGGGGGGAAGGAACGAAGCCATCGACCGAACGTACGGGGAGCGGCGGACCCGTTGAAGACCCCTGTGAACCCAGAACAAGCATCCGACGGGGACTAACGTTCGATGACCGATGGCCGTCAATCCCGATCCGCGCCCCGGCCGGTGGCTTCTTCCCCTCGTCATCCTCGGGATGGTGCTCTTCACCTATGTCTTCGTGCAGGCCCTGCCCAGCGCCGAAGGTGAGGGCACCGACCTGTCCGCCGACGCCAGCACGACGACCACCACCTCGCCGGAGGACTCCTCCACGACTACGACGACCGCGCCTGCACCGCTCGACCCGTCGGTCCAGGGATATCTCGACACGGTCGCCGCTCAAGAAGCCCAGCTCACCGGATTCCAGACCGAGATGGCGGCAATCAACGGTCAGTGGGATGCCGAGGAGCGCACGGTCACCTATCAGGACACCGAAGCCGCCCTCGTCGACCTCGCCAGCCGAGTACGGACCTGGGCGGAAGAGGTTGCCACCGTCGTGGCTCCGCTCGGACTGGAAGGTGTGCACACGGTGTTGAGCGCCGCAGCCGCCGAGGCCGCCAATGCAGCGGACGCAGTCGTGGCCGGCCTCCAGTCTTCCGATACCGGCGAAGCACGACGGGCCGCATTGGATTCGTTCGACGAAGCGGTACGCGCCTTCACCGCCGCCGCCGACGAAGCCGAGTTCCAGGCCAACCTCTCGAGTTGATCGACGTCAGACCGGTTCGAGCAGAAGAGCTGGAGGCCTTTCTCACCGCCATCAGCGGGCCGTTCGGCTTCGACCTGCCCGACGATGCAACCGAGCGGGCGGAGATGGTGGAAAGGACCGCCCGTACCTTCGAGCCGGAACGCTCTCGATGTGCATTCGACGGCGATCGGATCGTCGGCACGCTCGGCACCTTTTCGTTCGACATGACCACCCCGGGCGGGACCATGCCGGTGGCCGGCACCACGATGGTGACGGTCTCGGTCACCCATCGTCGTTCGGGCGTGCTGCGCTCGATGATGACCAGTCATCTGCAAGAAGCACGGGAACGGGGCGACTCTG
The DNA here is from genome assembly GCA_046565785.1 of Acidimicrobiia bacterium. Classification (GTDB taxonomy): domain Bacteria; phylum Actinomycetota; class Acidimicrobiia; order Spongiisociales; family ZC4RG35; genus DATHWB01. The sequence goes on from JBKHXZ010000083.1 coordinate 25,851, forward strand.
CGGCAGCGTTGTGGGCCAGCGACAGTGCCATCTATGGCCGGTTCGGCTACGGGATGGCCGCCTTCAGCACAGACCTGGAGATCGACCGCCGGCACACCGACTTTCATCGCCTCGCTCCCGACCCCGCCCCTGTCGAACCCATCGATGTCGATACGTTGCGGCCGCAGGCGATCACGGTGTACGACCGGCTGCGCCGGCAGGTGCCGGGCATGGTGACGAAGTCGGAAGGGTGGTGGGACCGGATCTTCTCCGACCGCCCGTCGAACCGGGGCGGTGCCACCGCCGCCCGACACGGACTGGTAGTCGAGGACGGCGAACCGACCGGATGGGTTCGATATCGACTGAAGAACACCGAGGGCCACGGCCATCCTGCCCAGGACGTGCACGTCACCCAGTTGTACGCCACCACACCCGCCGCCTGGGCGGGGTTGTGGAACCATGTGCTGTCCCACGACTTCGGCAATCTGATCAAGGCGGAGTTGCGGCCGGTCGACGACCCGATCCATTCTCTCCTCCGAGGAATGCGAAGGGTCCGCACGCAACGTCAGGACGGTCTGTTCGTCCGGGTGCTCGACGTCGAAGCGGCCCTCACTTCCCGTGCCTACGGAGAGGCGGGTGGCCTACGACTGCGAATCGAGGATCCGTTGGGGATCGTCACAGGATCGTACGAATTCGAAACCGACGGCGCCGAAACCAGCGTCTCTGACGCCGACGACGCCACCGTGACCCTCGACGTCGAAGACCTGGGAGCGCTGCTGCTGGGCGGCCGTTCGGCGGTCGAACTCGCCATCGCCGGACGGATCGACGGG
>JBKHXZ010000084.1:0-4630 GCA_046565785.1 Acidimicrobiia bacterium
CTGATCGACCCAACCGGTGTCTTCGTCCGGGTCGCCCAGGAGTGCCAGCATCTGTCCGAGCACCGTCTCGGCGTCGTCCCCGAAATCCCATTCACCGATTCCGTCCGCCCGCAGCTCGGGGAACACCGGCAGCGTGGTCGTGGTCGTGGAGGTCGAATTGGTGACCGTCGTCGAGGTGGATGTCGGCTCAGTGGACGACGTCGTCGTGGAACTCGACGCCGTCGACGATGTGGTGGTGGTGGATGAGGTGGTCGCAGTCGTACTGGTGGTCTCCGTCGCCAGCTCTTCCTCGGAGCGGGCCCCGGTGGCGAGGACCACTGCGACGACGGCCACCACCAGGACCACCGAACCCAGCACCGCCAACACCCCTCGCTGGGTCGGAGTCATCGCGTCGAACGATTCACGCAGTCGTCCCATGCGGGACATGTTCGCACCTCCCCGACCACACCGCCCCGCGGTGGACTAGGTTGAAGACATGACAGAGTTCGTGGTCAGGCTCGACAACCGACCCGGCTCGCTCGCCCGCCTGACTGAGTTGCTGGCGGCTGCGGGAGTGAACATCGACGCCCTGGCAGCATGGGGATCGAACGGGGACGGGGTGGTTCGACTCATCGTCGACCAACCGGATGCGTGCGCCAGAACGCTCGACGATGCCGGCCTGGCATTCGAACAGCGGACGGTGCTGTCGGCGCTCCTCCCGGATCGTCCGGGGGAACTGGCGCGGATCACCCGGGTCCTGGCCGAGGCCGACATCAACATCGAGGCGATCTTCATCCTCGGTACCCATGCCGACGGGCTGGAGCTGGCGATCGCGGTGGACGACCCGGACGCCGCCGCTCCGCTCCTCCCGATCACTGGCACACTCACCGCAGTCTGAGGCGAACGACCGGCACATCGAAGCGCTGGTTCTAACCTGCCGCCGATGCGCACCCCCAGCCTGTCGGTGCTCGTCGTGTGCCTGGCGCTGGTCGTTACCGCCTGTGGCGGAGACGACGCGGCCGAGACGACCACCACCCTGGCCACCACCACGACCACGCGTCCGACCACGACCACCACGCGACCCACCACGACGACCACCGTCGACGAGCGGCCGACCTCACCGATCACTGGACTGCCTGTGGACGAACCCGAGTCTCTGGAACGGCGCGCCCTGGTGATCAAGATCGACAACCATCCCAACGCCCGACCCCAGTCGGGACTCCCGCATGCCGATGCCGTGGTCGAGCTCCCCGTGGAGGGGATCACCCGGTTCGTGGCGGTGTTCCACACCGACGACGTAGCTGAAATCGGACCGATCCGGTCGATGCGACCCACCGACTGGCAGGTGGCGGCCCTCTTCGACGGACCGCTCGTGATGTCCGGCGGTCAGAACTGGGTGCTCACCGAGAACCGCAACAACGGGGCCGAGCTGATCGGCGACGTCGGCCGGCCCTACACGTTCCGCGTGGGCTTCCGTTCCGCTCCTCACAACCTCTACGCCGACACCGAGGCTCTTCGCCGACTCGCCGACGATCGCGGATACGACGACGACCCGCCTGCGCCACTGTGGGAGTTCGGCGAGATGCCTGCCGATGCCGAAGCCGCCACAGAGATCCGTTTGTCGTTCTCGGGTTCCCTCGTGGCCGACTGGAGCTGGGACGGAACCGAGTACCTGCGCCAGACCAACGGGGTCGAGCATTCGTGGATCGACAAGACCGGCGAGCGTTCGCAGATCTCAGCCGACACCCTCGTCGTCCTCCACGCTCGCACCTACCTCGCCCAACCACCACCGGGCGGCGGAGTTGCCCGAGCTGTCGAGTCGATCGGATCGGGCAAGGCGTGGATCTTCGCCGGAGGCGCAATGGTCGAAGGGGCGTGGGAGCGGCAACGAGGTTCCGACGGCTTCACCCTCACCACTGTCGACGGCGAACCGATGCCGGTCCCGCCCGGCAGGCTGTGGCTGTCCTTCCTCCCCACCGATCGGACCCCGGAGTGGAACCCGTGATCGGCGCCGCCACCATCGCCGCCGAAGTCAACCGAGGAGATCGCAGCGCCCGGGACACGGTGGCCGGTGCCCTCACCACCACCCACGCCCAGCAGGAGCGGCTCAACGTCTGCACCTTCATCGACGACGACCGCGCGCTGGAGCGCGCCACCGAGATCGACGAGCTGATCGCATCGGGCCGGAGCCCCGGACCGCTAGCCGGGGTCCCGATCGCCCTCAAAGATCTGATCGATCACGCCGGCCGCACCACCACCTGCGGATCGGGTTTCTACCGCCATGAAGCCACAGAGTCTGCCGAGGTCGTACGCAGGCTCGAGGCAGCAGGCGCAGTCATCGTCTCCCGCACCGTGCTGCACGAGTTCGCCTACGGTTTCAGTTCGGAGAACCACTGGACAGGACCGGTCCGCAACCCGTTCGATCCCACGCTGTCCTGCGGAGGATCCTCCGGCGGTTCGGCAGCTGCCGTGGCAGCCGGACAGGTCCCGATCGCCATCGGCACCGACACGGGGGGCTCGGTACGGGTTCCCGCCGCCCTCTGTGGCATCTTCGGCCTGAAAGTCACCCACGGTCGCGTGCCGATCAGCGGGGTGTTCCCGCTGGCGGCATCGGTCGACACGGTCGGTCCGCTCGCCGGAACCGTCGCCGATCTCACCCTCGCCTACGTCTCCATGGCCGGTTACCACCGAGACGACCGCTGGTCCCAGCCTGTCCCGGTCGTATCCCCGTCCAGTACCCGTCCGGACCTTCGCGGCGTCCGTATCGGTATCCCCGTCCCGTGGGTCGACGACCATCCGGTGTCCGAGGACGTGGCTGCCGGGTTCACCGCGGCCGTGGACGGACTTCGGCGGCTCGGAGCGGAAGTCGACCGCTTCGAGGATCCGTATGTGACCAACGCCGACGCCATCGGCGTACTCGCCGGCGGCGAGATCGCCCCGGTCCACCGGCGCTGGGTGGAAGAGGGCAGGCCCTACGGCCCGGAAGTTGCCGCCCGGCTCGAGCGGGCACTCGCCGTCTCGATCGACGAGTTCGTGGCTGCGACCGAATGGCGGGCGATGGCCCGTCAGCGGATCCTCGCCGCGTTCAGCACGTTCGATTTTCTCGTCACCCCGACCACCGGGTCGGTGCGCAAGGTGATCGGCACCGACACCGTGGACACGATCGACGGCCCCCGCCCCTACCGGCCGGTGTTGTCGTGTTTCAGCGCTGCGGTGAACCACTTCGGTTGCCCCGCCCTGTCCGGACCGCTGCCGGGCGGCGCGCCACCACCATCTCTCCAGCTGATCGGTGCACCGTGGTCGGAGCACCGATTACTCGAACTTGGCGCACTATTGGAACGCGAAGGCGTGTTTCAGCGACCGTGACCGGGTCCGGTCGAACACCTCGAACCGCGAATCGGAGTCGCCCGGATGCCGAACCGCGAGGGAACGCTGGATGTCTTCACACCGGGCCTATGATCGGCCTTGCATTGACAGCACAGCTGAAGGCCCCGCTCCCGGTTCAGTTCGGGCGCCGGAACGCCGATGCAAACCCGAAAGGTTCGGGTCGGGATCAGCGTCCAGACTCGCACCGAAACTCCAACAATCAGCCGCCGCATAGCTGCGCGCGCGTAATGAGGAAGTGATGGCCCGTGACTGAGGAAACGGCCACTCTCGAACAGTCGGCCGACACATTGCAGGTCGAGAAGATCGTCATCCGTCTCGCCGGAGACTCGGGGGACGGGATGCAACTGGCGGGAGGGCGTTTCACCGACGCTTCCGCCGCATTCGGAAACGACCTGGCGACGTTGCCCAGTTTCCCCGCCGAGATCCGCGCCCCTGCCGGAACCCTTCCCGGAGTGAGTTCGTTCCAGGTGCAGATCGCCGATTTCGACATCCTGACCGCCGGCGACCAGCCGGACTGCCTGGTTGCGATGAACCCGGCCGCGTTGAAGGCGAACCTGGCCGACCTACGGGAAAACGGCACCCTGATCGTCAACGAAGAAGCGTTCGACGAGCGCAACCTGGCCAAGGCCGGGTACACGTCGAATCCTCTCACCGACGGCACCCTGGCCGGTTACAAGGTGATCCAGGTGCCGATGGAGCGCCTGACCAAAGAGGCGGTCGCCGAGTCCGGTGTGAGCGGACGCGACGTCCTGCGGTCGAAGAACTTCTTCGCCCTCGGGCTGCTGGCTTGGCTGTTCAACCGGCCTCAGGAAACAACCCTCGAGTGGATCGCCGCCAAGTTCAAGAACAAGCCGGAGGTCGGCAAGGCCAACGAACTGGCGTTCAAGGCCGGCTACACCTTCGGGTTCGCCACCGAGGCGACCCGCACGACCTACATGGTCAAGCCGGCCAAGCTCGAACCAGGCACCTACACCCAGATCACCGGCAACACCGCCCTGGCGTGGGGATTGGTGGCTGCCGCTCACGCCGCCCGCCTGCCGCTCTTCTACGGCACGTATCCGATCACACCAGCCTCGGACGTGTTGCACGAGCTGTCCAAGCTGAAGAACTTCGGTGTGCGGACCTTCCAGGCCGAGGACGAGATCGCCGGCATCGGCACCGCCATCGGTGCCTCCTTCGGCGGTTCGCTGGCCGTGACCGGTTCCTCCGGTCCCGGCATCGCCCTCAAGAGCTAGGCGATCTCGCTGGCTCTGATGACCGAGCT
>JBKHXZ010000085.1:0-7166 GCA_046565785.1 Acidimicrobiia bacterium
TCTCGCCGTCCTCGCCGTATTCATCGTCGTGACCGCAGTCACTCCGAATCAGCTCGGGTACGACGGAGGGTCGTTCTGGGGCTATCTGACGATGGCCCCGGACCTGGGGACGGTGATCCGCGGCAAGAACCTGGGCTGGGCGATCGTTGCCGTACCGCTGGCGGTGGTCATCGCCATCGGCATGGCTGTCGTCTCAGGCCGATGGGTGTTCGTGCCGGCGGCGCTCTTCTCGAGTCTGGTGGTGGCCTTCGTGTGGCTCGGGGTGGGCAACTTCATCTCCATCTTCGGCGCGTTCCGTCTGCCTGAAACCAACCTGTTCGGAAGCCGCAATCTTTCGGGAGGTGCCTTCCTGGCGACGATGATCGGGCTTGGCGTCTCCGGACTGTTGACCGTCCCCCCGTTGTTGGCGATCGGGGTACCGGCGGCGTTTTCTCGCCCGCTGTGGTCGACCGTGGCTGCGGCGATCTCCGTGGCGTATTCGGTCTGGATCTACCGGGTTGCCATCCGACGGGCCGCCGCCCTCGCTCACGAGCGACGGTTCAAGCTACTGGAGACGCTGGATCGGGACTGACGGTCGACGGCACGATGCGGCGGCAGGTGAGTCCGGCCAGACCTGCCACGAAGGCGGCGATGAGGAACACCATCCCGAAAGAACCCAGCGTGTCACCCAGGTAGCCGCCGATCTGCGGCCCGAGGAGCTGACCGACGCCGAAGGCAAGCGTGATGATCCCGAAAGCCGAACCGAACTGGCGGGCGGTGAGATGGTCTCGAAGGTAGGCGGCGGTGGTTGCCGGGACACCGGTGAACGCCAATCCGAAGGCCACGGCCGCCAGCCACGGCCAGGGGCCGGTGCCGACGAGGACGACCAGTGCCGAAGCGCCCATCGTGGCGTACCCGACGACGAGTGCCGGGCGGCGGCCGGAACGGTCGGACACCGCCCCGTACAGGGGCCCGCCGAAGATCGATGCCACTCCGAACGTCGAGAACACCAGGGCGGCGGTGGACGCTCGGAATCCCGAGTCCTCCTGCAGTCGAGCCACCAGGAAGTTGACGAAGAGTGACATCGACAGTCCGAATCCTCCGTAGGTGGCGAACACCAGCCGCCAGTGCGGGACGGAGGCGAGCGCGCGCAGCGACGGCCGGGTTGCTTCGGGTTCGGCCGGTACACGCAGGAAGCGCCACAGACCAACCGCGGTCACGATCGCTACCAGCGCCTCGAAGCGATACACCGCCCGCCACTCGTCACCGACCAGCGACGCCACCCACCCGGCGGAGACAAAACCAACGCCGATCCCCGTCCCGATGGTGCCGATGGCGAACGCCCTGCGCTCGGGTGGAACCAGACTGGAGGAGACCGCGGGGGCGGGAATCCAGATCCATGCGCCAGCCGCACCGGTGATGAGCATCGCCGTCACCACCACTCCCAGGTTGGGTGACCACCACATGCCGGCCAGTCCAACTACGCAGATCCAGATCCCGATACGCATGATGCGGTCTGGAGGGATGCGGGTCGACAGCCAGGCGATACCGAACGAAGAAGCCAGGTAGGCGGCGAGGTTCAGGGTGCCGAGCCCCCCGGCCAGGGTGTAGGAGATGTCCAAGTCCCGCTGTACCGAGGGTAGGACGAGGGCATAGGCGAAACGGCCGAAGGCCTGGGAGACCATGGTCGCCGCCACCACGATCCACACCAGGCCCCAGCGTTGACGCGAGGTCATCGTGCCGGCCACCGCCGGATCGTACGGCGTAGCGTTGACACGTATCGGCCCGAACGCGCATGCCGCGGACGGAGAGGAGACGTGATGTTGTCGTTCGCAGATCTGAACTGGCTGGCGGTGCTCGTCGCCGGCCTCGCCTACTTCGTGCTCGGGGCGGTGTGGTATTCCGAGCCGCTCATGGGCCGGCAATACCGGTCGGCGTTGGGACTCGAGCCTGATCGGTCCGGGACGCCGGAGCCGAAGTCGCTCATCGTCAATCTGGTCGGCTGGTTGGTCTCGGCGCTGGCGCTTGCGTTGGTGATGGTGGCGGCGGGGGCGAGCGGCGTCGGCGACGGAATCCTGTTCGGATTGGTAGTCGGCGTCGGAATGGTGGTTAGCCAGATGCTGGTGACCTCGACGTACGAGGGCCGGGGGCATGCGTTGTTCAAGGTCAACGCCCCGTACGCGATCATCGGCTACATCGTGATGGGGATCATCCTGGCGACGTGGCGCTGAGTGCTCACACGCGGTCGAGGAACCCGAGGACACGTTCGAGGAGCAACGCCGTAGCGGCGGCGTCGTAGCCGTCGAGGCTCCGGTCGGCGAACAGGTGCTGGTCGCCGGGATACAAGAACAGCTCGGCCCGCTTGGTGGACGCCACCAGATCCCGGGCGGCATCGATGTCACCGTCGTCGACGAAGAACGGATCGTGGTCCATGGCGTGGATCTGCACGGGAACGTCGGCGGGCCACGTCTCGCCGAACTCGGAGACCGGAAGACACGAGTGGAGGAACAGCGCCCCGCCTGCGGTTTCCTGTGTCTGGGCGAGCATCTGGGCGGGAACCACCCCTAGGGACATTCCGGCGTAGACGACAGGGCCCTCGACCGCCCCAGCTGCTTCCACGCCTCGGCGGACGATCTCTCCGAATCCCACCCTGTCGACGTGCGCCATTCCTTCCTCGAGGGTTGCGAAGGTTTCACCTCCGAACAGGTCCGGCGTGTGCACCGTGTGGCCGCCTGCGCGCAGATGATCGGCGAATTCGAGGAATCCGGGCGTCTGCCCGTGGACGTGGTGGAAGAGGACGACTGTGGCCATCGCATCATTCTTGCCGCCCGAGGTCGTCGGTGGCGATGCCGCTTCGGCCGGATGGCGGCACCCTTCCGTTGCGGCAGAGTCGGCGATGCAGAGCCATCCTTGGTACTCGGGTGTCCAGGCGTCAGGGGTGTGCAGCCGGGGTCGGGGGGCTTCTTTTCGCGCCGAATACGGCCGTCGTATTGCCCGCCGTATTGCCCAGCACACGCCGAACGGACTCGGTTCGACCAGGAAGGAGTGCGAAACCCAATGGTGATGGGCTGGTCTGAGGGTGGTCAGGGGCGGGGTCGAACCGCCGACCTCCGGTTTTTCAGACCGGCGCTCTGCCAGCTGAGCTACCTGACCGTGACGAGCAGAAGTGCTGCCCGAATGGGTTGTTGCGGGGACGACGGGATTTGAACCCGCGACCTCCGGCTTGACAGGCCGGCGTGAACTCCAAGCTTCACCACGCCCCCGGGACGGCGCTTCGAGATGATCCCCGAAGGCTCCGGCAGTGTATCGGTGGTACCCCGTTCCCGACAATTCGCCGATGTGGTGTGACGGCCTGGTCCGGATACGGTTGAACCAGTGACCGCAGAATTCAACACCGCGAACATGCCGGACGGCTCGTTCGTCCGTGACACCCGGTATATCTCGACTCGCATCACCGCAGACGGCCGTGACGGATACCCGGTCGAGCCGGGGCGTTACCGCTTGGCCGTCGCACGGGCCTGCCCGTGGGCCAACCGGGCGGTGATCGTCCGCCGGCTGCTCGGGCTAGAAGACGTCATCTCGTTGGCGCTCGCCGGGCCCACCCACGACGAAACCTCCTGGAAGTTCGACCTCGACCCCGGCGAGAAAGATCCGGTGCTCGGCATCCACAAGTTGAAGGAGGCGTACGAGAGGCGCTTCCCTGGATATCCCAAGGGGATCACGGTGCCGGCCATCGTCGAGATCCCCACCGGTGAAGTCGTCACCAACGCCTACAAGCAGATGACTGTCGACTTGTCGCTGGAGTGGAAGGCCTATCACCGTCCGGGTGCGCCCGATCTGTATCCCGAGCACCTCCGAGACAAGATCGAGGAGCTCGACGCCTTGATCTATCCAGACGTCAACGACGGCGTGTACAAGGCTGGCTTCGCGCGGCGGCAGGAGTCGTACGAGCGCGCTTACGACGCCCTGTTCTCCCGGCTCGACTGGCTGGAAGATCACCTCGCCAAACGCCGATACCTGGTTGGCGACTCCATCACCGAGGCCGATATTCGCCTGTGGACCACCCTGGTGCGTTTCGACGCCGTGTACCACAACCACTTTCGGTGCAACCGCAACAAGCTCGCCGAGATGCCGGTGCTGTGGGCCTACGCCCGGGATCTGTTCCAAACTCCTGGTTTCGGCGACACGATCGACTTCGGACAGATCAAAGACCATTACTACCTGGTCCACACGACCATCAACCCGACCGGGGTCGTGCCCAAAGGTCCCGACCTGTCCGGATGGCTCATTCCCCACTACCGGGAAGCACTCGGCGGTCGACCGTTCGGTGACGGCACCCCTCCGCCTCCGCCACCGGAACCAGAGCGGGTACCACCGCTGGTCTGATCTCAGTCTTTGGCAGCTAGCCAGGGAGGTCGGGGAGCGTCGATACGAGCCAGCTCTGACGGCGGGCTGGGGAAACGGTCCTCGTCGTGGTCCTGCCAGGCGCGCCACGCGTCGGTGATCTCGTCTTTCGTACGAGCGACGAAGTTCCACCACATCTGGATGCGATCGCCCAATGGCACGCCGCCCAGCAGCATCGCTCGGCCCCCGCCGGCTCCGGCGTCGATCCTCACATCCGCATGCCCCGGTTCGGTGAACCCGATCCATCCCGGCTCGACGATGTGCCCGTCGATCCGCATCGGGTTGTCCAGGGGCACCAGGGCGTACTCGAAGCCGGTTTCGGCCGGGATCTCCACCGACCCTTCCGACATCCGCAGTTCCGCACCGACCAGAGGCGTGGCGGCCGAAGCGGGCGACACTGCATCACCCAGCGTTCCGATCAGCACTGCCGCCTCCCCTGCCTCGAAGTTCCACACGGGGAGTTCGGGATGATGTTCGAACCCCGAGCGACCATGTCGGGTCTCCTCCGGCTGAGCGACCCACATCTGCACGCCCCTCCCACCTTTCAGTCCGAGTTCGGCGTGGGCGATGCCGTGACCGGCCGTCATCAGGTTGAGCTGCCCGGCCCGAATCACCTGTTCGGTTCCGAGCGAATCGGAGTGAAGAGCCTCGCCGCTAAGCAGCCAGGTCACGGTGGAGAGACCGATGTGCGGATGCGGGCCGATCTCCATCGGCGGGGGCTCCATCAGGTCGTCAGGGGCCATCAGGTCGACGAAACACCACGCGCCGACCGTGCGCCGCCCCTTCGTGGGCAGTACCCGGACGATCGGCAGTCCGCCCACGGTGGTGTGTCTGCCCTCGATAGCGTCGACAGTTCGGGATTCGACCTCCACCAAGTCTCGTTCGTCGATCGGTCCGCTCATCGCCTTCCCCTTTCGCTACAGCCGCAACACCACCTTGCCGAGCTGGTCTCCCGCGTCCAGTTTGGCAAGCGCCGCCGGCAATTGGGCGAAGTCGAAGACTTCGTCGACCTGCGGTCGAACCCGGCCGGCAGCCACCAACGCGGTGACCTCATTGAACTCTGCATGGGTGAACATGGTCGAGCCGAGGATCTCCAACTGTTTGAAGAAGAGCACCGGAACGGTCAGTTCGACCTTGGTTCCCGATGTCGACCCGCAGACGGCGATGCGGCCCCCGGCCGCAGTGCTTCGTACGGACTGATCGAAGGTGGCCGGGCCCACACTTTCCACCACTACGTCCGCCCGGCGGGGAAGCTCCTTGGAGAATGCACCCGAGGAGTCGGCGGCGGCGATCGCTCCACGGTCGATGGCCCATCGTCGTTTGGCTTCCGAGCGGGACGTGACCATCACCTCTGCGCCCATCGCCTGACCCAGCTCGAAGGCGGCAGCCGCAACCCCGCCCCCGATCCCCACCACCAGCAGGGTGTCGCCCGCCTGTAGTCGGGCGCGACGCAGCATTCGATAGGCGGTGCCGAAGGCGAGGCCATACGAGCCTGCCACCTCCCATGCGGCGACCGGCTTGGGCACGACGTTCCTTGCCGGCACGACGACGTATTCGGCGAGGGTGCCGGAGTGGTGTTCGCCGAGTATGCCGAACGACCGGCAATAGACGATGTTCCCGGCAAGACAGGCGGCGCACTCACCACAGGACAGCGACGGGTTGATCGTCACCTCGTCGCCGACCGAAACCGACGCCACCCCGTCCCCGACCGCATCGACCACGCCGGCCCCGTCACCGCCCGCGATGTGAGGGAAGGAGTGAGGCTTCGGAAGTCCCCGCGACACCCACAGGTCGAGGTGGTTCAGCGCCGCCACCCGCATCGCCACCCGCACTTGACCGGGGCCGGGTTCGGGTACGGCGATGTCATCGAGCCGGTACGACTCGGGTCCGTCGGTGTCGTGCAGTTGCCAGGCGCGCATGAGTCGAGCGTAGGTGAGCGCTCAGCAGGCTGGGACGTTCACTGCCAACCCTCCCAGGCTGGTCTCCTTGTACTTGGAGTCCATGTCGGCACCGGTCTGTCGCATGGTTTCGATGGCGGTGTCGAGCGGCACCATGTGGGTGCCGTCGCCGCGCAGCGCCATCGAGGCGGCGGCGATCGCCTTCACCGCACCGATGGCGTTGCGTTCGATGCACGGGATCTGGACCAGGCCACCCACCGGGTCACAGGTCAGCCCGAGGTTGTGTTCCAAGGCGATATCGGCGGCGTTCTCCACCTGTTCGGGGCTGCCGCCGAGCACTGCGGTCAGGCCGGCGGCGGCCATGGCACACGCCGATCCCACTTCTGCCTGACAGCCCAGTTCGGCGCCCGAAATCCCGGCGCGTTGTTTGATGATCGAACCGATCCCAGAGGCGGTCAGCAGGAATACGTAATCGGGATGGTCCACTTCGGGAGTACAGAACTGGCTCATGAACCTGAGTACGGCCGGAACGATCCCGGCCGCTCCGTTGGTGGGGGCGGTGACGATGCGTGATCCGGCGGCGTTCTCCTCGTTGACTGCCGTGGCGTACACGCCGGCCCAGTCCGACGGACCGGTTGGCGGCAGCGACCGGGTCGGGCCGTGTTCGACCAGGTCGAGGCCGAGGTCGCGGGCGCGGCGTTTGACTCCGAGTCCGCCCGGGAGGATCCCGGTGCGCTGCAGACCCCGATCGATCGACGCGTTCATCGTGGTGATCACATGATCGAGCCGGTCGGTGACCACGTCGTTGCTGCGGAGTGCCTCCTCGTTTTCCAGGACCAACCGGGCGATCGACTTGTTGGTGGCGCGTGCCGTGTCGAGCAGTTC
>JBKHXZ010000086.1:0-9420 GCA_046565785.1 Acidimicrobiia bacterium
ACCTTGACGACGGGACCAACGACATCTGCGGTCCGACTGGGAATCTGGAATGTCGAGGAGCCGACACCTCCGAAGAGTTCGACCGTCAGCTGGCAAAGCTGGTGGTCGGCATCGAGGCGCTGGACGCGGACATCGTTGGCATCCAGGAGATCGAGAACGACATCCGTGACGACGAGCCCGTGCACCCCAACCGTGCACACGACCCGGTGCTGACGCTCGTCGAAGAGCTGAATGCGCGCGCCGGAGCCGAAGTGTGGGCGTGGGTCGGTGCCGCCAACCACTACAACGACTATCCGGTTCGCAACGACATCATCTATCGCATCGACACGGTGGAGCCGGTGGGCGACCCGATTGCACTCGCCGATCCATCGTTCGATGACACCCGCCCTGGCGACATCGAGCCGTTGGGGCGTCCGCCGCTGGCACAGTCGTTCCGGCCGCTGATCGACCGGGGAAGCAAGCAGCTCTTCGCGGTGGTGGTGAACCACTTCAAGTCGAAGGGTTCGAGCTGCGCGAGTATCGGCGACCCCGACACCGGTGACGGCCAAGCCAACTGCAACCTCACCCGGGTTGCCCAGGCCGAGGCGCTGCTCGAGTTCGTCGCCGAATTGGAGCAAGTCAACTCGGGTGTGCTGGTGATCGGCGACCTGAACAGCTACTCCCAGGAGGATCCGATCGAGGTGCTGGTTGACGGCGGCCTGATCGACCTGGTCGAAAAGTACGAGGGTCCGGAGGCCTACACCTATGTGTTCGACGGCCAGTTGGGAACCCTCGACCATATCCTCGCCACCCGCTCGATGAGCAATTGGGTGAGCGGGCTCACGGTGTTCCACATCAACGCCGACGAGCCGGATGTGTTCGACTACGACATGTCGTTCAAGCCACCCAGTCAGGACGCGCTGTTCGAGCCTCTGCCGTACCGGGTGTCCGATCACGACCCGGTGGTGGTAGGACTCGCCTTCGCCGACCGTGGGAAGGGCCGCGGCCGCTGAACCGGTGAACCGGATCGGAGGGGTCGGACGTTGCGGCCGACCCCTCCGTCGCGTAACGGACCGGTGCTGGCATGATGGGCTGATCGAGCATCGGAGGGGACATGACGGATACACGAGACGGTGTCGTCGGGTCGATCCTGGCCCGAATCCGGGATACGGTCACCTCGGTGACGGTGTATTCGGATCCGATCGAACGGAACGGCGTGACGGTGGTTCCGGCGTCGGTCACTTACGCCGGCGGCGGCGGAGGCGGGGGAGAGGACGGCAAGTCCGGGTCCGGCGAGGGCGGCGGCTTCGGCATGGTTTCGCGGCCGGTGGGTGCTTTCGTCATCCGGGGCGACCAGGTGACCTGGAAACCGGCGATCCCTCCCGGGCTGGTTCTCGTCGCTCTCGTCGTCGCCGCCCGCCTGCTGCGCAAGGGGATGTGGGCGTTGTCCTGACGAATCCGTGACAGTTCGACTCCGGGCGACCACCATGTGTCCGATACCTGCAGGAGGGTCAGGACATGCTTACCGCAATCGTCATCTATATCGGGATCGGACTCGTCGTCGGGGCGATCGCCCGATTCCAACAGTCGCATTCGTCGCTGGCAGGGGTGCTCGGGTCGGGCGGAGTCGGTGGAGGTATCGGCGGCCTGTTCGCCAACGTTCTCTTCTCCGACGAGATCGCCGTCGACGGCATCGGCCTGGCGGGTGCGGCCATCCTCGGCATCGTGGCGGTGCTGGTGGTCAGGATCGCCGACCGCAAGGAAGCCCACGAGGCTGAGCATGCTCCGCCGTCGGAGCCTGCCGAGGAATGATCCTCAGGTTGCCAGTCGCCTGAGGGCGTCGTCGACGAGGGGCAGCAGTTCGGCTCCACCGTGGCCGGACTTCCCCATGACGTGCAGTTCGGCGGTACGCCACCGTTGGGCCAGCATCCACGCCGTTTCCAACGGTGAGCTGACGTCGTAGCGGCCGTGGATCATCACGCCGGGGATGCCGTCCAGAGTTTCGGCCTTGTCCAGGAGTTCGCTGTCGCCGACGAACGCGTGATTGCTCCAATAATGGGTGACCAGCCGGGCGAACCGGAGACGAAACGCCGGGTCGTGATAGCGCGGGCTGGGCTGGAAGTTCGGATCCAACGAAACGTGGGTGTCTTCCCATCGACACCATTCTTCGGCGGCGTAGGCGCGAACCTGCGGGTCGGGATCGTCGAGCAGGCGGGCGTAGGCGTCGATCACTCGAAGGTGGCGCAGGTCGTCGGGGATGGCGGTGACGAATCGCTCCCACTCCTCGGGGAACAGTCGTCCAACCCCTTCGGTGATCCATTCGACTTCCCGACGCGAAGTGGTGGTGACGAGTCCGAGCAGCAGGCCGATCACCCGTTCGGGGTGGCGCTGGGCGTAGGCGAGGCCCAGGGTCGTGCCCCAGGACAGGCCGAAGACGATCCAGCGTTCGATGCTCAGGTGGGTGCGGAGTCGTTCCATGTCGGCGATCAGGTGATGGGTGGTGTTGACCGCGAGGTCCGCGGCCGCCGTCTCGGCCAGTGGGGTGCTGCGTCCCGCCCCTCGCTGGTCGAAGATCACCCCGAGGTGGAGGTGAGGGTCGAAGAACCTGCGTTGTCCGACGCTCGCCCCGCTGCCCGGCCCGCCGTGTAGGTAGACGACCGGCACACCGCCGGGATTCCCCACGGTTTCCCAGTAGACGAGCTGCCCATCGCCAACGTCGAGCATCCCGTTCGCGAGGGGTTCCGGCGATGAATCAGACACGAACCACAGCGTACGGCGGTCTTGGCATGCCCTATCCACCGTGGAGCGTCAGCGACGTTGGGGAGGCGGTCGCCTGGTCGAGAGCACCCTGTCAGGCCGGGTTAGGCATCGACCAGGGTCTTAGCGAGGCGGGCGGCGGTGCTGGCGTCGGGGGCGTAGCCGTCGGCGCCGGTTTGGGCGACGGTGAGGTCGTTCACCGGGGCACCACCGATGAGGATCTTCACACCCTCCCGCAGGCCGGCGTCGCGGATCGCCTCGATCGTGTGGCCGATTTCCGGGAGGGTCGTGGTGAGGAACGCGCTGAGTCCAACGATGTCCGGCTGATGGGCGCGGATCGCTTCGACGAAGGTGTCTGCACCGACGTTGACGCCCAGGTCGATCACTTCGAAGCCGGTGCCTTCCAGCATGACGTTGACCAGGTTCTTCCCAACGTCGTGGATGTCGCCGGCCACGGTGCCCATGACAAAAGTTCCGACCTTTTCCACCGATCCGTCCACGATGAGCGGCCGGATCACATCCATCGCCGCCTGCATCGCCCGGGCGGCCACCAGCATTTCGGGAAGGAAGATCTCACCTGTTTCGAAGCGTCGACCGACTTCTTCCAGGGCTGGGATCATCGCCTCGTACAGCAGCTCGGCTGGCGCAACGCCGGCAGCGACCCCGGCGTGTGTCGCGGAGACCGCCCCGTCCCGGTCGCCGTCGAAGACCGCGTCGTACAGCGTGTCGAGGAGCTGGTCGATCATCACAAGTCTCCCAGCGAATACCGGCCGGTGACCGCGTCGACCATGGCAAGCACGTTTTCGGCCGGTACATCGTCCATCACCGTGTGGACCGAGCTCACCATGTACCCACCTCCCGGCCCGAGGATGTCGATCACCCTCCGTACTTCGGCGGCCACCTCCGCCGGTGTCGCGGAGGGGAGGATGCGTTGAGTGTCGATCCCACCGCAGAACGTGAGTTGATCGCCCCACCGTTCTTTCAGCGCCGGCAGGTCGGCCATCTTCCCGGCGGAGGTTTGGATCGGGTTGAGGATGTCGACGCCGATCTCGATCAGGTCGTCGACGAGGGGGAAGACGTCACCGTCGGTGTGGAAGAAGACGGCGGCTTCGGTTCGTTCCTTGATGAAGGCGACGAAGTCGGCGTGAACCGGTTTGAGGATCGACCGGTACATCCCCGGCGACATCAGGAGGCTTTCCTGAGTGCCGAGGTCGTCGCCGATCTTGATGATGTCCACATTGGGCCCGAGAGCAGCGAGGAAGGGACCCATCAGCGCCTTGCACAGTTCTCCGATCTTCCACAGCAGGGCTTCTGCGAAGTCCGGGTAGAGCGCCAGGTTCATCAGGAACGTGTCCATGCCTTGCATGGCGAAGGCACGCTCCAGCGGGAAGAGGAGCCACGGTGTCGCCATGATGGCGTACCGCCTGTCGGCGGCCAGGCGGGCGGCGTCCGCGGATACGTGGGCGATGCGGGTGGGGTCGGTCATGTCGGGCCACGGGTAGGCGTCGAGTTCGGCGACGGTGGTGGCCGAGGCGAGGGGGTGGATCATCGGGAACCATTCGCCGGGACGCACCTGGCGTGCGCCGGACCCCCACGAGTTGATGTAGTCCGAGCCGGGTGCCCTCTCGGCGTTGGCGGTCAGGACAGCTGCCGGCTCGCGGTCCCACACGCCCCGCACGTCGGTCCCGAGCCGAACGAGAACCTCCTCCCTCGGTCGGGCCGTGCCCAGTTCCGGCCAGTCGTACAGCCATTCCTCACCCGGGTCGATGCCGAGGAGTGCAGCCAGCCGGCGGTAGGTACCCATCTTGATCCCGGTCGCGTTGGACACGCCGAGAACGATCGGAACCCGGTCTGGTTCGGTGTGGTCGAGGGAGGCCAGCACCCGCTGGCGGGGGGTCATCTCGGACATCTGCATCTCCGGTTGGGTCGTTTCTCAGTGTTCTGGCCCAACGCACGGCGCGGGAGGCGGCGAAGTCCTTGCCGACAGGGCCGTTGGTCCCGATTCGGTTCGAATAGCGTCCAGGTGGACGGAGGTGAGGTGGTGATGGAAGATCCGACCGAGTTCGTGCGGGCTTCGATGCCGTTGTGCGACACGCTGGGGGTGCGTGCCGAGGCGGTGGCGGCGGATGAGGTGGTGCTGGCGTTGGATTGGGCTGGCGAACTGTGCACGGCCGGGGGCGTGATGCATGGAGGTGCATTGATGGCGCTGGCCGATTCCGCTGGAGCGGTGTGCGCCTATCTCAACCTGCCGCAAGGGGCGACCGGCACCGCGACCATCGAATCGAAGACGAATTTCTTGCGTGGTGTCCGGGAGGGGGTCGTCACCGCGGTGGCGCGTCCGCTGCATGTCGGTTCGGGGACCGTGGTGGTGGAGACCGAGCTGCGCAACGCCGGGCATCTGGTCGCCAAATGCACCCAGACCCAGGCGGTGCTCGGCGGCCGCTGACGCCCAGCGCCACGAGCAGCAAACCCAGGGTTCGCGCGGCAGTATGCGGCACTTTCGATGTATCAGTTGCGAAGGGGTGGGAGGTGCTCCGAAACTGGTGCGGCGAACGGGTCGTCTAGTGCCACTGGAACCCAGGGTTTCGGACGGTGATGCCGGCGCCGGTGAGCTCGGTGGTGGTCCGTTCGGTTTCGCCGGGCTCCAGTTCGACTGCGGCGCTGGCGTCCTGCAACACGGTGGTCGGGTGCCCTAGTCGGTTGGCGTCGAGGGCAGTTGCCCGGACGCACACGTCGTAGGCGAGCCCCACCACCGTCACCTGCTGGATTCCAAGAGCAGACAGCAGCCCTGCCAGTTCGGTGGGCGTGGTCTCCCCGGTTTCGGGGTCTCGCATCGTGAACCCGGAGTATCCGTCTTCGCCGTTGGATCCTTTTCGCACCACCGGGCCGGCCACGATCAGTCGGGGGTGGAGTTCGGCTCCCCAGGTGCCGGCCACACAGTGCACGGGCCACACCCCGCCGTCCTTCTGGAAGTGTGGTGTGGTTTCCGGATGCCAGTCCTGGGTGTAGACGACGAAGGCGCCGGTGGCGAGGGCCCGGACGATCTCGGCGTTGCAGGCCGCCACCACCGCTTCGCCTCCCTGGACGAAGAGTCCGCCTTTGGGGTCGGCGAAGTCGTTCTGTACGTCGACGACGACGAGGGCGTGGGTTGGGCTGTACTGGCTCATGGCTTCCAGCCTATTGGGCCGGACGGATGCTGTTCGGGGGTGTCGGGCTAGCTTGGTGCCCGCAGTGGCTGACATCACCGAGGGCATCCTGTTCACCGACCACTACCAGCTGACGATGGCGCAGCTGTACCACCAGTCGGGGCTGGCGGAACGGCCGAGCCAGTTCGAGTATTTCTTCCGTTCCTATCCCGACTACGGGATGCATCAGGCTGGCTATTGCGTGACCGCCGGTCTGGAGCCGTTGCTGGACTGGATGGCAGAGGCGCGGTTCGGTGACGCCGAGCGAGAAGCGCTTGCCTCGATCCGGACCCCGCGCGGCACCCGGGTGTTCGGTGACCCGTTCCTCGACTGGCTGTGCGACACCGGAGGGTTCGGTCAGGTGTCGCTGCGGGCGGTGCCGGAAGGTCGGGTGGTGCACGCCAACGTCCCGATCGTCGTCGCCGAGGCACCGCTGGCGATCGCCCAGATCCTCGAGACGCCGCTGCTCAACCACATGAACTTCGCCACTTTGATCGCCACCAAGGCGTCCCGGGTGGTGGAGGCGGCGGCGGGAGGCTCGGTCATCGAGTTCGGGTTGCGCCGTGCTCCGGGCTTCGGAGACAACACCGCGACCCGGTCCGCGCTGATCGGTGGGGCGATGTCGTCTTCCAACGTCGGCATGACCCATTCCCTGGGTTTCACCCCGTCCGGTACGCATGCCCATTCGATGGTGCAGGTGTTCATGGCGATTCGGGGCGGCGAACTGGAGGCGTTCCGGGCGTATGCCGAGACCTATCCGGACGACTGTCTGTTGCTGGTCGACACCATCGACACCCTCGAGTCCGGGGTGCCGAACGCCATCATCGTGTTCGAGGAGCTGCGCCGCAAAGGACACGATCCGGTCGGGATCCGGCTGGACTCCGGCGACCTCGCCCACCTGGCGGTGCGGTCCGCCCGGATGCTGGACGACGCAGGTTTCGGTGACACTCGCATCGTGCTGTCGAGCGGACTCGACGAACTGACGATCTGGCAGGTGAAGAACCAGATCGCGGTGGAAGCTCCCCAGTACGGGCTGGATCCCGACCGGGTGGTTCGTCGCCTGGTCCACGGGGTGGGGTCCAAGCTGGTCACCTCCGACGGCGACTCCTCACTGGGTGGCGTGTACAAGACGGTGGCGGTGGGCGGGGACGAAGGTGGCTGGGTGCCGGCGATCAAGATCTCCGACACCCCGGAGAAGGTGCAGAATCCGGGTGCGAAGAAGGTGTGGCGGATCTACGACCAGCGCGGGTTCGCCACTGCCGATGTGCTGGCCCTCGCCGACGAGATCCTGGACGTGTCCCGCACCGTGTATCTGCATCATCCGACCCTGCCGGGGGTGACCCGCACGTTGGCCCCATCAGGGGTATCGGAGATCGAGGAGCTGCTGGTCACCGTGTTGGACCGTGGTGTCCGCACCCGTGAACCGCAGAGCATCGAGGTGGCTCGGCGCCATCGGGAGAAAGATCTGGGTCGTCTCGATCCGGGTGTGCGACGCCTCGTCAACCCGCATCGCTATCACGTGTCGCTGACGTCGGCGCTCAGCGAACTGAAGCGCGAACTGGTGGCCGGCTATGCCACCTGACACTTCGCCCGGTTCGCCCGAACAGAATCCGGACGACGCCTTTCGGGCGCTGATGGAAGGGCTACGCACGACCATTCCCGGTGTGACGGTGCTGTTCGGGTTCCTGTTGGCCTTGCCGTTCCAGTCCGACTTCGGGGATATCGCCGCCGTCGATCGGTTCACCTACGGGGTGGCGTTCTTTTCCACTGCCGTGGCCGCCGTCCTGCTGATCGCTCCGAGTGTCCACCAGCGGGTGCGGGGGCTGATGACCGGCGTCGCCCGTAAGACGGCCGAACACGTCCGTGTGGCGATCGTGTTGACGATCTTCGGGACGGTCTCGTTCCTGGTGTCGATCGTCGCCTGCACCTATCTGGTGACCTCGGTGCGGCTCGGGTCGCGCGCAGCGGCCATTTCGCTGGCGGCGATTGCCGGGCTGGCAGGCTGGTCGTGGTTCTATCTGCCGCTGGTGACGTTCCGGAAGTGGCCGCGCCGCTGAACCTCAGCGGGCGCGGCTGGCGGACCTGCGGCGGGTGCCGACCAGATGGTGGTCGAGCACCGACCACACGTCGGGGTCGGCCAGCTTGCGCCGCATCGCCATGAGTGCCCGGATGAAGGTGGGGACGGCGGCGTCGGGGTCGAGCGGGTTGGGGCGCATCACAGCCAGTACCGCGGGGGAGGGGCGTAGCACCACCACATCGGTTTCGGGCCACTCCTCGTGGATTCGGGTGAGTTCGGAACCCAGTGCAGTCCGCCCGACCCGGTCGAAGACCTTCTCGTAGAACCAGGCTCCGTCGCGTTCTTCGTCGGCGGCCATCGGGGCGATCACGATGAGCAGGTCGAGCGGTCGGGGGCTTCCGAGTACCAGGTCGGCGTGGGTTCCCGAAACGACGCCTCCGTCCACATACAGCCGGTCGGCGACGTTGCGGGGCTGGAACAGCACCGGAATCGCCGACGAGGCGGCGACCGCTTCGGCGAGGGCCACGTCGGGAGCAGCTTCGGTGCCGAAGGCGACCCGTCGCTTCGCCGCCATGTCGAAGGCGGTGATGATGGTCGGGGCGGTGGGCCACGAGTCGGCGATCGGGCCACATTGGTCGCGTACCCAGGCGGCCAGACCGTCGGTGGTCCAGGCGGCGGGACCGCCCAGCAGCATGGTCAGACCCGGGTTGCGGAGCCCGGGCAGCAGGCCGTGTTTCACCCATCGGCCGAGGCGGACCCGGCGGTCACGGGCGAAGATGTGCCCGGAGATCCGTTCGGCGACCGCTTCGCGGTCTTCGTGGCGTTGCACCATCGAGTCGAGGTCGAGCCGTCCGCTGCGGACCAGGGCTGCGACGTAGGCGCCGCCGGAGGTTCCGACGATCACGTGCGCCTGGTTGGGATCCCAGCCGGTGGCGAGTTCCAACGCCATGAGCGCGGCCATCTCATACGACGCGCCTGTGACGCCGCCTCCTCCCAGGACGATCCCTACCGAACTCATGCGTCGTCGAGCATAGGACCGGGTGGGCGTGGGTCTAGCGTTGGCAGACATGAGGATCAGGGAGGCGACCGCCGACGACCGTGATCGGTTGGACCGCCTGTTCACGCTCACCGCCGAATGTGACGGTCATTTCCCGATTGGCGAGCACAAGTATCTCGACCTGATGGCGGGCGG
The DNA here is from genome assembly GCA_046565785.1 of Acidimicrobiia bacterium. Classification (GTDB taxonomy): domain Bacteria; phylum Actinomycetota; class Acidimicrobiia; order Spongiisociales; family ZC4RG35; genus DATHWB01. The sequence goes on from JBKHXZ010000086.1 coordinate 9,131, forward strand.
CACCAGCGTGGCCGGGTTCGTCGTCGAAGAGGACGACGCGCTGGTCGGTTACGTGGCGATGACTCCTCCACGGGAAGACGGGGTTGCGTCCCTGGAGATCGCCGTTCATCCCCTGCACCGCTCGCATCGGGTGGTATCGCTGTGCATCGAGACGGGGGTGGAGGCGGCAGCGGGGACGGGTGCGGGTGCGGTGCGAGTGTGGGCGTTCCAGCCGAACATGGTCGACGAGTTCCGTCGTGCCGGCTTCCGCTCCGAACGGGAGCTGCGCCAACTTCGCATCGACCTGCCGG
>JBKHXZ010000087.1:0-30526 GCA_046565785.1 Acidimicrobiia bacterium
GGGGCCCTCCAGGGGCCCGGGGAACCCTGGGTTGGCGGGGCCCTTATGCTGGCGGGATGGGGTTCGAGCATGTGGAGGTCGAGACTGACGGGGCGGTTGGATGGTTGTGGCTGAACCGTCCCGAAAAGCACAACGCGATGTCGGCCGACATGTGGACCGACATTCCCGAGGCCGTCGCCCAACTCACCGCCGACGACAACATCCGCTGCATCGTGGTGGCGGGACGAGGGAACTCTTTCACAGCCGGAATCGACCTGTCCATGCTCGGGGCTTTCGCAGGAGGCGGCTCGTCTCACGCAGAACGGTCAGCCCACGTCCGCCGCGAGATACTGCGACTGCAGGAGACGATGACCGCATTCGAGCGTGCCCGGGTTCCGGTCATCGCTGCCGTCCACGGCTACTGCCTGGGGGCCGGAGTCGACCTGATCACCGCCTGTGACATCCGTTTCTCCTCGTCCGAGGCCACCTTCGGCATCCGGGAAACTCCTATGGGACTCATCGCCGACGTTGGCACCGTGCAGCGCCTCCCCCGCCTGATCGGACCAGGCCAGGTCGCCGAACTGCTGTTCACCGGCCATGACATCGACGCTGCAGAGGCACAGCGGATCGGACTGGTCAACCGGGTGGTCGACGACGTGCATGCCCATGCCGGCTCCGTGGCTGCCGAGATCGCCGCCAACTCGCCACTCGTCGTGCAGGGGGCGAAGGAGGTGCTTCGGCTGCAACGAGACATGTCTACCGACGCCGCGCTCGACCACATGGCCCTGTGGAATGCCGCTTTCCTGATGTCGAACGATCTCACCGAGGCGATGTCCGCCTACTTCGAGAAGCGGCCGCCCGACTACACCGGCAGCTGACCATGCGCGTCACGGTCTTGGGGTCAGGCCAGGACGGCGGGTTGCCCCAGGCTGGGGCTCACCATCCCAACGACGAGATGGCCCGGCGCGGGGAGATACCCGAACGGACCGGTCCCTCTCTCCTCGTCGAGGACGCCTCCCTCCGGTTGATCTGCGACGTGTCCCCCGACTTCCGCTTGCAGTGGTGGAAACGCAGCGAGGCGCCGGATGCGATCGCCCTCACTCACGCCCACATCGGCCACTACGTCGGGCTGGCCCACTTCGGAAAGGAGACGATGGCGGCACACCAGGTCCCCGTGCACGCCTCACCCCGCATGCTCGACTTCCTCAGCCATCAAGCTCCCTGGAACGCGCTGTTCGAAGGCGCACACCTGCGCCCGGCGCAGAATTCGACCTGGGCCGGGCACACGATCGACCTGATATCCGTCCCTCATCGCAGCGAGTACACCGACACGATGGCGGTGTCGGTGGCCGGACGCGTGCTGTGGCTCCCGGACATCGACAGTTGGGAACGCTGGCCGGAGGCCGAGCACGTGATCGCTGCCCACGAGTTGGTCTTCCTCGACGCCACCTTTTGGTCGGGTGACGAAATCCCCGACCGCAACCTGGCCGACATCCCCCATCCGTTGGTTCCCGAAACCCTGGAACGCTTCCACCACCTCGACAACCGTAGGGTCCTCGTTCACCTGAACCACACGAACCCGTTGTGCGACCCGACCTCACCCGAACATGCGACCGTGGTGGACGCCGGCTTCGAGGTGGCGACCGACGGACTGACGATGGATCTCAGCTGACGGCGCCCGAACGAGCCCATCGGCCCTGACCGATCCCATGGTTCGGGAGTACCCTTCAAGCCACTGCTCGCAGGAGGACGTCTTGAAGGAATTCATCGCTCCCGGTGAGGTCGCCGTCGACCCCGCCGAGAACTTGACCACCCAGTTGTGGTTGAACGAGAAGGCAATGCCTGACCATCCGATCGCTGCCTATCGGGTGGGCGACGGGCCCTTCCAGGACGTCACCTATTCCGAGTTCGCTTCCACCGTGCGTCAGGTTGCCGCCGGGCTGATGTCGCTGGGCCTCGCGAAGGGCGACCGAGTCTGCATCTTCTCCCCTACTCGCTACGAGTTCACGGTGTTGGACTACGCAATCTGGACCGCAGGTCTGGCCACCGTCACCATCTACGAGACCTCTTCGGCCGAACAGGTCGAGTGGATCGTGGGCGATTCGGGAGCAAAGGTGATGATCTGCGCCTCCGACGATCTCCGCAAGGTGTACGAGGAGAAGGCGGGAGAACTGGGAACTTGCGAACACGTCTTCAGCCTCGAGTCGGGCGGACTGGATGCGCTGATCGCAGCCGGATCCGACATCACCGACGACGAGGTCATGGCCCGGGCACGATCGGTCACCCAGCAGGATCTGGCCACCCTGGTCTACACCTCGGGAACGACCGGCCGCCCCAAAGGGTGCGTGCTGACGGTCGACAACTTCGTCTGGATCTGCCGGCAAGTGCAGTCGATCACCGACAATGTCCTCAACCCGGGGGCGTCGACTCTGATGTTCCTTCCGCTGGCTCACATCTTCGCCCGACTGATCCAGGTGGCGTCGATCAACGAGGGAGCCAAGATCAACTACTCCAACGGGGTTCCGGTCCTCCTCGAGGAGCTGCAGATGGTTCGCCCCACGTGGATGTTCTCGGTACCGAGAGTGTTCGAGAAGATCTACAACGGAGCCGCGCAGAAGGCCCACGCCGAGGGCAAGGGGAAGATCTTCGACCTCGCCGCGCAAACCGCCATCGAATACTCCGAGCAGCGGCAGGCGGGAAAGGTGAGTTTGAAGACACGACTGCTGCACGGCGTGTTCGACAAGCTCGTCTACACCAAGCTGCGTGACGTCTTCGGTGGACGCTGTCAGTACGCCATCTCGGGGGGTGCCGCTCTCGGTGCTCGCCTCGGGCATTTCTTCTCTGGCGTCGGCATCACCGTCCTGGAGGGGTATGGCCTCACCGAGACTTCGGCCGGGTCCACCGTCAACCGCCCGGATGCGGTGACGATCGGCACCGTCGGTCTGCCGATCCCCGGGGTCGGGGTGCGGATCTCCGAAGATGGTGAGGTGCTGATCAAGGGTCGGCACATCTTCGGGGGCTACTGGAACAACCCCGAGGCCACCGCCGAGGTGATGAAGGACGGATGGTTCCACTCCGGAGACATCGGTGAACTCGACGACAACGGGTTCTTGAAGATCACCGGACGCAAGAAGGAGATCATCGTCACGGCGGGCGGAAAGAACGTCGCCCCGGCCATTCTCGAAGATCGGATGCGCGCCCATCCGATGATCAGCCAGGCGATGGTGGTGGGCGACGACCAACCGTTCATCGCAGCATTGATCACCGTCGACCCGGACGAGTTCGCGCGGTGGAGCTTCGAACACAAGAAGATGGGAACGCTGGGCGACCTGATCGACGATCCTGACCTGCATGCCGTCGTACAAGCGGCTATCGACGATGCCAACAAGGCAGTGTCCAAGGCCGAGTCGGTCCGCGAGTTCCGTATCCTCCCCGAGGACTTCACCATCGAAGGCGGCGAACTCACCCCGACCCTCAAGGTCAAGCGCCGGGTAGTGGCGGATCGGTACGCCTCGTACATCGCGGACATCTACAAGAGCTAGCCGAACCGTCTCGTTCGTCGATGCCAGGTCCCATCGCCCTGCTCGGGAGCGGCGAGTTCTTGCCGGGCATGGAACGGCTCGATCGTCGCCTGCTCGAAGGGAGACCGGCACGTGTCGTCCACCTGCCGACCGCCGCCGGCCAGGAGAGCGGGCGGCGACTCCGCTATTGGCGCGACCTGGCCCGTGCCCACTTCGAGGATCGTCTGGGTGTCGAGGTCGACACGATCGGTGTGCTCGACGTGCGATCCGCCAACGACCCGGCTCAGGTCGCCCGGCTGGAAGGGGCGGGCCTGATCTACCTTTCGGGCGGGAACCCCGGTTATCTGGCGGCCGCGCTCCGTGGCACCGCGGCGCTCCACCGGATCAGACAGATGATGGACGAGGGTGTCGCAATAGCGGGATGTTCGGCAGGGGCGTCGGCGCTCACGGCCGTTGCCCCCGATGTCCGCTCGGGTGGGCCCAGGTCTGATGGTCTGGCGGTCATTCCCGACCTGGCCGTCATCCCGCATTACGACGCAGCTCTCCGGAGGAGGCGATCGTTGGTCGAGATGTTCACCGCCAACGTGCCCGAGGCGGTGACGGTCGTAGGCATCGACGAGCACACGGCGATCTTCACCGCCGACCGGAAGACGTTCGAGGTCTACGGCGTGGGAACCGCCGTACGACTCTCAGACGGGGCGGTGTTCGGTCCGGGCGACCGGTTCGAAATCTGAGCAGTCACCCCAACCAGGCGAACCGGCGTCGACGCATCCCGTGGGAACGCCCGAGGAGGTATGCGGCGACCATGCCTCCGGTGGCGAGCGCTCCGGCCGACCCCAGGGCGATGGCCCGCTTGGTTCGTCGGGCGAAGATGACGATCGGCCATCCCCGGTCGTAGGCGATTCGTTCCAGCTCGGCGTCGGGGTTCACCGCCACAGGATGTCCCACTGCCTCCAGCATCGGCAGGTCCGAGATGGAGTCCGAATAGGCATAGGACAGTTCGAGGTCGTACCCGCGCTCGTCGGCCAGCGTTCGAATCGCCTCCGCCTTGCCTTCCCCGTACACGAACGGTCCGTCCAGCTCGTCGGTGTAGTGGCCGTCGACGATCTTTCCGCGAGTGCCGATGGCCCCGTCCATTCCCAGGGCATTGGCGAGTGGCTCGACGATCCGCTGCGGGGAGGCCGACACGATCCACGTCTCTCGTCCCGCCTCGTGATGCATGTGGAGGAGCTTCTTGGATTCGGGTCGGATGTCGTTCACCAGATTCGGCAGCATTTCGCGGCCGATGGCGTCGAGTTGTTCGACGCTGACCCCGGCCACCTTGCTGAGGAATTCCGACCGGGTGTTCTCCGATGTGTCCCCGCCCTTGTCCCCGGTGATGAGGAATGCGAGCGCGGCGATCGTCCACCGAGCGATCTCCCGATTGCTGACCAGGCCGGCCCTCCACGCCTCCACGGCGAACGGAAAAGCGGACGCACCGGAGATGAGGGTGCGATCCAGGTCGAAGAATGCAGCTGCAGTCATAGTGCCCGTAATGCTAGCAACAGCAAGCAGATACGAAAGTGGGGCAAGCGATCAGGTGAACAGATACCGCAGCAGCACGAAGCCCTCCGAATGGACGATTCGGTCGAGGGTTGCAGGCCGCTCGACTGCCGGGCCGTCGACGATTCGGAGACCGTCGCCGCCGGCCAGAAGCGGGGAAATCGTCATGCACACCTCGTGGACATGCCTGGCGAGCGCACCGTTCAAACGAGGTCCCCCTTCGGTGAGGACGACGTTCATCTTCCTGTCCTGGAGGCTGGCGAGCATCGTGGCAGGGTCGACCGCCGAACTCCCCACCGGCACGACTTCGGCCCAATCACCGACGTCGCTGGCCCGCGCCGCCGCCCGCTCCGACGTGAACACCAACGGTCGAGACGCCGCCAGCGAGTCGGTCGGCTCGATACGCATCGATTCGGTCACGATGGCGATCCGGGGCGCCTCAGTCATCCCGCGAGCCTGCCTCCATTCCTGCATCCAGTCCGCCAGCTTGGGTGCCCGGTAACCCTCGGAACGCACCGTCCCGGCTCCGACGACGATGACGTCCGACACTGCCCGCAAAGCCCGGAAGACCTGACGGTCCGGCGGCCCGCCGAGCGCGGTGGACCCGCCGGCGACCACCGCCGAACCATCCAGCGACGAGATCATCCCCATCACCAGCCACGGCCTGCCGTCCGAGGTCGTCCGGGAGTCAGCCATGTAGGTCGGTGCGATCTCCTCGGCGGTGAGGCCTGCGACGGTGGTCACAAGTCCCATCCGGCACGGTCGGCCACCCACTGCCACAGCCGTTCCCTGCGTTGAGGGGTGTCGGACTTCCTCGTGCGCGCCAGCTTGTGGATCGGACGCTTCCTCCGATCGAGCCAGAACGAACCTGACGATCTGCCAGGTTCATCGTCGTCGGCAGTGAGCCACACCATGGTGTCGGCTCCCTGGTCGGCTGTGCGCAACACGGGGCCGACCAGCGTGCGAAAGCCGGGAAGAGACCCGGACACGCCTGGAGTATCAGCCCATCCCGGATGCATGGCATGAAACGTGATGTCGGGAACCCGATCCGCCCACATCTCGTTCAGCGTCACCTGCGCTCGTTTGGCGAGGGCGTATTGAGTGGCTCCGCGATAGTCCTCGGGTTTCATCTCGATTCCCCCAACGGTCAGTGGCACCGCGTACATGCCGCCCGAGGACACGGTGATCACCCGTCCGCCACCCAGACGGCCGAGCACCGATCCGGTGAAGAGGAACGGTCCGACGACGTGGACCGCCACGGTGGTTTCGATCCCGTCGGCCTGGGTGCGGCGGTCGTTGAACAGTGACCCGGCGTTATGGACCAACACATCGACCGAATCGAACCTGGCGGTCAGTTCTGCTGCCGCTCGCCGCACCGACTCGAGATCACCGAGGTCGGCGACCACGGCGGAGATGGTCTGATTCCCGGTTTCGTTACCGAGCCGCTCCCGCAGGGCATCGACCTTGTCCGGATTGCGGGCGATGAGGATCAGCTCCGCTCCAAGGCGAGCGAACCATTCTGCTGCGGCCTCCCCGAGCCCCGAGGTGGGACCGGTGATGGCGACGGTCCGGCCACGCAGGTCGTAGTCCCAGAGCGGCCTCCAATTGTCGACCTTCTTTCGTACGAGGTAGCCGAACTTGGAGAACGACGTGATTACCCGGGCCTCGATCACCGTGTCGACCACATCGGCAGGGTTCATCGCACCCGTTCCCCGTCGAGCGCATCCGCCAACCCGGCCGCTGCCTTGTCACCGATTCGGTCGAAGACCCCTTGCAGCCATCGGTCGGCCACCGACAGCGGAAACCACATGGTGAGTTCCGCCACATACGTGACCACCGAACCCCCACCATCCGTGGGCTCCACCGAAACGACATCGGTCGAGGTGAATGGAGCCTTCTTGCCGACGATCGTGAAACCCACAGGACGGTCGTAGGCGGTAACCCGGTAGCGAAACACCATCTGACGTCCGCCGTTCGAGGTGGTCACGTCGTACACCGCACTCGGTCCCGCCCCTTCGCCGGCGACCTGGGTGACGGCCACGACGCCCGGGTCCCAAGACTCGAAATGATGGACATCGGCCATGTAGTCGAACGCGTCGGCCGGCGTCATTGGTGTACGGATCCGGCACCGGTACTGGGCCATGGTTCTCCTCGATCGGTCGATGCGATGGTGGCCCGAGCCAGCCACTGGTGGTAATCCGGAACTGGCGAGATGCCACCTCGGTCGACACTAGGCATCAGAACCGATTGAGGCTGAGTGGCCGGATCGAGCGCAGCGTCTGTTCCGCCAGGTCCGCTTCCTCTGCGTCTTCGGTGTGGACCCCGACGGCGAGAGTTCCCGCACCCTCCGCCCGGAACGTATGCCACCAAGCCCTCGACACGCCGAACGAGGACACCGCCACGACGAATGCGCCGATGAAGGCACCGAACACGGCCCACAAGAGAGGTGCAGCCGACCCTCCGATTGCAGTGAACCATCCCACCGCGCCGCCCACGATCGCCCCGAGCACGGCGCCGAGAAGAAACACTCGGCCCACTCGGCCTACGGCTCGCCGCATCGAAACGAGCGATCTCTCCACGTCCTGGGCTCCGAGCAGTGCGATACGGGATCCGTCGATGCCGTTGCGTTCCAGCGCTTCGATCGCTCCCCTCGCCGCCTCTGCGTCTCGTACTGCGGCTACCACGTTGTGCGAGGCTCGAACATCGTCGAGCAGGTTGATCGGTTCGGATGTCATCAGAAGTTCCTTCGGACGCTCCCCATCCACCTACCCGTTCAGCCCGGTTCCGAAACTCCGATCGACCGTTGCAACTCGGCGATGGATGCGCGCAGCAGACGTGACACGTGCATCTGTGAGACCCCGACACGTTCCGCGATTTCTCGTTGGCTGAGATCCTCGAAATAGCGGAGGCGCACGATCTCTCGTTCCCTCGGGCCTAGGGCGTCCATCGCCATGTCGACCACCGCCCATCTCGCCGCCCGTTGCAGAGAGGGATCCTCGATACCTACCCGTTCGAGAAGCGTGGGAAAACCGTCCTCAGCTCCCAGATCCAAAGAGTCGAGGTCGAACATCTCGGCGGCCTTGCGGGCGCGGTGGATCTCATCCGGTGACCGCCCGGCGGCGCGGGCCAGTTCTTCGGGAGTGGGATGTCGACCCAAACGTTGGCTGAGCTCGGCCTCGGTGGCCCGAAGTTCCAGCACCAGCTCCTGCAGCCCGCGAGGTGGACGGAGGGACCACCCCCGGTCACGCAGGTGCTTCTTGAACGTGCCCGACACGGTGCGGGAGACGAACCGCTCGAACGACCCCGCCGTCGGATCGAATCGGTGGGCCGCGCCGAGCAGGGCTTCCCGGCCCACCTGATGGAGATCGTCGGATTCCACACCGGCGCGGCGATAGCGAGACCCCATCCGCCGGATCAGCGGGTCGTACCGCGCGACCAGTTCGTCTCCGGCACGCGGGTCCACCGCCAACCGCTCGACCAGGTCGGCGTCTTCGGCCAGTTCCAGCTCCCAACCGGCGGTCGGAATCGCAACCTCGTACCAGACGAGCACGTTCCCGTCCTGGGACGCCATTCCCCACGCGCTCGATCGTTCGTCGAGCACCTCCTTGGTGAACGCGGGCGGAACTTCGACCGGGTCCGAGGACGGGAATGCAACTTCGACGTGAACCGCCCCAGGTGGACGATCGGCGGAGACCTCGATCACGTCGGATGGCGCGAACTCCATGCTGGTGGCCGCCCACACGACGACTTCCGATCCGATGACCTCGAGATCGACCGCTGAGGGACCGGCGAGACCGAACACGACCGCCAGCCACTCACGAAGTTCGGTTGCTGCTCCCGGAACAGGGTCCAGCGCCGTTTCGTGCCATGTCCAGACCCGGTTCATCCGGCGCTCCGATCGCAGACCAGCACGAGGCTATCGATATCGACAGTGTTCCCGACGACCACGGAGTCCGCGCCTCGTCCGACGATCGAAGATGCCGTCTGTCCCCCGGCTCCGGGGACGGTTCATATACTGCGCACGGCTGCATGGGGTTCTTCGACGACTATCGGCCACCCGGCTTCGACGAAGTCATCGAAGCGGGTCGCGCCCGCAGCCACTATCTCCCGCTGGTGGAACGTCTGGAATCGTTCGATGCGGTCGAACTCTCCGAACGGGTGGCACTCACCGAAGCCATCTTTCGTCGGCAAGGCATCACCTTCGCGGTCGGGGACCGCGAAGAAGGAACCGAACGCACCTGGCCACTGGACCTGGTTCCCCGCATCATCACCGCGGACGAGTGGCGTGACCTCGAATCCGGGCTGCGTCAGCGGGTCCACGCGCTGAACGACTTCCTCGACGACCTGTACGCCGGAGAACAGCAGATCCTCGAAGACGGCATCGTGCCCCGGTGGCTCGTGGAGTCGTCGTCCGGGTACATGCCGGAGGTTCGGGGCATCACGGTGCCCCACGGTGCCCGCGCGGTGATCTCGGGCGTCGACCTGGTACGCGGCGACGATGGGGTGATGCGGGTGTTGGAAGACAACCTTCGTGTTCCTTCCGGCGTGTCGTACGTGGTGGAGAATCGGGTGGCGATGACCCGGGTCCTGCCGGTGGCCTTTTCTCGCTATCGGGTGCGTCCGGTCGGCCACTACGGAGCGTCGCTCCTGGCAGCGCTGCGATCGCTGTCACCGGCGGGGGTTGCCGATCCGACAGTGGTGGTCCTGACTCCCGGCATCTTCAATTCGGCTTACTTCGAACATGCCTTCCTGGCTCGGCAGATGGGTGTCGAGTTGGTGGAAGGTCGAGATCTCGTCGTGGTCGACCAGGCCGTCTACATGCGCACCACTCGTGGACTCGCCCGGGTCGATGTCGTCTACCGGCGGGTGAGCGACGAGTTCTTGGATCCGGTGACGTTCCGTCCAGACTCGCTGCTGGGGGTTCCCGGGCTGATGGCCGCCGTTCGTGCGGGAAACGTGAGCCTCGCCAACGCGGTCGGCAACGGTGCGGCGGACGACAAGGCGATCTACCCGTTCGTTCCGGAAATGATCCGCTACTACCTGGGCGAAGAGCCGATCCTCCCCAACGTACGGACGTACCTGCCATGGGACGACGAACAGCGGGAGTGGATCCTGGCCAACCTGGACAAGCTGGTCGTCAAGCCCGTGGCCGAGGCCGGCGGATATGGGATCGTCATCGGACCGAAAGCCGACGACGCCACCCTCGCCAGGGTCGCCGCCGAGGTGACGGCCGACCCCCGGGCCTATATCGCCCAGGACGTCGTCCAGTTGTCCACTCATCCCAGCTTCGTGTCCGGCGGCCTTGCGCCCCGCCACATCGACTTGCGACCGTTCATCCTCTCCTCGGACGGGATCGAGGTGCTCCCCGGCGGACTCACCCGGGTGGCCCTGCGTGAAGGATCCCTGATCGTGAACTCCTCCCAGGGCGGCGGATCCAAGGACACCTGGGTGCTGGTGGACTGATGCTGTCGCGTCACGCCGAAGACCTCTTCTGGATCGGACGGTACGTCGAACGCGCCGAGGACACCGCTCGTCTGCTCGACGTGACCCAGCAGTCGGTACTGGAAGCCGGCTCGGGCCGGACTCACGAGGAGATCTGGTGGGAGCTGCTGGAGGTGCTGTTCTTGGACGACACTTTCGACGAACTCCCCAGCCCCGACCATGTCCGCCGCTTCCTCGTGTCCGATCCCTCGAACCCGTCCTCGATCGTGGCGGTGATCGGCCATGCTCGCGAGAACGCCCGGGCGGCGCGAGAGTGGGTGTCCGCCGAGTTCTGGGAGGCGATCAACGGGTTGTACCTCGAACTCCGAGACACCGATCTCGACGATGCCCTCGAAGGCACCCCCTACGACCTGATGCGTCGGGTGAAGACCGCCTGCCAGTCGCTCACCGGCATCGCCGACTCGTCCCTCCCCCGAACCGAGGGATATCGATTCCAGGTGCTCGGCGGGGCGGTGGAGCGTGCCCTCATCACGGCACGGGTCGTTTCGGTGTGGCAACGGCGTCTGGGAGGATTCTCCGGCACCGCGGCATTCCCCGAGTGGGTCAAGCTGTTGAAGTCGCTGTCCGGTTACGAGGCGTATCTACGCGAGTTCCGGGCAGCGATGCGACCCGACAAGGTGCTCGAGTTTCTCCTCCAGGCCGAGCATTTCCCTCGCAGCCTGCACTACTGCATGAACCTGGCCGAACAACAACTGCGGGCGATCTCGACCGACGACGTGGGTCGCGCCTCCCTGCGGTGGGCGGGGCGGCTCGCTGCCGAGCTGCGCTACGCCGAACCGAGCGAGTTCACCGCTGCCGACCTGACCGAGGCTCTCGCCCGGTTCGAGCGGGAACTCCTGGCGCTCCCGACAGTCATCGAAACCGACTATTTCCGTCCCAGCGCCGACGCCTCCCTGCACAGTTACCGGACCTACTGATGCGCATCGAACTCCGGTACGTCACCCGGTTCGTCTATCCGACACCGGTGTGGGACTCGCACAACGCCCTCCGAGCGCGACCTGCCCAAGATCCCTACCAGCGGCTGATCCACTACTCGCTTCGTGTCACGCCTCCCACACGCGTCTTTACCTACGTCGACAGTTGGGGAACGTCGGTCGACGAGTTCTCGGTGGGCGATGAACATTCCGAGCTGATCGTCGATGCCCGGGCGTCGGTCGAAACCAGTCCCCGCCCTGAACCCGATCCGGGCATTCCCCTCGACGAGCTGAAAGATTCCGGGTTTCGGGAGTCACATTGGACGTTCCTCCGGCCCAGCCGGCATGTGATGTGGGCCGTGCCCATGGCTGAGACGGTGCGCGAGCTGTCATCGGGCGCCACCGGAGTACGGGATCTCGTCAAGACGATCGGCGGATTCGTCACGAACCGGTTGACCTATTCCCCCGGCACCACCGAGATCGGAACACCGATCACCGAGATCTGGGACCGACAGGTCGGGGTCTGTCAGGACTTCTCTCACCTCACGATCGGGCTACTCCGCGCCGCCGGAGTTCCGACCCGCTACGTCTCGGGCTACCTGTACGCGGCGGACCCGGCGTCACGTCACCTCGACGATCGCGGAGAGGTCGTGGTGCAGACGCACGCCTGGGTGGAAGCCGCCGTCCCCGGTTTCGGTTGGTGGGCCATCGATCCGACCAACGACACTGCGGCAGGCGAACGCCACGTGACCATCGGCCGCGGCCGCGACTACGAGGACGTGATGCCGCTGCGTGGTGTCTATCACGGCGACGCCGAAGCCACCTTGGCCGCCGAAGTCACAATGTCACAGACCGTCTTGTCCGAACGTCTGCCCGAGATCGCTCTCGACCAGTAGCACCGTCATCGTCGGAGGTTCACCCCTCTGGCGTGCCGAACAGTCCCGCTCCGAGTGCCTCGGCGTCGGTGACCTCGGAGGGATCCGGAGCCGTGATGTCCACCGGCTGGTTCAGGTCGAGCAGATCGAAGGTGAGGACCATGCGCTGGAACTCATCGCCTTCCGGGCTGGCAAGGGCCGTGCTGTCGATGTCCATCACATACCGGATGACGAGTCCGTCGTCACTGATCCAGATCTCCATCGGCAGCTCCCCGTCCGGGAAGATCCCCTGTTCCTCGAACTCGGCGCGTTCTTCCGGCGTGGCATCCGCCAACAGAGCCGCCGTGTCGAACACCACCTGGTAGTGGGTGGTCTCCACCCCGTTGACCGTCTCCCGGCCGATCTCGGTCACGGTGGCGTCCGCCTCTTCGAGCTGGGAAAGAACGTCGGACGGGTTGGCAGGCTCGAAGAACGTGAATTCGGAGGCAAGGCCGGAGGCACCGTCGGCCGGACTGGCGATCCACGGGGTCTCGGCTCCGAGGAACGTCGTGAAAAAGGGGAACTTCACGTACTCGACGCCGTCCACCACCCGGATCTCCATCTCGCCGAACATGTCGGCGAACTCCGGTGGGATCTCCTCCCCGGCCATGGCGCCCGCCTCGGCGATCGCCGACAAGTCCATGAAGAACGACGAGTTACCACTCACGGTGTCGAACGCTCCACCAAAAGGCATGGTGATCGTGACCGAGGCTTCACCGGCGAGTCCGGTCACTTCGATCAGGCCTTCCATCCGTCCCGTCGTCACCTCCGAGCTCCGAACGAACGCCGCCCTGATGGCAGCCAGTTGTGGCGACACCGCCGCCTCCTGCACCGGTTCGGTGGTCGTGGTCGTCGTCGGAACAGTGGTTGTGGTGGGTGCGGTGGTGGTGGTCACTGGCGGAAGGAGGCTGGTCGTCGTCGTGTCGGCGGCACTGCCGCCACACGCCGCCAAAACCAGTCCGAACACCAGAACGAGCGTTGTACGTCGAGCCATCGAAGTCCCCCAAGTCAACCGTGGCCGTGCACCTCGCATGGCCGCACCGATGCGATCGGCACCCCAGGCCGTTCGCTTGACCGATCCTAAGAGCGAACCTCGAAGAACGCACTGAACGGGTTGTCGATGTCGAGCCGACGGAACCGGGTGAATCCTGCACGGCGGCACAGGTCTTCGGCAGCGTCCGGCCCCCAGGCAGTCCCCAACCCAACCCCACCCTGGGCCAACGACTGGGTCATGCAGTACAGGAGACTCACCCCGTACAACAGCGCCACCCGCGGCTCGGTGTTGTCCTCCAGCTTCGATGCCACTGCCGGTTCCATCATCAGGAACACGCCATCCGACGAGAGCGCTGAGCGGATGCGCTCCAACCCTGCCAGTGGATCTGCCAGGTCGTGGACCACGTCGAACGAGGTGATGAGATCGAACGGCGGGTCGATGGGTAGCTCGTCGACTCCCCGCTGTTCGAAGGTGACATTCCCCAACTTTGTGTTCGCGGCGCGCTCTCGCGCCTCGGTCACCGCCCGCGTGTCGATGTCGTATCCGACGAAGGTGGAGTTGGGGTAGGCGGCGGCCATCGTGAGCACCGCGGTCCCCGCACCACATCCGATGTCGGCGACGCGAGCCCCCGACTCCAGCCGGGCGACGACATCGGGCATCGCCGGGAGCCAGCGCCGGGTGAGCAGGATGCGCATCCCCGGCGAGTTGGCTCGATCCACTGCCCGCACCATCCGATCCGGGTAGGCCGACGGGGGAACGCCACCTCCCTCACGGACACAACGAGCGACGTCGTCGATGAACAGGGAGGCGGTGGGAAGCATGTCGAGCCAGCCGGTCATCGAATACGGGCTGGTGTCGTCGGCGATCACCGCTCCGCGCTCGGGAGGCAGCGTGAAGGTGCCGTCGGTCGGCTCGTACTCGAGCACGCCGGCGGTCGTGAGCTGGCCGAGGATCTCGGCGACATATCGCTCGTCGAAGCCGCCTGCCGCCACCTCACCCACTGTTCGCGGGTTTCCATCTGCCAGTTCACCGAGCACTCCGCTGCGATCGGCGACGGCGAGGGTGAACAGTGTGGCGGCGTCTGCTGCCATGTCCACGAACCGCTCCATGAACTCCCAGATGGCCGAACGATCCATCTGGACCACGCTACCGGCGCGTCAGGGCCGGAGGGCAACTGCCGCCAGTCTCCGGTAGTACGGCAGGCATTCCTCCAACAAAGGAACCAGATGGTCCGGCATCGGCCCGTCGTGGCGACGCGGCGGCCCGAAACCAGTCGAACGGTGCACCGATGCATACCAATGTTTCGCCCAGATGCCGTCCTCGGGCCGCGGACCGGCCTGCCATCGCAGCATGGCCGGATCGAAGCGGATTCCCAGGCGTTCGCACACCTGGCGAAGCACCGACGCCGGGTCGGTGAGAGTGAGTGTCGAGTCGATGACGATCGGATCCTGTCCCCGGCTCAGAAGGTCGTCGTACAACGCCGCGTTCTGGGGATACCCCGTGTCGTGGGCGGTCGGCGTGTCTACGACCGCGGCATACGAGCGGAGCATGTCGTGGGGATCACGGGTGAGGATCAGGTTGACCGTGCGGTCCAGGAACCCGGTGTCGAGTTCCACCAGATGATGGGTCATCTGCTTGAAGAAGACGTACGCGGTCGGGTAGTCCCCGAAGATCACGTCCCGTACGACTGCCTCCCCGTCCTGCTCCATACTGGCCAACACCTCGTCGGCACCAGGGTGGTATCGATCGGCGGGAGTCACCCGCAGGTAGTGGGCGTAGAGCGGCTCGTCGACCACGGTGGTGTCCGACCGCTGTGCGAACGAATACATCAGCGCCGTCGAGATGGTGCGAGGACCGCTCCACATGCAGATGCGAACCGTCACCCGGCCTCCTGCACTGCGGCCTCCACGGCCGATTCGTACAACCGGCGCAGACGTTCGGTCAGCGGCCGTCTACCGGTCCCGATCCTTCGCCCGTCCACCCACCCCACCGGGGTCAACCCGCCGAACGTGCCCGTGACGAACGCCTCGTCGGCCGAATACACCTCGAAGAGTGAGAAGTCCTTTTCGAACGCGGGGATGTCGGCCCCGCGAGCAGCTTCCAACACCTTCTTGCGGGTGATGCCGTGGAGACAGTACGCCCCGGTGGAGGTCCACAGCTCTCCATGCCGGACGACGAAGAAGTTGGTGGAGTTGCAGGTGGCGACGTTGCCGTGCGGGTCGAGCATCAGTGCCTCGTCTGCGCCGGCTTCCAGCGCCTGGATCAGCGCCATCACTTCGTGGAGCTTGGAATGACAGTTGAGTCGGGGATCGAGCATCTCGGGTCCACCGCGACGAATGGTCGACGTGAAGAGCCTGATCCCCTCGTCTGCGGGGATTCTCGCCACCTTGTACTCGGGGATGATCACCAGGTTGGGGCCGGAGATGGTCAAACGGGGATCCTGTGACGGGGTCTTCTTGATGCCCCGGGTGAGCATGAATCGCACGTGGACACCGTCGGTCATCCCGTTGGCCTCGAGAACATGGCGGATCCGAGCGGTCAGATCCTCCCGGGTCATGCCGATGTCGATACCGACCGTGGCCGCCGCCGCCCACATCCGGTCGAGGTGGTCGTCCAGGAACACGAGAACGCCTCGATGCAGCCTGACCGCCTCCCAGATTCCGTCGCCGACGAGATACCCCGAGTCGAAGACCGAAATGGTGGCTTCGGCGCGGGGAACGAGCTTCCCGTTGACCGACACCAAGATCCCGTCGTTGCGTTCATCGGGCAGGGCGTCATGAGTTCCGGCCGGCATCCAGCCGAGGCTAGATCGTCCCTACTACGGAAGGCTGCCCGCAACAGCCGTGCCCGAGTCCTGGACGTGGCGAGCCAGGTCGATGACGACCTCCTGGAAGATCTCACCGTGTCCGCCGGCCACCACGTGGGCCACCTCATGCAGAACGATCCATGCGCGAACCGGCCGCTCAAGCAGGATCAGCCGCTCTGCCCCCTTGTACTGCCCGGCGATTCTGCCGTCGAGCCTGTCCACCACCTCGACGTCCACCGCCTCCTCGCCCAGATACCCGAGGAGTTCAGCCGCGAACGCTTCAGCCTCCTCCTCGTCGACATGGGTGTTGGCGAGCCGGCTCATCGTCACCCCATATCCAGCCCCACGGACGGCGTCTTGAACGATGCAATAGTCGAACCCGCACAATTCGAGCCCGGCGTCGGAGACAGGCGGAGTGGCACGGTCGAGGATGTTCCACACCGGCCCTGCCAGCATGGCGACGGCGACCAGTATCCCCACAGCCGTTATCACCCGGCGTCGCCAGGGCGACCGCGGCTGGGGTGGATCCGGTTCCCCGTCCCAAAGGTCGTCCTCGTCCCAGAGAGCCTCGAAATCGAACTCGGATTCGCTCACTCAGGCTGATGATGGCCGTTCCCCGGGATTGTTCCGCATCGGTCCAGGCCCCACATCGATCGGTTGTTCGATATGTTTCGAGATGCGGATCCCGCGCACCACGCCCGACACACGCCATCCCGGGCGTGAAGGAGAGTTGCCGTGCGAGTCAAGACCATCCTTGCTTCCAAAGGCGATCACGTCGCCAAGATCACATCGAACGAATCGATTCGCACCACCCTGCAGCGCCTGAAGACCCACAACTTCGGAGCATTGGTAGTCAGCGACGACGGAGAGACGGTCAGTGGGATCATCTCCGAACGCGACCTGGTGCGCGCCCTCGTCGAACATGAAGGTGCCTTGCTGGACATGACCGTCGGAGAACTGATGACCCGGCAGGTGCAGACATGTGCTCCCGAAGACGACATCGAGGACGTGATGGACACGATGACCCACGGGCGTTTTCGCCATGTGCCGGTAGTCGAGGGCGGGAAACTGGTGGGGGTCGTCAGCATCGGAGATCTGGTCAAGCATCGGATGCGCGAGCTGGTCGACGAGACCAAGGCACTCCGGGAGTACGTCACCGACTATCGCTGATCCGAGGTCGCTTCGGGCGGCCCGCCCGCACTAGCGTTCCGCACGACCACCGCCCCTTCCGGGGTTCGGCGAGCGGGACAGGATCGCATTGCACGCAGAACTACTGATCATCGCACTCACCTTCGCGGTGGCGCTGATCGGTGGACGTCTCGCCATCCGCCTCGGCTACCCGTCCGTGCTCGGCGAGTTGCTCGGTGGAATCATCTTCGGTCCACCTGTCATCGGACTCCTCCAGCCGTCCGAGCCTCTCAAGCTGCTGGGCGAGTTCGGGGTTCTCCTGATGATGGTGCTGATCGGGATGCACCTCGATCTCACCGATCTCCGCAAGGCGAGCACCCCCGGCCTGCTGGCCGCCGCAGGTGGGTTCCTGGTGCCGGCCGGCCTCGGAGTCGGACTCATGTATCTGTTCGGCGAAGGAGGGATGGGAGCCCTGTTCGTCGGTCTGGCGATGGGCGTCACCTCGCTGGCCACCAAGTCCCGAATCCTGGTCGACCTCCGCATCCTCGACACGCGCATCGCCCACGTGTTGATGGTCGGTGCGTTGGTATCCGACCTGGCGGTGCTGTTGGTCTTCTCCGCTGTCATCGGTGAGGGGGGCGAGACCGGGACTCCCTTGACGTTCCTTCTCACCGGGCTGCGGGCGTTGGCGTTCCTGATCGTTTCGTACCTGATCGGAACGAAGCTGATTCCCCGCCTGGCTGCGATGGCTCCGGCGCGACCGGATGGGGCATCGGCGTATCTCATCGTCGTCATCGTCGGGGTGTTCTTCGGTTGGATGTCTGAAGCTGCCGGGCTCCACTCGATCCTGGGCGCGTTCGTTGGCGGACTGTTCCTGTCGGGAAGGATGATCGGTGCCCGGACCAGTCGGGACATCCAGCAACGCCTCGCCACCATCTCGGTCGGCACCCTTGCCCCACTGTTCTTCGTCGCTGCCGGTTTCGACGTCACTCTCGACGTCTTCCGCACCGACCTCGCCCTGCTCACCTGGGTAATCGTCGTCGCCACGTTGGGCAAGATCGTCGGTACCGCAGCCCTGTACGTGCGCAGCGGGAATGGTTGGAGAGAGGGTGCGGTGCTCGGGGCGGGAATGAACGGGCGTGGTGCCGTCGAGATCATCGTCGCCGAACTCGCCCTGGAACAGGGGCTGATCGACCAGACGGTGTTTTCGATTCTGGTGTTCATGGCGATCGCCACGACGGCCACCGTTCCGGTTCTGCTCACCCAGGGAGTGGCGTGGCTTCGGCGGCGGGGAGAACTGGTGCGTGCCGGCGACCGGCGGGTGACGATGATCGTCGGAGCTCATGCCCTCTCGCGAACGATCGCCCGACTGCTGGAACCGACCGGCCCGGTGGTGTTGGTCGACACCAACGACCTCAACTTGGAGGCCGCCCGGCAGGAAGGCTTGGTCGTGCACAAGGGGAACGCCCTCGACGATCTCGTCCTCCAGGAGGCGGGGATAGACCAGACGATGCGGTTCATCGCCGCCACCCCGAACCCCGAGATCAACCTGCTGGCAGTGCGAAACGCCCAGGAACTCGGGGTCGGAGACGTCGTGACGATGCTGCCCGAGGCGGCGGGCGACAAGTACGACTCGATGCTGGACGAAGCCGGCGCCGACTCGATCGTGGTGCCCGAAACCTCGATGCCGTGGGACGAGGCGATCCGCCGGGGATATGTGGAGCTGCGTCACGTCGCAGGCGACCCCGAGCCGGAAGAAACCGATGCCGATCCGTCGGAACTGGTCTTCCCGGTGGTGGTCGGGCCGGAAGAGGATCGGCGGCCCGCCTCGCGCTCGAAGCCCCCTCGACCCGGGGAGCCCTATACCGCGCTGGTACGCCGGCTGGACCGCGAGCCCGGTGATGTCATTCGTTGACGATTGCGACCGCAGTCGGTAGCCACACGCTGAACCGCGCGCCGCCGAGTTCGGGACTGTCGTCGATCGCCACTCTTCCGCCGTGTGCTTCGACTAGCGCTTTGACGAGGTACAGCCCGATTCCGGTGCCCGACTCTTGCCCCTCATGCAGACGATGGAATCGGTCGAACACCGCCGCGCGCTCACTTTCTGGGACGCCCGATCCGGCATCATCGACCACGACCAGGGCGCCGTCCCCGTCGGGGAACGCCGTTACACGGACCTTCCCTGCCCCGTATTTGCAGGCGTTTTCGGCGAGATTGACGAACACCTGACGGAGGCGGGCCGCGTCGCCCGCGGTCAAGCGCATGTTGCACTCCACGTCGACATCGATGGCAACGTCCGGGTGAAGGTGGGACACCAGCCCTATCGCTTCCCCCACCACCCGGGACAGGTCGACCGGGTCCCGTCGAATGTCGAGCAGTCCCGCTTCCAGGCGCGACGTGTCGAGCAGGTTGGCGATGAGAGACTCGAGGTGGAGCGACTCACGGCCCATCAGGTCGACGAACTCCGCCGCCTCCCCCGACACCATGGATGGCAGGACTCCGGTGAAGCCGACGATCGTCGTAAGCGGCGTTCGGAGCTCGTGTGATACGGTCGCCACGAACGCCGTCTTGAGCCGATCGAGTTCGGCCAGTTGCTCCTTCGCTTCCCGTTCGGCGGCGAGCAGCCGAGCAAGCCCGATGGCGGCCGCACCATGCGATGCGACCCCGACCGCCACCCGCACCTGATCGTCGGTCACGGTTCGGGCCTCACGATGGTCCAGCACCATCACGCCGAACCGCTCCCCCCAGGCGGTCAGCGGCACGATGAGCAGCGACTTGAGTCCGAAAGGCTCCCACCATTCCTCGCCGACGTCGACCGGAGTCACCTCGGTGTTGTCGACGATCCGCACCTGCCCGGTTTCGAGTACTGCTCGACAGGCCGGCACTTCGGTCGCTCGGTTGGTGAACCGATGCCACGCTTCGAGGTCGGCGTGACCGTCGGCGAACTGAGACATGGTGGGCACCAGCCGACCGTCGTCATCCCGGATGAAGATCGAGGCACGGTCGAAGCCTGTCGCCCGGGCCGACTGTTGGGCGACGGCCGCCAACACTGGGGTGAGATCGGTGTGGTGGGTGAGGACCGCCGCCACCTCGAGGAGCGCTTCCGCCTCCCGGGCACGCTGCCGCTCCCGCAGGTACGCCCGAGAGTTCTGGATGGCCAGCGAAACGAAGGCGGCAAGTTCGATGATCTCGGCCCTCTGTGCGGCGAGCTCGTCGGCGTCTCCCTCGACCACCACGATCCCCGCCAGGCTCTCCCCGTCGTCGGTGAGCGGCACAGCCAGGTAGGGACGCATCTCGAACTGTTGGACGATCTCGGGAGGGAACCCTTCCGACGGATCCAGATGGGCCACGACCCGAGGGCGGGCGGCGAGCTGACAGACGATCGGATAGCTGTCGAGGTCCGCCGTACGGAAGACGCTCCACAGGTCGGCCCGGATCTCCCCTGAGGCGTATTCGGATACCACCCCACGCATCTTCTGGCCCTCGTAGGCGTACACACTCACCCGGTAAACGGCGAACGCCCTCGCCACGAAGCGGGTCATCTCCGAAAGGATGCGGAGATGGTCGGTTTCGACGCCGGCACGACGCACGAAGCGGAGCAGTTCAGTGGTCAGGCTCATGGTGGGTCAGTGATACATCGGGCGAACCATCGGCCCGCTTGAGTCGATACGATCGACTGGAGCGGCGATTCGGAAGGCTTCGTGCGGGTCGAGACACATCTGCCATTGGGGAAGGTGGATCCTGGCCTGCGTCCAACCGACATCCGGCTCGACGTCGCCGGCGTTCCCGCCGCGGCCGCCCAGATCGAGTCGCTCGGCTTCGACGGTCTGGTTCTCACCGAGACCAAGGAGGACCCGTACATCGTGATGGCGCTGGCCGCCTCCACCACTTCTCGGATCGAACTCACGACCGCGGTGGCGATGGCCTTCCCGCGCAGTCCAACGATCACTGCGATGACCGCGTGGACGTTGCAGCGAGCTTCGAATGGGCGGTTCCTGCTCGGCCTCGGCACCCAGGTGAAAGGACACATCGAGCGCCGCTACGGGATGAAGTGGTCGGCCCCGGCTCCGTGGGTCGAGGAGTACGTGGCAGCCGTGCGCGCAGTGTGGGACTGCTGGCAGAACGGCTCGGACCTCGACTTCCGGGGCCAGCATTACCAACTGACCTTGATGAACCCGCTGTTCGACCCGGGACCGATCGAGCATCCGGACATTCCCATCCACCTGGCAGCCGTCAACGCTGGGATGGCCCGAGTCGCGGGCAGGGTCGCCGACGGACTACGCCCACATCCGATCTGCACCCGTCGCTATCTCGAAGAGGTCCTGGTGCGGGCGCTCGATGTCGGCAAGGCACAGGCCGGACGGCCCGAGGCCGTCATCGACGTGTGCGCCAGCCCCCTGATCGTCACCGGGCGGACGACGCGGCAGTCGAACAGCGGATGTCGGACGTGCGTGCCCGAATCGCGTTCTATGCATCCACCCGCACCTACCGTCCGGTCTTCGAAACCCACGACTGGGGTGACGTGGCCGAGCGCCTCTCCCACCTGTCCAAACAGCAGCGGTGGGACGAGATGGAGCCCTTGGTGACCGACGAGATGGTCGAAACCATCGCGGTGGTCGCTCCTCACGACCGTCTCGCAGCCGCCATCGTCGACCGCTACGAAGGGGTGTGTTCGAAAGTGGAGTTCAGCACCCCGGTCACCGGACCGGAAGATGCCGAGCGTCTGGCTTCGGCGGTCCGGGAAATTCAGGGCGCTTCTGGGTAGCAGGAGATTCAGGGGACGCGCCGATTGACCGATGACTCTGGGGTGGGATCGAAACAGGAAAAGGGGACCGTGTGGCGGCGACTGTCGCCAGGCGTCGTCACCGGCGTGTACACGGCTGTCGGTGCCGCCTGGATCGTGCTGTCCGACTTGTTCTTCGCAGCCCTCGGCGTCGACGGAGTGGATGTCGACATCTCCGTCGCCAAGGGAGTCGGGTTCGTCGTCATCACCGGCTTGCTTCTGTTTGAAGTGCTCCGCCGGCGCGAGCGCTGGCTGACCGCCGCGCGCCAGGAACTGACGCGTTGGGTCATCGACGACCCTCAGCTGGCCCTCGACGAACTCCGCGTGCTGGTCGTCGACGACGACCCAGACGACCGACAGTTTCTCCGGGAGGCGCTGGCGCACGCGGTCGGCCCGAAGTTGGTGGTCGAAGAGGTCACCACGCTGGCGGCGGCGCGGAACGCCATCCTCGATCGAGCCCACGACATCTACCTGGTCGACCAGCGATTGCCCGGGGGGTCGGGTTTGGACCTGATCCGGGAGTTCCACGAAGTCGCGCCCGGCCCGATGATCCTCATCACCGGCACCGCCGACCTCGACACCGACTTGGCAGCACTCCAGTCGGGAGCGCACGACTACCTGCTCAAACACGAGATCCAGCCGTCGTGGATCGGACGGACCATCCGGTATGCAGTGGCGAACTGGCGATCGCGCCGTGAGATCGCCCGCACCAAACAGTGGTACTCGGAGATGGTGACCGAAACTCCGATCGGTCTGTTCCGCTCGCGACCTGATGGAACCTTGAACGACGCCAACCCGGCCCTGGTGGAGATGTTCGGCGCACAGGATGTCGACCAACTCAGGAATGTGGGTATCCCTGAGCTGTACCGGGATCCGGGGCTCCGCGCCCGGCTGATCGACCGGGTCGCCGCCGGGGAGACCATCGAAGACGAGCTCGTGCCGATGCGGCGGATCGACGGCACACCGATCGACGTCCGCATGCGAATGCGGGGGATCCGGAGCGAAGACGGACTGATCGCCCTCTATGGCGCCCTCATCGACGTCACCGATGAGGTCCACAACGTGCGCAGGGTGGCGATGCAGGCGTCCATGCTCGATCAGGTCGAGAACGCCGTCGTTCGTACCGGGCTGGACGGTTCGATCCTGTACTGGAACCGGGCGGCGGAGAGAACGTACGGGTGGTCGGCCGACGAGGTGATCGGGCGCCCGACGCGCGAAGTGACTCCCGCCCCACAGGAATCGGAACGGATCGGGCCGCTCCTGAAGCAGCTCACCACCGAAGGTTCCTGGTCTGGCGAGTTCCGCTGTCTGCGAAAGGACGGCTCCACGTTCCCGGCGTATGTGTCGATCGGCGCCCTCCAGGATCCGGCCGGAAACCGAGCCGGGTACGTCGGCGTCACCGTCGACCTCACCGACCTGCGGCGGGCGGAGGAGCGCGCCGCCGCCCAAGAGGCGATGGCCGCATCGGTACTCGAGTCTGTGCGGTTCCCAGCCTGCGTATTGGACGAAGCCGGCGCCATCATCGCGGTCAACGGCGCTTGGACGGGCACCGCCATCGCCAACAACGCCGACCTGAGCGCGGTGGGTGTCGGCGCCAACTACCTGGACGTGTGCGATCGTGCTTCCGGCGACGACGCTCGGATCGTCTCCGACGGAATCCGTCGGGTTCTCCGAACCGACGTCGCATCCTTCTCTCACGAGTATCCGTGCGGCGGTGAATGGTTCCGACTGGAAGTCGCCCGCACCGCCGAGCCGCTCGGCGGTGCGGTGGCGATGCACATCGACATCACCGAACTGCGGGCGGCTGCCCGACAGGCCGAGGAGTTCGCACGTTCAAAAGACCGCCTGATCGCCTCGGTCAGCCACGAGTTACGTACCCCGCTGACGGCAGTCCTCGGGTTCGCCGACCTGATCGAGCATCCGGACGGCCTCCCCACAGAAGAGATCGCCGTCTTCGCCGGCGAGATCCATCGCCAGGCGACGGACATGGCGGCGATCGTGGAAGATCTGTTGGTCGCAGCCCGGGCGGAGATGGGCGCGTTGGCAGTTCACATCCAGTCGACCGATGTCCCCGCCGAGGTCAACGAGGTCGTCCGTCATCTGGCTCATCGTCCGAACGTCTCGATCGAGACCCGCTTGGCACCGGTGCCGCTTGCTCGGGCCGATCCGCTCCGACTCCGCCAGATCCTGCGCAACCTGATCAACAACGCCGCCCGCTACGGGGGAGGACGGGTCGTGGTCGAGACCAGGCACGACGACTCGGCGGTGGTAGTGCGTGTCCTCGACGATGGGGCGGGGATCGCGGAGGAACATCGGGAGGCCATCTTCCAGCCGTTCTTCAGCGCCCACGACCGTGCAGGCCAACCCGACTCCCTCGGTTTGGGCCTTTCGGTGGTCCGCACCCTGGCCGAGTCGATGGGCGGCTCGATTCGGGTCGACCGAGAGGGCACCTGGACGGTGTTCGAACTCACCCTCCTGGCCGCCGCCCGGCTCTGAGTTCAGGGGGCCTTTCTCCCCTAGCCGACCCAATCGGTAGGGAACCAGACTGAGGTGCTGGCCGTCTGAACCTGTACGAACACCCGTAGGGAGAATCCAATGCAACGCAGCATCCTTTTGTTCGCCGCGCTCGCACTTGCACTCGCTGCGTGCGGTGGTGGAGACGGTGGCGCAACGTCGACGACGGAGATTCCGACGACGACCGCACCGGAGACGCCGACCACGACCAGCCCCGACACGACCACTACGACGTCGGAGACGACGACCACGACCAGCCCTGCCGGAGAGCCAGTCGACTTCGGCCCACGGGAGGGCGACACCGTTGCCGTCATCGGCGTTGCCCACGACGACGTGCTGAACCTGCGGGTGGGTCCTGGCGCCGACAGCGAGATCGTGGCCGAGATCCCCAACACGTTCGCCGGGCTGACGGCACTGGGCAACACCCGTGACCTGGGGGAGTCCTTCTGGATCGAAGTGGAATACGAGGGCACCACGGGATGGGTGCATTTCTCGTTCATCGGCTACATCGGTGTAACCGACGACATGACCGCCGCGGTGCTCGAAGAGTTGGGCGACGGCCCGGTGGCCGAGACCATGGCTGATATCGGGCTGGCGGTGGCTGAGACGTTCGCCTCAGACGAACCCGCCTCGGAGATCGTGATGGTCGTCGCTCCCACCGTGGGTGACCTCGGCGAGGTGACCTACGACGTGATCGGGATCGGCGACGACGCGGTTCGTGGCTTCCGGGTGCATGTGTTCGGCCAACCCGCCGACGAGACCTTCGAGATCAAGAGTGTCGAAGTGACCACGCTGTGCGGACGCGGCGTCACCGAGGACGGCCTCTGCACCTGATCACCGGGTATCGTCCCGCCATCGGCGGAAAGGCGAACCGGTGTCCGAAGAAGTTCTCACCCTGATCGAAGCGTCCCCGTTCCTCGGCGCACTCTCGAAGAAGGACGCAGAGCGTCTGGCGTCGATCGCCTCCATCCGGGAGTTCGCTCCCGGGGAGGCGATCGTGCGCGAGGGTTCCACCGAGGCGATGACGATGTGGATCGTCGTCGACGGCGAGGTCGAGGTGCGACGCGGCGACACCGTCGTCACCACCATGGGCAAGGGGGCTCACATCGGCGAGATGGCGCTGTTCGCCGAGTCCGGCCATCCCCGCAGCGCCGGGGTGTACGCCAAGGACACCGTGCGCGCGTTCCGGGTTGCCAAGTGGGATCTCATGCCGTTCATCGAGCGCAACCCGAAGGTGGCCCTGGCCATCATCCAAGAACTGGCCCAGCGCCTCGAACGAGTCACCGACCAACTCCGCTAACCCGAAAAAGGGCCCCGCGAACCCAGGGTTGGTGGGGCCGGCGGATTCAAGGGCTCGCCGCGACGAGTCGGTCGAATCTGTCTGCTGGAGTATCCCATTCGAGGGTCTTGCGTGGGCGGGTGTTGAGTTTGAGGGCGATCTGGTCGAGGTCGGCTTGGCTGTGAACTGACAGGTCGGTTCCTTTGGGGAGGAACTGGCGGGCGAGACCGTTCCAGTTCTCGTTGGTTCCTCGCTGCCACGGCGAGTGCGGGTCACAGAAGAAGACGAGGATGTTGGTGGCGACAGTGAACGCGGCGTGTTCGGCGAGTTCTCTGCCTTGGTCCCAGGTGAGGGACCGGCGGAGCTGACCGGGCAGGGTGGTGACATGTTCGGCGATCCGTTCGGCGACATGGTCGGCGGTCTGACCGTCGAGTTTGATGATCATCCCGAACCGGGTGGACCGTTCCACCAGGGTGGCGACCGCCGACCGGTTGTTCTTGCCGATCATCAGGTCTCCTTCCCAATGGCCTGGCACCGCCCGGTCAGCGACCTCGGCGGGCCGTTCGGAGATGTTGACCATCCCAGCGATCCGTCCCCGCCGGACGTTCGTGCTGTGCCGGTGAGGACGACGACGAACCCTGCCCGTGCGTAACGCGTCGGCCAGTTGTCGGCGGAACTCGCCTTTGGCCTGGACATAGATCGCCTGATAGATCGACTCGTGCGACACCCACCATGTTGGCTCGTCGGGATGCTCCCGGCGCAGCGTCTGAGAGATCTGCTCGGGGGACCACTTGTCCTCCATCAGCCGTTCCCTGACGTGTTCCCACAGCCACCGCCGGGTTTCCCACCATGGCGGCCTGGTCCGGCGGGCGGCCCGATCCGCCATGTCCTGGGCACGGAACGCCCGATACGTCTCCCGGCCGCCACCCCGGCGGATCTCATTACCGATCGTTCCCCGATGCCGGCCCAGACGCCGAGCAATCACCGCGTCGGGTTCTCCCCGGTCGATCCCCAACATGATCTCTTCCCGCTCGACGACCGTCAGCGCATCGGCCCGTGGCTTACGTTCAGTGAATGGCATCGGCCCATGATCGAGGATCAACCGACGCAGCGTCTCCTCACTGATCCCAGCTATCCGGGCAGCCTCCTTCCATGTGCTGCCCCTCCCAACCTCCATCAACGCCACCCGTGCCACACGCCACGGAGTCTTCGGAAACGGCATCAAGCCTCCCCACGGTCAGGCCCGTCGCGCTCACCACCTGAACCCGCCGCCCCCAGAGGGCCCCGCCAACCCTGGGTTCGTGGGGCCCTGTGAGGGCCTGGCTGGCCCAGGGTTCAGGTGTCGGGGCCTTCGGTCCTGGCGTCGGCGGCGCTGAAGGCCCAGGCCAGGCCGTCCACCGGGTCGCCCACCGCCAGTTGAAGCACCCAGCCGGTCGTGGCTCCGTCGCTCCACAACCACCACTCGAGGCTCTCGCCCGCCTCCCGGATCTCCGCTGCTGGCGCCGGCCATTCCAACCCGGTCAACGCAGCAACCGCCGACCAGGCGTGGAAACGGCCGGCTGCCATCCCCCGCCGTCGACCGTGCGCTCCACCCGACGCCGCCGTCCACGCCATCCACTCCAACGCCGTCGCCAGGTCGACCCGACGGCCGGTGGCCTGAGGAACTCCCAACGTGGCGATTGCCTGCAACGCCGTGCCTTCGACGATCACCAGATCCGTCACGCCGTTCGACATGGACGTCCATGGAGTAACCAATGCCAGCAGCGCCTCTTCGGTGGGCTCGTCGTCGATCCTGGGGGCTTCGGTTCCGAGGTCCAGCACCTCGCCGGCGACGGGTTCCGGGGTGGGGAACTCGGCGCGATCCGACTTGTACTCGGCCAGCGGATAATCCGGCTCCCAATCCTGGACGAGGGGAATGTCGAACACCGACGAGTCGATCTCGGCGGTGATTCTCTCGCCTCGCAGCGCCCGCTCGTGGGCGATCACCGTCCGTGACGCGGGGGTCTTCAGCAACTCGTCCATCTCGGCGAAGGTCTTGGTCTGGGCGATCACCTCGGTCAACGGTCCCAGAGTGAACCGCGCCGGGCCCTCCTCCACCACGGGGACCGCCAGGGCGGCCGGGGCCTGCAACGCCAGTCGGTAGCGGACGTGTTCGTCCACCCCCCACAACTGCCGTCCCCGTTCCACCGCCGCCGCCAGATGGGTTCGCAGTGTCAGCAGTTCGTCCCAAGCCCGTCGTTCCGCCATGCCGTCGACCGACCGCAGCAGCGCATCGGTGTCCGCCAGCTCGATAGCGGTGAGCGTCCGTTCGTCGAGGCTCATTCGTCGCCGGTCGCCACCGGGGCGTCCTGCTGACGAATCCAGTCGCTCCACGACCCCTCGTACAGCCGCACACCGGATATCCCAGCGATGTCCATCGCCAGGATGTCGTGACAGGCGCTCACCCCCGACCCGCAATACACGATCGGATTCGGGCCGATGCCCTCGAAACGGGCGACGAGCTGGTCTTTGGGAAGGAACGTCCCGTCCGGGGCCAGGTTCCCCGCGTAGGGCAAGTTCACCGCCCCCGGGATGTGGCCGGCCACAGGGTCGATCGGTTCGGTCTCGCCCCGGTATCGCGCGGCGGCGCGGGCGTCGACCACTGTCGACTCGGAAGCCGCCACCGTGACCCGGTCCACGACCCACCGCCACTCCCGCACGGTGGGGAAATCGCCCGGCACGTGACGGGGGACGGCCTGGGTGATCGGCCGCTTCTCCGCCTCCCATTTGGGGAAGCCGCCATCCAGGACTCGGACGGTGGCATGGCCGAGCGAGCGCAGCATCCACCACAGCCTGCTGGCCCAGGCACCGCCATTGTCGTCGTAGGCGACCACCAGGTCGGTGGGATTCACCCCGATACGACGCACCGTGGCCGAGAACTCCTCCGGCCGGGGAAGGGGATGACGTCCCGGCCCTTCCCGGCCGGTCAGATCCTTCTCCAGTTCGACGAACACCGCACCGGGAATGTGGCCGGCTTCGTATCGGCGGCGCCCCTCTGTGGGGTCGCCCAGCTCGGCTCGCACGTCGAAGACCCGCAGGTGGCGGGTTCCGATCCGGTCGGCGAGTTCTGACGTGGAGATCAGTGACATGGACGTCCGAATGTACCGGGCGTCAGTTGCGGAAGAAGCGGTCGAACAGATTCAGCAACACGGTGGCCGCGATCGAGATCACGATCATCGAGGTGATCGGGAAGAACACCGACACGTTGTCCCCCTCCGAACGGATGTCACCGGGCAGCTTGCCGAACCAGGAAAACCAGCCGAGGCGGACCATCACCCCGATCACCACCAGGGCGACCCCGCCGTAGATCAGGAGGTTGCCTGCCCGCATCAGGACTCCTCGGGCGGCTCCGACGGTTCGGGGTGTTCCCGGGCCCTGCGGAGTTCATCGCCCAGCTGGGAGAAGGTCTGGCCGAGGGCGGTGACGAACGAGGCGGCGGCGTCCTTCACCTGCTCGCGCACCTCCGGGTCCTTCATGGCGGACCCCACCGAATCGGCCACGGTGCGGGCGGCCTCGCCCAGAGTGTCGAGGGCGGAACGGATCTCGTCCTCGCCCGGACCTTCGTCCCCGGCGAGTTCCCGGTAGCGGTCTTTGAGCTTGTCGGAGATGGAGGCCCACCGGCGACCGGCTTCGGCCCACGGGTCGGGCTGTTCGTGTTCGGTCACGGCAGGAATGGTATCGGCGCGGCCGAGATCAGGGCAGTTCGCCGGTCCATCGGTAGAGAACGCTTTGGCCTTGCTCGGACCCGACCACGTATCGATCACCCACCGGCCAGCCGAACACACCATGAAACCCACTGTCAACCGAGACGCTGATCGAATCGGGCTCGGTCGAGAGGTCGGTGAAGATCGTCAGTCGACCTGTCCCGTCGTAGACCACTAGACGGTCGTCCCACTGGACGGCAGCTCGGGCGCCGGGATGCGGGACAACCAGCTCCACGGGCGTCGTCACAAGCTCGAGGGAAGGTGCTGGTTCCGTGCGAAGGAAGGACGACGGCTGACCGGGACGGCCTTGCAGCAAGAGTCCGTCCCCCAGTCGATGCCACGCCCAGAACTCGACGTCGAACGACGTCCACGTACCGCCGCCGTCGATCGAAACATGCGCCCTCGTCGGTGGTCGTCCGTCCGACTCCGATTCACCGGCCACCACCACCTGATCCCCGAGCAGCTCGACGAAGAGAGGCCGCCACGGCAGTACCGTCTCGGTCGCCCGGCCGGTGCCAACCGAGATCGTCACCTGTCGCATCGTTCCGGCCAGCAGCACGTAGGCCTCGATCTCCGTGTCGGTACCACGCAACGCATGGAGGCGTCCTTCCAGTTCGGCCACCACTCGGAACCCGTCCCCTTCCCGGACCGAGATGAGCAGTGAACGGTCGGTGTAGCCCGCCATGACGACGTTGTCGCCCGCCGCCTGTAGCTCGGCGAACACCATTCCGTCGGGAAGGTCGAGCGTATTCCAGGTTCTCCCTTCGGAACTGACGAACGCCGCCGGTCCGGAAGCGTCCGGGGTGTACGAGAACGAATACAACTCGCCGCGTACCGATCGCACGCTTCGGCTGTTGCCTGGCAGCGGACCGAGTCGAATCCATCCCGGGTCGACAGCCGATGACAC
>JBKHXZ010000088.1:0-4501 GCA_046565785.1 Acidimicrobiia bacterium
GTCGTCGCCTGCGACGACGACGGCAACGTCGACACCGACGACCTGGCGGCGAAGCTGGACACCCACGGCGCCACGATCGGCGCGCTCATGGTCACCTATCCGTCGACCCACGGAGTGTTCGAGGAGGCGATCGGCGAGATCTGCGAGATGGTGCACCGGGCTGGCGGGCAGGTGTACGTCGACGGGGCGAACCTCAACGCGCTCGTCGGGATCGCCAAGCCCGGCAGGTTCGGTGCGGACGTGTCACACCTGAACCTGCACAAGACGTTCACGATCCCCCACGGTGGTGGGGGCCCTGGTGTCGGGCCGATCGGTGTGCGGTCTCATCTGGCGCCCTACCTGCCGGGCCATCCGGTGAGTGGAGGCCCGAGCGTGGTCGGACCGGTGTCCTCGGCGCGATGGGGTTCGGCGGGAATCCTGCCGATCCCGTGGGCCTACATCGCGATGATGGGGGCTGTCGGGCTGCGGCGGGCATCTCAGGTCGCGATCCTGTCCGCCAACTACGTCGCTTCCCGACTCGCCGAGGCGTACCCGATCCTCTATGTGGGCAAGAACGGACGAGTGGCGCACGAGTGCATCGTCGACCTTCGTCCTCTCACCCGCAGCTCGGGGATCACCGCCGAGGACGTCGCCAAGCGTCTTGCCGACTACCGGTTTCACGCCCCGACCCTGTCGTTCCCGGTACCGGGAACGCTGATGATCGAGCCGACGGAATCCGAGTCGCTGGCCGAACTCGACCGGTTCTGTGAGGCGATGTTGGCCATCCGCGACGAGATCCGGCGGGTCGAGGAGGGGGAATGGCCGGCTGACGACAACCCGCTGGTCCGCGCTCCCCACCCGGCTGAGGACCTGATCGGTGGTTGGGATCGGGCCTACCCGGCCGATGTGGCCGCCTTCCCGGTAAGATCACTGCGTACGAAGGGATACTTCCCGCCGGTCGGTCGTGTGGACGGTCCGGGTGGGGACCGAAACCTCGTCTGTGCGTGCCCGCCGGTGGCGGAATACGCATAAGCGAGGTTCACAACGAATCCCTTCACCGGACCACCGGTTGTGCCGATTCGAGGGGGGTTGCACGGTCCCCCCGGTCATGCACGGACACGGGGGGACGGTGCGCCTCACAGCACGCCATGACGGAGAACAAGGTGGATTTCAGGGGTCATCTCCGACTTCCCGACGA
Source organism: Acidimicrobiia bacterium (assembly GCA_046565785.1). Taxonomy (GTDB): domain Bacteria; phylum Actinomycetota; class Acidimicrobiia; order Spongiisociales; family ZC4RG35; genus DATHWB01. The sequence goes on from JBKHXZ010000088.1 coordinate 1,178, forward strand.
TGCCGGCACCGGCATCCCGGTCGTGCTGCGCCTGGACGACATCTACATCATCATCACTTCCGGTGGCGAAGAGCTCGGAGCCTGGCGGGCCGACGACGTCACAATCGAACGCATCTTCTCGAACCAATTCGCCGTCGACCTCGACGGAGAGCCGATGGTGTTCGTGGCTCAGGATGCCCTCGGTTTCGCCTACGAAGGCATCACGGCGATCGAGGACCTTCAGGCGCGGCTGACCAAGCGGGGCTTGTTCCGTCGGAAGAAGACCAGGTCGCAGGAGCAGGCACAACCGCCTGCCGGTCCGGAGCCGGTTCACAAGACCGAGCCGGCGGCTCGCCGGCCAGCCGCCGAGCTGGTGTCGCATCTCGATTCCGAACCTGGGGTCGACGCCGAGCCGGAACCCGTCACCTCGAGCTCGACTCCGACTCCCATCTGGGTTCCGCCGGTTTCCTCCGTCCCCGCACCGGACCGGGAGGCGCCGAATGTCGTACCGCTGCCTCGTTCTCGGTCGACCGAATCCTCCGACGACATCCGGGTCAGCTACCCGCGCGCCGCCACCCCGCCCCCGCCCGCGGTCGAGGCGTTCGTTCCGCCCGAGTCCGACACCGGATCGGGATCGGAGCAAGTGGCACCCGACACCGGGGCGGTCCCGGTCGAATCAGAGCCTGAGCCGACCCCGACGGCGGCCGAAACCGAGCAGGTCGAATCTGAACCGATCCAGGCGGCGGTCGAACCCGAACAGGTGGAGTTGGAGCCAGTCGAGGTACCAGCCGAGCCTCCGCCGGTCGAGTCCGAGCCGTTCGAGATCGAGGAGGTGTCGGCGGCAGCCACCGGTACAAGTTGGGATGAGGAGGCGGCGCCGGCGGCGCTCACCGAGCCTGAACCTGAGATCGAGATCGAGGAGTACGTTCCGCCCACCGCCGGCCTGATGGACACCGTGGAAGTGGCGTCCATCGATGAACCGGAGCCCCAGGTCGAACCCGAGCCCGAGGTCGAGCCCGAGCCCGAGGTCGAACCCGAGCCCGAGGTCGAGCCCGAGCCTGAACCCCAACCGCTGGGGGAGGCCGAGCCCGAACCGGAGGTCGAGTCCGAACCGGTCGCGGTGATCGGACCGGAGCCCGAACCGGAGGTCGAGCCTGAGCCGGTCGCGGTGATCGAAACGGAGCCAGCACCACTACCCGAATCACAACGGGAAGATCCGCTCATCGCGGCAGCCGAGGGCACGGCCGAGCCCGCTTCCAACGGCCACGCTCGTCGCCAAGACAAGAAGCGTTCGTTCCTGTTCAAACGGGGACGAGACAAGAGCGTTCCCGCCCACGACCACGCCTACGGCGAGCCGAAGACCATCGGTGGACTCACTCGGCAGGTGTGTGAGGTCTGCGGGCACGTCACCTTCAGCGGCCACGACGTCTACCAAGACTGGTGAGCCTGCCCGAGATCCACCCGGACGCCTATGTCGCCCCCGGTGCTGTCGTCCGAGGCGAGGTGACGATCGGCGAGCGCGCCGTGATCCTGTTCGGTGTCGTGATCCGCGCCGAGTTCGACCGCATCACCATCGGTGGGGAGACCAACGTCCAGGACGGGACGGTGATCCATTGCGACGCCGGCGTACCGACGGAGATCGGACGGCGAGTGACGATCGGCCACGCCGCCGTGGTGCACGGTGCCACGATCTCCGACCGGTGTCTGGTCGGGATCGGCAGCCGCGCACTGAATGGATCGATCCTCGGCGAGGGGGCGTGGCTGGGTGCGGGGGCCATCCTCACCGAAGGGAGCGAGATCCCCCCGTGGACGCTCGCCTTGGGCATTCCCGCCCGGCCGGTGCGGGAACTACGACCCGAAGAGATCCGTCGCCAGGCCGATGGAGTCGACGACTATCAACGGATCGCCGCCATGTACCGGATCAGCGATCCGTCTTCCGGGTCGGCTCCCAACTGAACCGTCTCGCCGCGATCCAGGCGCCCACCGCGCCCCACCCTGTCAGAACGGCCAGTTCCGTTGCAGGGAACGACGGATCGATCAGCGGATTCCATTGCTCGGAGAACGCAGCCACGAACGGACGCAAGGGAAAGATCGCGGCGACCGACGCCAGCCACTCCGGTCCGGACTCGACCGGGAAGAAGACACCCGATATGAACGCCAATGGGAGGATCGTGGCGTTCGCCACGGCGGGAGCGGCCTGACCGTTGCGCACGAGACCGGCGACAGCGAGGGCGAGTGCCGACCAGCAGGCAGCGCCCACCACCAGGATCGACCCGGCCAACGGGAGTCTTGGGGCCAGCACGCGGACGTCGAAGGCGAGCACGCCCACGACCAGCATCACGACCACGCTTCCCAGTCCGATGGTGGTCGCCGCCAAGACCCGCCCGCCGATGTAGACGGCGGGACGCAGCGGTGTCCCCAATACCCGTTTCAGGATCCCGTCGTCGCGATCCATCGACGTGGTGATCACCAGGTTGGTGTAACAGGCGGTGACGATGGAGAAGACGGCGATCGCCGGCGTGAAGAACTGGGCGAACGGGAGTCCGCCCAACGACTCCACCACGGCCCCACCGTTCAACAGGTTGAAGAGCACCAGGAACATCAGCGGGAAGGCAAAGGTGAAGAACGCCGCCACCGGCACGCGCCGGAACACTCTGATGTGGTGCGACGTTTCCCACCACAACTGCTTCATTCCGAATCTCCTGCCATCTCCAGATAGATGTCTTCGAGGGTCGGCCGATTGACCTCCAAGCCTTCCAACTCGTTGCCGGCCGCCCACGCCGTGAGCGCGGCGAGATCCGAGGTCGGAGCGCTGGTGGTGATCTCCACCCATCCGGAGGCATCCTGTCGGATGTCGCCCGTCAGCCCGCCGGGAAGTGGTCCCGGATGTCGGAACCGGATTACGGCGTGGCGCTGTTCGCGTCCGCCCAGGGTGGCAGGGTCTCCTTGCGCCACGATGCGACCCGCGCTGATCACGGCGACCCGGTCGGCCAACTGCCGGGCCTCGTCCAGGTAGTGGGTGGTGAGTAGCACCGACGTTCCCTCACCGACCAAATCCGCCACCAGTCGCCATGCCTCCCGCCGGGCTGCCGGGTCGAAACCGGTGGTGGGCTCGTCGAGAAAGATCAGTTCGGGCCGACCGATGATGGCGGCGGCGAGGTCCACCCGCCTTCTCTGCCCTCCCGACAGTGTCTTGATCCGCGCATCGGCCTTCGACGACAGGCCGACGCGCTCGATCGTCTCGCCCACGTCGGCAGGGTGGGAGTAGACACGGGCGAGACGGGTCAACGCTTCGCTGACCGTCAGCTCCTTTTCGATCCCCGACTGCTGGAGGACGATTCCGAT
>JBKHXZ010000089.1:0-4897 GCA_046565785.1 Acidimicrobiia bacterium
CACGGTTGGCCGACATCCGCCATGGCCCGACGAACCGTGGGCTGGCCGGGCCCCCTCAGGGCCCCTGGAACCCTGGGTGCGCGGGGCCCTTTTCAGTTGATGCGTTTGGGGTGGTTGGTCCAGAGGGTTTCGCGGAGCACGTACTTCTGGATCTTGCCCGTCGAGGTCTTGGGAAGGGCCTCGACGATCTCTACCTCGTCGGGTGCCTTGTAGTGAGCGAGGCGATCCCGGACATGGGCGATGATCTCCTCCCCCGTCGCCGTCGCCCCCTCCTTCAGGGTGACGAACGCTTTTGGCCTCTCCCCCCAATGCTCGTGGGGCATGGCGACCACGGCGGCTTCCAACACCGCCGGATGCGACACCACCGCCTGTTCGACCTCGATGGTGGAGATGTTCTCGCCGCCGGAGATGATGATGTCCTTGGCGCGGTCCCGCAGCTCGATGTAGCCGTCCGGATGCCACACCGCCAGGTCGCCGCTGTGGAACCAGCCACCCCGGAACGCCGTCTTCGTCGCCTCCAGATCGTCGTGATATCCCGCCATCACGTTGTTGCCGCGCATGACGACCTCACCCATCGTCGCCCCGTCCCTGGGCACGTCGTTCATCTGCTCGTCGACCACCCGGATCGGATCCGCCCCGATGTAGGCGACGCCCTGACGGGCCATCAGCCGCACTCGCTCCTCACCGTCGAGATCCGCCCACCCGTCCTGGATCTCGCAGATCGTGTACGGGCCGTAGGTTTCGGTCAGCCCGTAGACATGCACGATGTCAGCACCCAGCTCGGACATCTGACGGATGATCGTCGGACTGGGAGGGGCCCCGGCGGTGGTGACGACGAACGGCCGTCCGAACGGCTTCGCGTCGGGATGATTCGCCATCGAGATCAGCACGGTGGGCGCCCCGTTGAGGTGGGTTATGCCTTCGGCTTCGATCAGACGCCAGATCTCTGCGGGGTCGACCTGCCGCAGACACACGTGCCGTCCTGCCACCGCTGTCACACCCCAGGTGGTGCACCAGCCGTTGCAGTGGAACATCGGCAGCGTCCACAGATAGATCGACTCGGTCGAGTGACGGCTGTGGATGACTTCGGCCAGCGCATTCAGGTGCGCTCCACGATGGGTGTACATCACTCCTTTGGGACGTCCCGTGGTCCCGGAGGTGTAGTTGATGGAGATCACCCGTTCTTCGTCGTCCACCCGCATCGGCAGGGGACGGTCGTCTCCACGTGCGACGAAGTCGGCGTAGGCGGTGTGACCGTCCACGTCGTCGACGCCGGCGTGCGGGTCGTGCAGGGTGACGACCTCTCTGAGACCGGGGCGGTCGGCGAGGTGCGGCGCCACGTTTGGATAGAGCGCGGTGTCGACGACGAGGATCTCCGCCCCGCTGTGATCGAGGATGTAGGCGATCTCGGCTCCGCTGAGCCGGGTGTTGATGGCGACGAGTACGGCGTGGGCGAGGGGGACCGCGAAGTGCGCAATCAGCATCTCCGGCAGGTTGGGTACGAGGTAGGCGACCCGGTCCCCAGGTTCGATCCCCGATTCCTGAAGGGCGCGGGCCACCCGGTTCACTTCGCGACGCATCTGGGTGTAGGTGATCGAACGGTCCTGGTAACTGACCGCCACCCGATCACCGAAGACGTCGGCGGAACGCTCCAAGAACAAGAGCGGGGTGAGTTCGGTGATCGAGACCCTGTCACGCACGGGCTTCACTCCGGCCACACCGGATCACGCTTGTCGATGAACGCCCCCATCCCTTCCTGAGCGTCTTGCATCCGCGCATTGGCAGTCATCACGGCCTTGGTCAGGTCGTATGCCCGGTGCTCGTCGAGCGCCAACTGGGACCAGAACGCTTCCTTGCCGATTCCGATGACCCGATGGGAGTAGCGCAGGATCTGGCCGACCAGCTCGTCGATCGCCCGGTCCAGCTCTGATGGGGAGACCACCCGGTTGACGAGGCCCCAGGCGAGGGCGGTGTCCGCATCGATGAACTCGCCGGTCAGGAGCATTTCCATCGTCCGTTTGCTGCCGACCGCCCGACTGATCGGAACCATCGGCGTCGAACAGAACAGGCCGATCTTCACCCCCGGGGTGGCGAATCGGGCGTCGGTGGAGGCGACGGCGAGGTCGCAGGCCGCCACCAACTGACACCCTGCGGCGGTGGCAACGCCGTGCACCCGTGCGATCACCGGCTGCGGGAGGCGGTGGATGCGTTCCATGACTCGTACACAGGTGTCGAACAGCTCGGCGTAGAAGTCGGCCGAACGGTCGAGCATCTCTCCGAGGTCGTGGCCGGCGGAGAAGGCCGGTCCGGCCCCGGCGAGTACCACTACCCGCGAGGAGTCCGGGACGGTGTCGAGCGCGGCTCCGAGCTCGCGCAGCGTTTCCAGGCTGAGGGCGTTCCTACGATCGGGTCGGTCGAGGGTGATCGTCGTTCGGGGACCGTCGTGTTCGCTGCGAACCAGGCTCATGAGGTCACTGTATTCCCCGCTGCCCGGCCATGACCAACAGCTCGTGGGCGGCTTCCCGGCCGTGGGCGCTTTCGGGGATGCCGGCGAGCATCCTCGTCAGCTCCTCGACGCGGGCCTCTCCGTCCACCCGTCGAACCGATGCCTCTCCCCCGTCCCGTTCCACGACCCAGTGGGCGTCGGCGAAGGCGGCCACCTGGGGCAGGTGGGTGACACACAGAACCTGTTGGGTCCTGGCGAGGTCCGCCAGCTTGGCTCCGATGGCGATGGCGGTCTGGCCTCCGACCCCAGCGTCGATCTCGTCGAAGATGACACTCTGCGTCGCACCTGCCCCGGCCGCCAACCGCAAGGCGAGTACCAGTCGACTGAGTTCTCCTCCGGAAGCGATCCGAGCTACCGGACCCGGTTCGAGGCGGTCGTCGGAGGCGAACACGACCGCGGCGGTGTCGGCGCCCGAAGCCGTTGCCTGAGCCTCGTCGACTTGGATGCTCACTGTCGGTCTACTGAATCCGAGTTCCCGCAGGTGAGCCAGGGCACGATCGGCCACGGCTTTGGCCGCACGCCGACGAGCGTCACGTAGCGCCGTTCCGGCGGCCTGCAAGCGACGGTCGGCGGCGGCGAGTTCTTCGTCGATCCGATCTGCCCGTTCCAGCAGTCCCTGCAGCTCTTCGGCCCGCCTGGCCTGTGCGGCGCCGAACGCGATCACATCGTCGAGAGTCGGCCCATACCGTCGCAGGAGTTCGGTGAGGGTCGATCGACGCTGTTCGGCTGCTTCGAGTTCGGTCTGGTCCAACTCGAGGTCTTCGACTAGTCGAACCAGTCCGGCCGCTGCGTCGTCGAGCACACTCTCGGCGTTGCCGGCCTCTGCCGCCAGCTCGGCTGAGGTGGGATCGAGCGCCGCCAGTCGACGCAGGATGCCCACGGCTGTACCGAGATCGTCCCGGCCCCGGTCGAGATAGGTGGCGGCGTCGACTGCGAGACTCCGGATCTGTTCGGCGTTCCTCAGCCTCGCGAGTCGGGTTTCGAGCACCTCGTCCTCGCCTGGTTCCAGATCGGCGCTGACGATGGTTTCAGCGTCGAAGGTGGCGGCGAGGCGCTCCCGTTCCAGAGCGGGTCGATCCCCACCCAGTGCCCGCTGATCTGCTTCCAGGCGGAGGCGTTCGGCCCAGGCCACCCCGTATGCCTCCGCCGCCGCCTTTCCGTCGTCGTCGAGGTTCCGATCGACCAACACTCGAACCTCCGAAGGACGAGTGATGGAAAGCTGATCGTGCTGGGAGATGATGTCGACGATCCCGGACGAGGCGGCGTCGAGTGCGTCCGCCGACGCGATGGACCCGTCGAGATACGCCCGACTTCGACCTTCCTTGCGTAGGCGCCGACCGGCACCGATTTCGGTGTCACCTCGGAGGAACCTCCCCTCGACCACCGCTTCGTCACCGAACGGCCCCACCAGGTCGGACCGGGCGTCGGCACCCAACAGCATGCGGAGCGCTCCCAGCAGAAGCGTCTTGCCTGCCCCCGTCTCACCGGTCACCACCGTGAAGCCGGGACCGAAGTCGAGCCGCGCATCCCTGATGACACCCAGGTTGCGGACGACGAGTTCGTCGATCATCCGTCCTCCAGTCGGAACTTGCGGGTGATGCGTCCAGGGAACCCTTCCCGACGCATGCGCAGGAACCGGGCGGGTGTCGGGCCGGGCCCGATCTCGGCGCGGCCGCCTTCACCCATCGATCCGAGCTCACGGCCGTCGGCACTGACCCGGACCGGACGGTCGTCGGCAACGGTGATGACCACCCGGCTGTCGGCGGGAATCACCAAAGACCGGTCGAACAGCGAGTGCGGGGCGACAGGGGTGACCAGGATGCCGTCGACCCGGGGATCCATCAACGGACCGCCCGCAGAGAACGAATATGCGGTGCTGCCCATCGAGGTGGCCACGACCAAGCCATCTGCGCGATGACGGAGGAAGCGTTCTCCGTCCACCTCGACGTCCAGCACGACGAGGCGTTGGCTGTCGATCTTCTCGACCACCACGTCGTTTATCCCCAGCCCGCGGGTGCCGTCCGGCAAGCGGACCTCGATGGTGTTGCGAGGCTCGATTCTGAAGTCGTCGGTAGCGAGGCGGGCGACGGTCTCTTCGAGTTCGTCCGGCTCGGCTTCGGCCAGGAATCCGATGGTGCCCAGGTTGATGCCCACGACCGGAACCTGTCGAGCGACCGCAACGTGCGCGGCTTCCAGCACCGTCCCGTCGCCGCCGACTGCCACGACCAACTCGATCTTCTCCGCCTCCGCCAGCGGCACCGCCGACATTCCCCGTTCCCTCGCCGCATCGGCGAACCGCTTGGCGTAGCCGACAGCTTCGGCGTTCGAGGAGATGACGAGTGCGATGTGTTTCATACCGACGATCCTTCCACCGCCCGGCAGTGGACGAAG
>JBKHXZ010000090.1:0-2658 GCA_046565785.1 Acidimicrobiia bacterium
CGTCGCACCCTCGTGACCGTGTGTGCCGGGCCCGCTTGGGTCCGGCACCGCTCGTTACGGGGTGTGAACGGCGCAGTTCCCGGTCGGTGGAGCTGACGGTCGGGAAGAAGGAAACATGGACACGACGGCACTGATCGCGATCTCGGTGGCGGCCGCCGTCCTGATCGCCGGCGCAGGCGGGTTCTTCGTTGCCCGGTCGACGTTCCGGGCCAAGGACGAGTCCGGGCCTGACCCCGAAGACCTGATCGCTCACTCCCGGCTGGAGGCACAGCGCATCCTCGGTCGGGCCGAAGAAGAAGGCCGGGCGCGCGCCGAGGCCTATCGCGAGCGGGAAGAGGCCAAGCTGGAACATCGGCGGCTGGAACTCGACACCATCGAGGGACGTCTAGCCCAACGGGAAGAGACCCTGGAACAGCGTGCAGCCAACCTGGCATCCCGGGAACAGCTGCTGTTGGAGCGGGAGAGGGAGACCGGGGAGATCCGTCAGGAGACCGACGCCATGCGCGAGCGTGCCCGGGAAGAGCTACAGCGCCTGGCGGGGATCGACGCCAAGGCCGCCAAGGAACAGTTGTTGCAGGAAGTCGAAGACGAAGCGCGTCGCGACGCCATGCTGTTGGTGCGCGACCTCGAGGTGAAGGCACGGGAAGAAGCGGACCGTCGTGCCCGCCGTATCCTCGCCACCGCCGTCCAGCGGCTCGCGTCGGAAGTGGTAACCGAATCCACCGTGTCGGTGGTGGCGTTGCCCTCCGACGACATGAAGGGCCGGATCATCGGCCGAGAGGGACGCAACATCCGCGCACTCGAGGCGGTCACCGGGGTCAACCTGATCGTCGACGACACTCCGGAGGCCGTCTCGGTGGCGTCGTTCGACCCGGTGCGACGTGAGGTGGCCCGCCTCACACTCGAACGGCTGGTGGCCGACGGGAGGATCCACCCGGCGTCGATCGAGGAGGCCTTCGAGAAGGCTCAGGCCGAGGTAGAGCAGAGTGTTCGGGACGCTGGCGAGTGGGCGCTGTTGGAAGTGGGGATGTCGCGTATGCACCCCGAGCTGGTGACCCTGCTGGGGCGGCTCAAGTACCGGACCTCGTACGGGCAGAACGTGCTCAATCATCTGGTCGAATCCGCCCACGTCGCTTCGATGTTGTCCAGCGAGTTGGGGCTCGACCCCGCCCCGGTGAAACGGGCAGCCCTGCTGCATGACATCGGCAAGGCCGTCACCCACGAGGTGGAAGGCTCCCACGCCCTCATCGGAGCCGAGATCGCCCGCCGCTTCGGCGAGGACGCCGCCGTCGTGCACGGGATCGAGGCGCACCACAACGAGGTGGAGCCGCGCACCATCCTCGCCATCATCGTCCAGGCCGCCGACGCGGTGTCCGCCGCCCGTCCGGGAGCCAGGCGGGAGGCGTTGGAGAGCTACGTCCGCCGTCTCGAGCGACTGGAGAGCCTGGCGTTGGACTTCGAAGGAGTGGAGCGGGTTTTCGCCATGCAGGCCGGCCGGGAAGTGCGGGTGGTGGTCGACCCGGGAGAGATCGACGACCTGGCGGCGACCGACCTGTCCCGGCGGATCGCCAAGAAGCTGGAAGAAGACCTCCAGTATCCTGGCCAGATCCAAGTCACGGTGATCCGCGAATTCCGCGCCACCGACTACGCCCGCTGAACCGGCTTTTTAGCGCATGGAGGGTGCAAGGTTGCACCCTCCATGCGCTAAAAGCCACAGGCCCGACCGAGCGACATGAGCACCACCATCCTTCCCGAACCACGACGACGCGAACAGCGGTACCGACGCCCCACCAGGGCCGGTCAGCTGTTCCACATCCGCACGTTCGGGTGTCAGATGAACGAGCACGACTCCGAGCGCATCGCCGGACTGCTCGCTTCCGACGGGATGGAATGGACCGACGACATCGCCGTCGCCGACGTCGTCTACATCAACACATGCACGATCCGGGAGAATGCCGACAACCGCCTCTATGGAAACCTCGGCCAACTGAAGTCGGTCAAGGACGCCAATCCCGGCATGAGGCTGGTGGTCGGTGGGTGTGCCGCTCAGAAGGACCGGGACTTCGTTCGCGAGCGTGCCCCCTGGGTGGATGTGGTGATGGGTACCCACAACCTGGACCGGGTGCTCGACCTGTTGGATCACGCCGAAGCGTGGGGTCCGATCACCGAAGTCGTCGACGAGCTGCAGGCCATGCCATCGTCGCTTCCGGTCAAAAGAGAACTGGCGCATTCTGCGTGGGTCACGATCCAGGTGGGATGCAACAACTCCTGCACGTTCTGCATCGTCCCGTCAGTGCGAGGCCCCGAGATTTCCCGCCGACCGGGCGACGTGCTGGCCGAGGTCCGGCGACTCGCCGCCGACGGAGTGGTGGAGGTCACTCTCCTCGGCCAGAACGTCGACACCTACGGTCGGGACCTGGCGATCGACGGAAAACGCCGGCCGATATTCGCCGACCTGCTGCGCCAGGTCGGATCGGTCGAAGGCATCCGCCGGGTTCGTTTCACCAGCCCGCATCCCAACGATTTCCGCACCGACGTAGCCGAGGCGATGGCCGAGACTCCTGCAGTGTGCGAGCAGTTGCACTTCCCACTGCAAAGCGGCTCGAACCGGATCCTGGCGGCCATGCATCGGGGCTACACGGTGGAGAAGTATCTCGA
>JBKHXZ010000091.1:0-3432 GCA_046565785.1 Acidimicrobiia bacterium
CCCGCACCACGAACGGAACCGCCACCAGGGCATGGGCGATGGGCACCAGCATCGGTGCGGTGCGGAGGTCGATCGGCTGGTCGAGTGCCACCAGGAACCCCAGGCCGATCGTCACCGCCGACGTGCCGAGCGGCAGCATCACCACCACATCGATCCACCTTCCCCAGCCCTTCGCTCCCCGGGCGATGAGCATGGCGGCGGGGACGCCGACCGTGAGCGCGAGCAGGGCGGCGATCACCGCCGACTGCAGTGAGTTGGCGATGGCGGCTGCCGGGTCGACCGCCAGCGCTCCGGGGTCGGCGAGGAAGCGCCATCCCGCGGCAGACGACCGCAAACTACGAGCGACCAGCACGGCCGGCGGCACCAACGTGAGTCCTACGGTGACTGCGACGATCAGCCCTGCCCACCACCGTTCCTTGCCGACGGGCGGGCGGAGCACCCGGTCCTCGGCTACCAGATGAACCCGCCGGGAACGCCGTTCCTGCAGGCGGGCGTAGATCGTCATGATTCCGACGATCCCCACCATCTGCACCACTGCCAGGGCACCGGCGGCAGGCAAATCCAGGAAGGTCGTGACCCGCTGATAGATCTCGACCTCGATCGTCCGCAGTCGCAGGCCGCCCAGGATGAGGACAATGCCGAAACTGGTGAAGCACAGGAGGAACACGATCGACGAGGCCGCCGCGATCGACGGGGCAACCAATGGCAGAGTCACCCGTCGGAACGCCTGCCAGGGCGAGGCGCCCAGTGTGCGGGCGGCTTCGATCGGTGTCCGGTCGAGCCGTGCCCACACGGTGGTCACCGTCCGTACCACCACCGAGACGTTGAAGAACGTGTGGGCCAACAGGATGGCGGTGACCGAGTCACGCATTCCCAAGGCGATGAAAGCGCTGGCCACCACCACCGATGGAAGGACGAACGGCACCGTCACCAGGGCGAGCACCAGCCTCCGTCCCGGAAAGCGGAAAGTCGACAGCACCCACGTCAGGGGGAAGGCGACGGCCAGTACCAGGGCGGTGGAGGCCGCCGCCTGCCATATGGTGAACCACACCGCCCCCCGGACGGCGCCCGTGCCGAGGAAGGACCAGCCGCCGCCGGCGACCAGCGCCTCGAACAGGATGGCACCCACCGGGTAGACGAAGAAGTAGCCGAGAAACGTGGCCGGAACCGCGACCAGCGCAGCCCGGCCCAGGCGCGAGGTCACGGCAGCACGATCGCAGTCCACTCCTCGATCCACCGCTCCCGGTTCTCTTCCACCAACTCCGGATCGAGCCGGTTGGGGGCGGCCGGGACGACGGTGTAGTCGACGAATTGCTGGGGGAGTTCCACGGTCTGATTGACCGGGAACACGAACCAGGTCAGCGGTACCTGGGACTGGAATTCGGGCGACAGCAGGTAGTCGATCAGTCGTTCCGCAGGTTGCTCGTTCCCGGTCCCGGCCAGGATGCCGGCGAATTCGATCTGGCCGTAGCAGCCTTCGTCGATCACCCCGGTGATCGGCTCGTCGGTGGGAGGATCGGCAAAGATCACCTCGGCGGGAGGCGACGATGCGTAGGAGACCACCAGCGGACGGTCACCGCCCCACCACGTCGAGTCCGAGTAGTAGGCGGTGTCCCAGTCCCGGACGACTTTGACACCGTTGTCGACCAGTTCCCGCCAGTAGTCCTGCCACCCGTCCTCTCCGAAGGTGGCGATGGTCGACAGTAGGAACGCCAGACCCGGAGACGACGTCCCGGGATGCTCGACCACCAGCAGGTCGGCGTAGTCGGGGTGGGTGAGCTGTTCGAGGTTGAGCGGTGGTCGAAGATCGCCTGAGAAGTATTCGAGGTCGTAGTTGAGGCAGACGTCTCCTCGGTCGATCGGGGTCACCCGGTGGTCGGGGTCGAGCTCGAGATCGTCCGGCACATCGTCGAGTAGTGGCGACCGGTAGGGGACGAAGATGTCGGCGTCGAGCGCCCGGGAGAGGAAGCTGTCGTCGATTCCGAACAGCACGTCCGCCACCGGGTTGTCGCGGGTGAGGATCGCCTGGTTCACCATCGACCCGGCGTCACCCGCCGGGAGAACCCGCACCTCGATGCCGGTTTCGGCGGTGAACGGGGCGAAAGTCTCGTCGGTCACGCCACCGGCGAACGAGTCGTGACTGATGAGGGTGAGGACATCGGGCAGGTCTTCGGATGTGGTCGTGTCGTCGGCCGTGCCGCCGCCACAGGCGGCGACGATGAGCCCGACGACAAGCAATGTGGTTCCCGTCCGTTTGGACATGGAGCGCTCCTTCCGTCTCGTCGTCGGGAGCGGGGGTGAGCTGAGATCCCTGCGCCGGCATTATCCGGATCAGGTTCAACGGTCGGAGCCTCGAAGACTCCCTCTCAGCCCGGTCACACCGAGCTCCCGTACCCCGAACCCTAGTGGGGCGGACCGACCACCACGACGGTGTTGTGACCGCCGAACCCGAACGAGTTGGAGATGACCGCCGACGGGGTCCACGCTCGGGGGGCGGTGACGATGTCGGTGAGTGGAATGTCGGGATCCTGGTTGCCGAGGCCCACGTTGGGAGGCAGTTCCGCCCGGTCGATGGCCAGCACCGAAGCGACGACTTCTATCGCTCCGGACGCCCCCAAGGCGTGCCCGGTGGTGCCCTTGATCGACGAGATGGCCGGTTGGGCTTCGGGCCACACCCTGGCGACCACTTCACCTTCGGTACGGTCGTTCAGGTCGGTCCCGGTCCCGTGGGCGTTGACATACCCGACCTGGGAGGCGTCGATCCCGGCGTCGGCCAGTGCGAGCCGCACGGCACGTTCGGCGCCGTCACCTCCCGGGTGGGGAGCGGTGATGTGGTGGGCGTCGGCAGTGGCGGCAGCCCCCAGGATCTCGGCGAGGATCGTCGCTCCCCGCGCCAGGGCGGTTCCGCGCTCTTCCAGCACGAGAATGCCGGCCCCCTCACCGAGGACGAAGCCATCCCGTTCCGCGTCGAAGGGGCGGGCGATCATCGACGGCGACAGCGCTTTGGCGGAACGAAAGCCGGCGATGGTGGGCTCGCGGACTGCTCCCTCCGCACCGCCGGCAATACCGGCGTCGGCATATCCCCACTGGATCTGGCGAACCGTGTCCATGATCGCCTGGCCGCCGGCGGCGCAGGCGACCACCGGAGTGGTGGCCTGACCGCCGAAGCCGTAATGGATGGAGATCGTGGCTGCCGCCGCATTGCACATCATCATCGGGATCAGCATTGGCGACGGCCGGGGCTCATCGGAATACGCCTCGGTGATGAGATCTTCCAGCGACGCCAAACCGCCGATTCCGGTCGCCACTCCCACCGTCACCCGGTTCGGATCGACGTGGTCGAGTCCGCCTGCCTGGGCCAGCGCCTCCATCGTGGCGACCATGGCGTACTGGGTGAACCGATCCATACGGCGGTGCTCTCGTTTCGGAATC
>JBKHXZ010000092.1:0-10032 GCA_046565785.1 Acidimicrobiia bacterium
GTGCTGCTGGCCGCCATCCTCCTGAAGCTCGGTTCCTATGCCTTCATCCGTATTTCGATTCCGATCCTTCCCCAGGAGGCGGAGAACTGGGCGCCGGCCATCGCGGTGCTGTCGGTGATCGGGATCATCTACGGCTCGCTCGCCTGTCTGGCCCAGACCGACATGAAACGTCTCATCGCCTTCTCCTCGGTCGGTCACATGGGCTTCGTGATGCTGGGCATCTCCACTCTCACCGATGTCGGCATCAACGCTTCGATCATCGGCATGGTCGCCCATGGGCTGATCACCGGATTGCTGTTCTTCCTCGCCGGGTCGATGCATCACCGCTACCACACTCGGGAGATGGCCCGCCTCGGCGGCAATCAGAAGCTGATGCCGGTGATGGGAGGCATTTTGGCCTTCACCGCCTTCGCCTCGCTGGGTCTGCCCGGACTCGCCGGTTTCTGGGGTGAGTTCATGTCGCTGCTCGGCGCCTACAACCCGCTCGAGTCGCTGCGGGCCGAGTACCTCGGTCTGTTCCGGACGGCCATGGTGCTGGGGGCGATCGGCACGGTGCTGACCGCCGGCTACATGCTGTGGATGCTGCAGAAGGTCAACCTGGGTGAGCCCAGTGAGGAGTGGGTCGGCAAGGAATTCCGTGACGTCGACCGCTTCGAGCTCAGCGCCTGGGTGCCGCTGATCGTTCTGATCGTGGTGATCGGCTTCTATCCGCGGGTCGTGTTCGGTGCCACCACCGACGCGGTGGTCTCGCTGGTCAACAACGCCTTCGGTGAGGGGGCTGCCACCACCGCCGCCGTCACCGACGTGTTGGGAAGCTGATGAGCTGGGAGATCGACTACCTGGCGCTGGCGCCCGAGATCATCGTCGTGGTGACGATGCTCGGAGTGCTGGCGCCCGACCTGGTCCTGCCCCGCCCCCTCAAATACTGGGCGGCCACGGTCGGGGTGCTCGGTCTCACTCTCGCCGCCGTGCCTCTCATCATCATGGCGGTCGACGACGTCGGCACCCGCACCATGTTCGACGGATCGTTCGTCGTCGACGACTTCGCCCTGGTACTGAAAGGCCTGTTCCTGGGGGCCGGCTACATCACCCTGCTGATGTCTGTTTCCTACATCGAATCCGACCGGTACTACCAGGGCGAGTACTACTTCCTGCTGCTCACTTCGATCCTCGGATCGGTGGTCATGGCCTCGGCGCGGGATCTGATCATCCTGTTCATCGCTCTGGAAGTCACCACCGGCCCCCTCTTTCTCTTGGCCGGCTGGCGCAAGGGTGATCTGCGTTCGAACGAGGCGTCGCTGAAATACTTCATCCTCGGGGTGCTGTCGACCGCCATCCTGCTGTGGGGCATGTCGATGCTCTACGGCGTCACCGGTTCGGTCGATTTCGCCACCATCGCCGACTCGGTAGCCCTGATCTCCGGAGGATCGGTACCCGACTTCGAACCGCTGCTGGGCGTGGCGATCCTGTTCATCCTCGTGGGGTTCGGATTCAAGGTGTCTGCGGTACCGTTCCATTTCTGGGCGCCGGACACCTATGAAGGGGCTCCCACCCCCGTCACCGCCTACCTGTCGGTTTCGTCCAAGGCGGCAGGGTTCGTCGGACTCTTCGTACTGGTCTACGTGGCCCTCCCGTCGGCGGTCGACATCTGGGGTCCGGCCTTGTGGCTGATGGCGGCGCTGTCGATGACGATCGCCAATCTCGCTGCGCTTCGCCAGGAGAACATCGTTCGGCTTCTGGCCTACTCATCGATCGCCCAAGCCGGGTTCATGTTGGTGCCGTTCGCGGCGGCGGCGGTGGCCGGCGGCGAGCACCTGGCGGTCGGTCTGGAGGCCACCGTCGTGTACCTGGTGATCTACGCCCTCATGAACCTGGGGGCGTTCGCCATCATCATCCAGGGGGCGCGTCGCACCGGGACCGGCGACATCGAAGGGTGGGCCGGGCTGGCCAAGATCGACCCCCGGTTGGGTGTCCTGGTGGCCGTGTTCTTCTTCAGTCTGGCCGGGATCCCGCCCCTGGCCGGCTGGTTCGCCAAATTCATCATGTTCCAATCGGCGATCACCACCGGCAGCGTCGGTGGGGTTGCGCTGGCCGTCATCGCGGCGGTGAACGCCGTCATCGCCCTGTACTACTACGCCAGGATCGCCAAGACCGTGTGGTTCGACGCTCCGCCCGAGGGAGCGGTGGAAGCCACCGATGCGCCGGCCGGATCTCTCAGCCTCGCCATCGGAATCACCGCCCTGGCCACGGTGGTCATCGGCTTCTATCCGCCGATCTCCACCTTCTTCGGTGAGGCCACCCGGACGTTGATCACCGCTGCTGGGGGGTAGGCCGCAGACCGTGCTCGTGCTCGAGTAGCGAGTACAGCGTGTGGTCGACCCACACCCCGTTGATCTTCAGTTCCTCGCGCAGGACCCCTTCTCGGGTGAATCCCAGCTTCTCGGCGATCCGTTCACTCGCCCGGTTCCCCAGGGCGATGCGCAGCGTGATCTTGTGCAAGCCCAGGTGCATGAAACCCTTGTCGAGCAGGGCGGAGGTGGCCTCGGTGCCGATGCCCCTTCCTGCCTGGTCGGTCCTCACCCAGTAACCGATCTCCCCGGTCTTGCCCAGCCGGGAAACGTGCCAGATGGAGATGTTGCCGATGTGATGCGACGGATGGGAACGCAGACGGATGGCGTAGTCGAACGCCCGGCCTTCTTTCCACGCCGAGATCGAATCCCGGATGTAGCCGGCGGCGTCTTCCCGTGAATATCCGGCATGCGCCCATGGCAGGAACTCGGACAGTTGGGGGAGGGAAGCCTCCACTGCCGAGTAGACGGCGTCGACATCGCGCCGGGTGAACCGCCGGAGGATCAGACGCTCGGTGGTGATCCGTTCCGGGATCATGCCGACAGCCTATCCGGCCGTAGGATCCCCGGGGTGTGGGATCGTCTCGTCGTCACGCCCGAACCTCCTCCGCCGTCCGGCGCGCCGGTAGCGGCGGTTCTCGCCCCCTTGTACGAGGACTCGCGGGGTGACATCCGGTTGGTGCTGACCAAGAGGCCGGACACCATGCCCACCCATGCCGGTCATCTCGCCTTTCCCGGCGGTCGCCCCGACCCCGGCGACGACGGGCCTGTTTCGACCGCCCTGCGCGAGGCGCACGAGGAGGTGGGCATTCGCCCCGACGAGGTCGAGGTGCTCGGCTTCCTGCCCTCGGTGGACACCGTGTCCTATTCGCTCATGGTGGTACCGGTCGTCGGTCGTCTCGCACACGAGCCGGAGTTGGTCCCCTCGCCACGCGAAGTCGCCAAAATCCTGCTGCCCAGGCTGGTGGACCTGGCAGACGAGGCGGCGTGGCACTGGGAGGACTGGCGGGGTCGCAAGGTGTGGTTCAGCGAGATGGACGGCGAGATCCTGTGGGGTGCCACCGCCTGGATGACACGCACCCTCCTCGGCCTGCCGACGTGAGCGTGTCGCTCACCGACCGTGCCGTAGGAGCCCCACCACCAAACCGTCCATGAGCGCCTCCCAGGACGCTTCGATCACATTCTCGTGGACGCCGATCGTTCCCCATGATCCGTTGTGGTCCGACGTCTCCAACAGCACCCGGACTTTCGCCGCCGTGCCGTCGGAGGAGTCCAGCACCCGTACCCGGTAGTCGGTGAGCCGCAGCTCGTCGACCTCCGGGTACGCCGTCCGCAATGCAGCCCGCACCGCCTGGTCCAAGGCGTTGACCGGGCCGTTCCCTTCGCCGGTGGTCACCACCCGCTGGCCGCCGACGGTCATCTTCACGGTGGCCTCGGCCAGCACCTCCGAATTCGCGCGCCGTTCGATGAACGTGCGGAACGATTCCAGTTCGTAGTAATCCTGGGTCCAGCCGGTCATCTTGCGTACCAGCAGTTCGAACGACCCGTCGGCGGCGTCGAACTGGTAGCCGTCGTGTTCCAGTTCCTTCACCCGTTCCAGCACCTGCACCGCCAGCTCGTCGGTCATGTCGAGCCCCAGCTCCTTGGCCTTGGAATGGATCGAGGCCCGGCCCGCCTGCTCGCTGACCACCATCCGGGTGTGGTTTCCGACGAGCTCGGGCCGGGTGTGTTCGTAGGCGTCCGCTCGCCGTGCCAAGGCAGAGGTGTGCAGTCCCGCCTTGTGGGTGAACGCAGAGGCGCCAACGAACGGGCGATGAGGGTCGAGAGTGATGTTGACCAGTTCGGCGATGTGGTGGCTGATCGGCGACAACATCCCGAGCTGGGCTTCGCTGACCACCGGCAGGTCCATCTTGATGGCCAGGTCGGGGATCACCGAACACAGATCGGCGTTGCCCGTCCGCTCCCCGTAGCCGTTCACACAGCCCTGGACCTGGCGAACCCCGGCGGTGACCGAAGCCAGCGACGAAGCCACCGCACATCCGGCGTCGTTGTGGAAGTGGACTCCCAGCGACGGATCTCCCAGGGCGGTCTTCACCTCGTCGATGGTCCGAATCACCTGGTGGGGCAGCATGCCGCCGTTGGTGTCGCACAACACCAGTCGCTCAGCCCCGGCTTCCGCCGCGGTTCGTAACACGGCGATGGCGAAGTCGGGATCGCTGCGGTATCCGTCGAAGAAGTGCTCGGCATCGAAGAACACTCGACGCCCGTGCGACTTCAGGAACTCGACAGACTCGCCGACCATGCGGATGCCCTCGTCGAGGTCGGTGCGCAGCGCCTCCCGCACGTGGTAATCCCACGCCTTGCCCACGATGCAGATCACTTCGGTTTCGGCGTCGAGCAGGGCCTTCAACTGCGGGTCCTCTGTGACCGTCAGGCGGGGGCGTCGGGTCGAACCGAAGGCGGTCAGGGTGGCATGGCGCAGATCCAGCTCGCTCCGCGCTCGGCGGAAGAACTCGTCGTCCTTCGGCAACGCTCCCGGCCACCCACCTTCGATATATCCGACGCCGAGGTCGTCCAGCAGCCTGGCCACCCGAAGCTTGTCGTTGACGGTGAGGGAGATGCCCTCTTGTTGCGAGCCGTCCCGCAGTGTGGTGTCGTAGATCTCGAGTTCGGATGTCATGGTTCCTCCGGAGCTTCCCGGCGGGTCCGTGCCGGGTCTGCTCGCCCGGCCATCAAAAAACCCCCTGCGCTGGCAGAGGGCGTTGGACGCACACCGGGAATGTGGTGTGCGTCTAATCGATAATGATGATGGCAGACGGAACGTGCATGTGCCCTGCGAGTATGCACTCGACCACCGATTCCCGCAACCGCACGAAGAAATCTCCACACCGATGTCGAATCCGTCCTCCGTCGTTCGTACAGGGGTTACAACGGGCCGGCACGGGGTCGGCCCCAGGAACGAAGGAGTACGACATGACCCAGTACCTGCTGTCGGTGCACTACATCGAAGGCGTGGGAGCCACCCCAGCTGATGAAATGGCCGAGGCGTATGCCGCGGTGGACGCACTCAACCAGACGATGATGGACCAAGGAGTGTGGGTGTTCGGCGGCGGGCTGGAAGAGCCGGACACCGCCACCGTCGTCCGCCACCAAGGCGGCGACTTCCTCGTCACGGACGGACCGTTCCCCGAAGCCAAGGAGCAGCTCGGCGGGTTCTGGATCCTCGAATGCCCGGATCTCGACACCGCGCTCGACTGGGCGAAGAAGGCCACCGTCGCCTGCCGGGCGCCGGTCGAGGTGCGGCCCTTCCAGAGCGAGTAGCCCGCTCTCCCCATGGTCGCCACCGCCGACATCGAACAGGTCTTCCGAGAGCATTTCGGCAAGGCGGTGGCGACCCTCACCCGCCGCTTCGGCGATGTCGGCATGGCCGAAGAGGCGGTACAGGAGGCTTTCATGTCTGCCCTCCGCTCGTGGCCGGCAGAGGGGATCCCGCCCGACCCTCGGGGATGGATCACAGTCACCGCCCGCAACCGCCTGATCGACCAGCTGCGACGCGAGTCGACTCGAGACGAACGCCAGCAGCAAGCAGTGCGGTTGGCGCCGATCCCCGGGCCGGGTTCGGCAGGACCGGCCGGCGACGAGGAACTCAGCCTGATCTTCCTGTGCTGTCATCCGGCGCTGTCGATCGAATCCCAGGTGGCGCTCACTCTGCGGCTGGTTGGCGGTTTGCAGACGGCGGAGATCGCCCGGGCGCTGTTGGCGACCGAACCGGCGATCGCCCAGCGTCTATCCCGGGCCAAGAACAAGATCCGGGCGGCGTCCATCCCCTTCCGGGTTCCATCCGAGGCCGAACTGCCCGAGCGGCTTCGGGCCGTCCTTGCCGTCATCTACCTGATCTACAACGAGGGCCACACCGCCACATCGGGCACGTCTCTGGTCCGGGACGACTTGTGCGGCGAGGCGATCCGTCTCGGTCGGGTCGTTCACCGGCTGATGCCGGACGAACCGGAGGCCACCGGTCTGCTTGCCTTGCTCCTTCTGACACACTCCCGGCGTGGCGCCCGAATCGGTCCGGACGGCATCGCGATCAGGCTCAGCGACCAAGATCGCGCCCGCTGGTACCGGGATCTCATCGCCGAGGGCCAGGAACTGGTTCGTGCCTGCCTGCGACGGAACCGTCCGGGCCCCTACCAGATCCAGGCAGCGATCGCCGCTGTTCACGCCGATGCCAGTTCGGCCGCCGACACCGACTGGAGCCAGATCGTTGCGTTGTACGACCAACTGGTCGAGATGGCTCCCTCGCCGATGGCACGGTTGAGCCGGGCGGTGGCCATCGGTGAACGCGACGGCCCGGCGGCGGGGCTGGCCGCGGTCGAGGATGTGAGGCTCGACGATGAGCCTCAGTTCCACGCCGGGAGGGCGGAGTTCCTAGCCCGCCTCGGACGCGCCGACGAGACGGCAGACGCCCTGCGGCGCGCACTCGAACTCACCGTCAACGAGGCGGAGCGGCGGTTCCTGCAGCGGAGGTACGAGGCTCTCGTCGAATAGTCTCCGGCTGTGACGATCCCACTCGACATCGACGCGCCTGTCACCGCCGAGGTCTTCACTCTGGTCCGGGAGGGGGAGAGCCTGGTTCTGACCGGGCCATGCGGCTCCGCTCCCTGGTTGATCGAAACCGACCGTGGCGAGCACCCCCTCGACACCGTTCGACGGATCGTCGACGACTCGGTTGCGGGTCTTCTGCTCCTCCATTCGACTTCATGGCGACACGAGCGAGATTCGGTGATGCTCACGTTCGTGGCGGTCGTCGACGATCCCAGGGACATGGATGGTGTGGTCGTAGCGCGAACCGAACTCGCCCGCTCTGCAGCGACGCACGCCCCGTCGACGATCGCCGCCGATCAGGTACTCGAGCACGCGATCCGTCACCTGGCGTGGTTGGTCGGCACCGACGATGTGGTTCGCTCCACGCTCGACGACCAATGGCATGCGATCCTCCGGTCCTATGTCCCGGAACCGTTCCAGCAACTGAGGTGAAGCGATGCAGTGGAGGCTGACCTGCGCATGTGGATGGGAGACCGTCGGGTCGGAGGACGACGTGGTGCAAGCCGCGCTGGACCACGGACGGAAGCTTCACAACATGGAGGTGACCAGAGAAGAGGCCCTGGCGATGGCCGTCCCCGTGTCCGACTGATCGAGCGTCTTCGATTTCCGCATAACCATTCGCTGTGTCGTCTCGTCTACCTCTCGTACGAACAGCCAGCAGAGGTACGAAACGTGTGGACAGCATCGAATCCTTCTACCGGGAACACGCCGGAGCGGTGTTCGCCTTCCTCTATTCGCTCAGCCGGGATCGGAGTCTCGCCGAGGACCTCACTCAGGACACCTTCGTCAAAGCCACTCGGGCCATGGCGGGGTTTCGAGGGGGGAATCCGCGGGCATGGCTCTTCGCCATCGCCCGGTCGGTGTTCATCGACCACATCCGCAAGCGTCGCCCCGACCCGACCGACATCGTCGAACCGATTGCTGCACCGTCCGGACCGAACGTCGAGGAGCGGGACGTGATCGCCGCCGTTCTCGCCCGACTCCCCGACCGCCAGCGCATGGCGTTGCTGTTGGTCGATCATGCCGGCCTGACCCATGCCGAGATGGCCGACGTCGTCGGCACCAACCCCGAGGCCGCCAAGCAGTTGCTGTGGCGGGCCAGGACCTCATTCCGAACGATCTATCGGGAGATGAACCCATGACAACCGACCAGAACACTCCGGGACCGGAGGATCCGGTCCCTTTCGACGACCTAGTCCTTCCGTCCGACGACGGACTACGCCGCAGTGTGCGTCGCGCGATCGGCCGCACCGCCATCGACGCCGCTGCGCTTGCGGTGATCATCCTGGTGGGAGGCTTCCTGCTCTCGGTTTTCGTCGTTCAGCCACTCGTCATCGGTCGGGGGGAACGTGCCGCGGTTGCCGCGCGTGCCGCATACGAGGCTCCGATGATCTTCAACCCGGGGGTGGAGGTGACCGACTACCAGCTGGGATCCGGTGTTGTGGATCGCACGGTCACGGTCGAGGCCGTGGTGCGCCTGGGGTCCGGGGTGGACGACCCGACCACGA
This sequence comes from Acidimicrobiia bacterium, assembly GCA_046565785.1. GTDB lineage: Bacteria > Actinomycetota > Acidimicrobiia > Spongiisociales > ZC4RG35 > DATHWB01. The sequence continues at coordinate 8,462 of JBKHXZ010000092.1, forward strand.
TCTCGAGCCGGATCGGCGCCTTCCGTATCGACGTGGAGTGGCGCGCGGGGGTGAACGAGCGACCGGTGAGCATGCAAGAGGTCCTACCGGGCATCGACGACGGCACGGTCGTGACAGTGCACATCGGCACGCCGTCGCCGCTCACCATCGCCGAGGCTCAATCCCTCGCTGACGACCCCGGTCGGGACGTGCGGCTCACCTGGGTGGGGTTCGACGTCCACTCCTCGATGTTCGGCGCGGTGGGTTATCCCCTGTGCAAGTCCGATCCGCACCTGTCTGACGACTTTTTCTCGGCATCGAGTGCCGGCTTCAGCGGGTGGAGCACCGGAACCACCCCTTCCGTTCAACGCGCCCTCGAGTCGGTGAGCCAGGCGTTGGAACTGATCGCTTCCCAGGACGAGGTGTCCGACGCGATGACCGGGCGTGACCCCGGTGCGCTTCGATCGTTGGCCGATGCGATGCAGGGGGAGCGGAGCGTCACGAGCATTGTCGTGACCGGCCCGACCCCCGAGGTCGTTGCGTTTCTCGACGACCTCGGGGTGACGGATGGACAGATGCTTGCGGTCGGGTTCTACTCCTGGGGTTCGCCGGTGTGCGGACGCTGACCGTCCCTCAGCAAGCGGATCACCCGGTAGCCTCGTTCTTCCTCCACCACCAGCACGTCGGTGGCGTCGAGGGTGCGGAGATGCGACGGCAGTTCCTCAGCGGTCAGCACCCGCCCCTCGCCCGCCGACATCCAGCGGGTGGTGCGAACACCGAGATCGTCCCGAAGTGAGTCCGCCAGAACCTGATCGGATCCGACGAACGTCAGTCGCTCGACGGTGACCGGCTCGACCTCCGCCTGCCGACTACGGGTGGCCGCCCAACGGCGGTAGTGGTAGGAGGTGACCAGCCCGGTCGAAGCCACGAACCCGAACGGGGCGCGGATCCCGTCGACGATCACCGAGACCGAGTCGCCGTCGAAGATCCCCTCCAGCAGTTGGAACAGCAGATAGATGAGAGCGATCGCCCCCGACACTCCGGCGACTCCGCCCAGCAGCGTGAGGTAGATCCGTTGGGTGACGGTGCCCGCATCGGGATCCACTGAACGCTGCGGCCGCCACGTGAGCCACCAGACCGGGCCGTTGGCGATCAGCGACGCCACTCCGCCCCACAGCAATTCCTCCTCGTTGGTCGAGGCGAACGCAGGGGTGAAGGCGGCGAGAGCCGCATTCACGAGCACCCCGACGCCGATCGCCAGCCCGATCAGCGACAAGCCGGCGACCAGATGACGCGAAATCCGCACGCCGCGCTCGTCGGTGACCAGGTTGCGGTGGAATCGCCACACCAAGAACCCCACACCGACGGCGGCGACGGCATCAGAAAGCATGTCCATGTCGAGGTCGTCGGTGATCCCCATCAACAAGGCAACCAGGAGCGCAGTCAGACCACCGAGCCCGAGCAGCGCTCCGCCACCGACCCCCAACCACAGCACCAGGCCCGCACGGGACAGTTCGTCGTCTGTGCGCTTCGCCAAGAACTGCCAGCCCCACGCGGCGGCGCCCACCAACGTCCAGATCAGCGCGTCGAGC
>JBKHXZ010000093.1:0-4080 GCA_046565785.1 Acidimicrobiia bacterium
GCGCAGAGATGGTGGTGCCGTCATCCAGTTCGAGGACGCCGGCCAGGTCGACGTCGTGACTGACCCGCCAGCACGATTCGACCGGGTCGGCCAGATCCATCGTCTCGGGCAAGGCGTCGTCCTCCAAGGCGGAGAGGAACAGGGCGGTGACCCCGATCTTCAGGAAGGTCTGGACTTCTGACAGGTTGGCGTCGCCGATGATGACGTGGAGGCGTCGGTACTTGCCCGGGTCGCCGTGAGGCTCGTCCCGGGTGTTGATGATCGGTCGTTTCAGCGTGGTTTCGAGCCCGACGTGTTCTTCGAAGAAGTCCGCCCGCTGGGTGATCTGGTAGCGGACACCCGGACGGCTGTTCTCCGACCCGACCTTGCCAGATCCGGTGAACACCTGCCGGGTGACGAAGAAGGGGGTGAGGTGGCGGATGATCAGGCCGAACGGCGTGATTCGGGAAAGCAGGTAGTTCTCGTGGGCGCCGTAGGAGTTGCCTTTGCCGTCGCTGTTGTTCTTGTAGAGCTTCAGCACCTGGCCGGCGGGAAGGGTACGTTGGGCGTTGGCGACCGCCCTGGCCATGACCACTTCCCCCGCCTTGTCGTGCAGCGCCGCCTCCCACGGATCCCAGCATTCGGGGCCGGAGTATTCGGGGTGGGCGTGGTCGACGTAGAGGCGGGCCCCGTTGGACAGCACGGCGTTGACCAGCGCCGAATCCGGGTCGGCAACCCCGAACCCTTCGTGACCGAACCCGCGGGCGTCCCGTCCGGGCGACTCCTCTTCGTACGACCACTGGACCCGCACCCGGCGGCCGTCGTAGGAGTTGATGACCAGCGCCGACGCGAGTGCCGGGTTGAAGTCCCGCTGGTTGCGGATGGTGATCCCGTACTCGGTTTCGGTACCGGCGATCTTGCGTATCGCCATCAGAGGTACTGCCCGGTCGAGACTCCCTCCACCTGCCGACTTTCCCCTCCCGCACCGTCGATGAGGGTGCGGACGTAGACGATCCGTTCGCCTTTCTTGCCCGAAATCTTCGCCCAGTCGTCCGGGTTGGTGGTGTTGGGCAGGTCTTCGTGCTCTTTGAACTCCTGGACGATGGCATCCAGCAGGTCCTGGGTACGGACCCCCCGCGGCCCCTCGGCGATTTCCCGCTTGATCGCCTCCTTCTTCGCCCGGCGAACGATGTTTTCGATCATCGCCCCGGAGGCGAAGTCCTTGAAGTACAGAACCTCGCGGTCGCCACCGGCGTAGTTGACCTCCAGGAACCGGTTGGACGGGTCTTCGGAGTACATGGCGTCGACGGTGCGCTTGATCATCGCCTCGACCAGCCTGGCCCGTTCTCCGTCGTGTTCGGCCAGTTCGTCTTCGGCCAGCGGAACGTCGTGGCGCAGGTAGATCGAGAAGATCTGACGCGCCGAGTCGGGGTCGGGACGGTTGATCTTGATCTTCACGTCGAGGCGACCGGGGCGAAGGATCGCCGGGTCGATCAGGTCTTCCCGGTTGGAGGCGCCGATCACTATCACGTTGCGGAGCGACTCGACGCCGTCGAGTTCGGACAGCAACTGGGGAACGATGGTCGACTCGACGTCGGAGCTGATCCCGGTGCCACGAGTGCGGAACAGCGAGTCCATCTCGTCGAAGAAGACGATGACGGGTACGCCTTCGTCGCTCTTCTCCTTGGCACGCTGGAAGATGAGCCGGATCTGACGTTCGGTCTCCCCCACCCATTTGTTCAACAGTTCGGGGCCTTTGATGTTGAGGAAGTAGGAGCGGGCGTCGGGTCGGCCCGTGCGTTCTGCGACCGCCTGGGCGAGACTGTTCGCCACTGCCTTGGCGATGAGCGTTTTGCCGCACCCGGGTGGTCCGTACAACAGGATGCCTTTGGGAGCTTCCAGGCCGTATTCGCCGAACAGCTCCTTGTGGATGTAGGGCAGTTCCACTGCGTCGCGGATCTGTTGGATCTGGTCGCCCAGCCCACCCACCTGCTCGTAGGAGATGTCGGGGACTTCTTCCAATACCAGTTCTTCGACTTCGGGGCGGGCGAGCCGTTCGAACACCATTCCGGAGCGGGGATCCATCCGTAGGTGGTCGCCCACCCGGATCTGGACGTCTTCCAGGCTGTCGGAGACGGTGACGACCTGTTCGTCGTCGGCTCGAGCCATGACGAGGAGCCGTCCGTCTTCCAGCTTGTCCCGGACCCGCACCACTTCCCCCTGCACCGGGTAGGCACGGACATCGACGATGGCCATGCTCTCGTTGAGGAGCACCTCCTGGCCTTTGGTGAGTTGCTTCACCTCGATGTTGGGTTGGGCTCCGACCCGCAGTTTGCGGTTGCCGGTCATCACGTCGACGGTGCCGTCCTCGTTGACCTGCAGGACGGTGCCGAAGTTGTTGGGCGGCGTGGTGAGCTTTTCGACCTCGGCCCGCAGCACGGTGAGCTGCTCGCGGGCTTCTTCCAGGACGGTGCTGAGGCGTTCGTTCTGGACCCGGGCGCGCTCGAGTTGGACCGTGGTGTCAGCCAGCCGGCGTTCGAGGTCGGCGGCGCGACGGGGGGCTTCGGTCAGGCGGCGACGGAGACTGTCGATCTCGACTTCGAGACCGGCGATCTGGCGGCGCATTGCAGCGGCGTCGTCTCCTCCGTGCGTCCGATCCGTCATACGGTTCGGCTCCTCCTGGCTCGGGTGCCTTTCGCGCAGTATACGAACGACCCGGCTTTCGGCACGGGGTCGTTCACGAAACCCTGGGTTCCAGTGGCTCTATGCGGCACTTTCGGCGCATCGGTTTGGACGCGTCCTGAAGGAAGTGTCGGAATCGGTGCCGCGCAACCACGGGAAGAAGCCCGAGGCGGAGTCGAGATTACGGGAGGAGCGCTACCCCAGGTTGCAGGTCAGGGTTCGAGGAAGATGCATTCGCCGGGACATTCCTCGGCGGATTCGATAGTGATGTCTTCTTGACCGGCCGGCACCACCGCCAGACCTTGGGCGCCCTGGGGGTTGCCCTTGGCCTCGGCGTAGATCTTGTCGCCTTCCCGCACATAGGCGAGCCCGTCGTCGAGCAGGACGAAAACGTCCGGGGCGATCTCCTCGCACAGGCCGTCACCGGTGCACAGGTCCTGGTCGATCCAAACCTTCATTTCGTGTTGCTCCTGCAGCGTGGATTGGCGGCGCGGAGTGTAGACCGGCACCCCCACGCCCAAGTCCTCGTACCCTGGGCTCTTCACCGTCATTCGTTCCGCCCGAGGAGCAAGTGTTGTCCGATCAGTCCGATTCCATCGTCCGTCGGTCCACCCTGCCCGAGTCGGTGTCTCGGCCCCTGGTGAACCCGCTGCAGCCGTCTGTGGTCTACGCCTCGGCCGACCCCGACGAACTCGACGCCCAATACGAGGGGCGGCTGTCGGGTTACACCTATGCCCGGGAGGGTCACCCGAACGCAGACGCGGTTGGGGCGACGTTGAGTTGGATGGAGGGTGCGGCCTCACCCGGGGTGGTGACGTCGTCGGGGATGGCGGCTCTCGGTGCGGTTTTCCTCGGGGTGCTGGAACGGGGGGATCACATCGTGGGCGGCGACCAGTTGTATGGACGGTCCCATCGGATGCTGACCGTCGATCTGCCCCGTATGGGTTTCGACACGACGCTCATCGACGCATCAGACGCTGACGCGGTCGCCGCCGCGGTGACAGAGCGCACCAAAGCGATCCTGGTGGAGACGGTGTCGAATCCGACCCTGCGCATTCCGGATCTCGCCGGTGTCGCCCGTGTCGCCGCCGAACGTGGCGTGCTTTTGGTGGTGGACAACACGTTCACCACGCCTCGCATGTTCCGGCCGTTCGACCATGGTGCCGATGTGGTGATCCATTCGGTGACGAAGCTGCTGGCTGGCCATTCCGACGTGACTCTCGGTTTCGCCGTTGCCCGCTCCGTGACGTTGAACGAGGCGATGCGGGAGGCGGCGGTGACGTGGGGTCTGACCCCTTCCCCGTTCGACTGTTGGCTGGCCGAACGGGGTCTGCACACCTTTGAGCTGCGTTACGACCGGGCCGAGTCGACCGCTGGCGCTCTGGCCGATATGAGATCGTCTGCGTGAGCGCAAGGGCG
>JBKHXZ010000094.1:0-1899 GCA_046565785.1 Acidimicrobiia bacterium
AGCACGGTGAACCAACAGGGCAACCATGCACCGACCGCCCCCCTGAGTCCGCTGCGGCTCTGTTCGAGGGAGTTAGTGTCCGGGCACGTGCTGGCACTACCCCACGTCGCCTCCGGGAAGGTCCGGGAGATCTACGAAGTCGACGAGGATCACCTTCTGTTCGTGGCGACCGATCGCATCTCTGCCTACGACGTGATCCTGCCCACTCCGATACCCAACAAGGGGCATGTCCTGACCGGCGTGTCGATGTTCTTCTTCCGAATGCTGGATGTTCCCAACCACCTGGTAGGAACCGACCTCGACGGCGTCGACCTCTCTCCCGCAGAACGTGACGAGCTCGCCGGCCGATCGATGATCGTGCGGCGCGCCAACGTCCTCCCCGTCGAGTGTGTGGTGCGCGGATACCTGTACGGCTCGGCATGGCGTGAATACCGGTCGGGTGGCGGACCGACCACCGAGCATCTCCCTTCCGGCCTGCAGAAGGCCGACCGCCTCCCGGAACCGATCTTCACCCCCGCCACCAAGGCGGCGGCGGGACACGACCAGAACCTGACCGAAGCAGAGGCCCGGCGCCTGGTCGGCGACGAAACGTATGAGGCTTTGCGACGGTTGTCGGTGGGCATCTATCAGACAGCATCCGCCCATGCACGAGCACACGGAGTCATCCTGGCCGACACGAAGTTCGAGTTCGGCCTGATCGATGGGGAGTTGACGCTGGTGGATGAGGTGCTCACCCCGGACTCGTCACGTTGGTGGCCGGTCGACGAGTGGGAACCGGGACGGGAGGTGCCGTCGTACGACAAGCAGTTCGTGCGTGATTGGTTGGACGCGTCCGGATGGGATCACACGCCGCCTGCGCCCGAACTCCCCGACGACGTCGTGACCGAAACCAGAGCCCGCTACGTCGAGGCATTCGAGCGGATCACCGCGTCCAGCTTCGACTCGTACCTGGAGGAGGCCGGGGCGTGAACGTCACCGTCACCATCCGCCGCAGGCCCGACATCGCTGACCCCCACGGGGCCACAGTGGCACGCGCGTTGGGCGACTTGGGACATGCCGGCGTCCGCTCGCTGCGCATCGACCGCACCATCCACCTGGAGGTGGACGGGTCGGACCCTGACGACGTGCGCCGGCGGGTCGCGGAGATGTGTGAGCAGCTGCTGGCCAACCCGGTGTTGGAGGACTACGAGATCACGGTGGATACGTGAGCATCGCGGTTGTCGTCTTTCCGGGCACGAACTGCGAACACGACGTGGTTGCCGCCATCCGGATGCTGGGCGGTGAAGCCGAACTGGTCTGGCACCGCGATTCCGATCTGGCCGGCGCCGACGCCGTGGTGTTGCCGGGAGGATTCGCCCACGGTGACGCCCTCCGCACCGGCGCCATCGCCCGGTTCTCGCCGGTGATGGCAGAGGTCGCCCGGATGGCGAACTCGGGCGCCCCGGTGCTCGGCATCTGCAACGGCTTTCAGATCCTGTGTGAGGCGGGGCTGATAGAAGGGGCGCTGATCGCCAACCGGGATCTGGCATTCATCTGCCGAATGGTGGAGGTCGAGGTGGTCGACACCGACTGCGTGCTCACCCGCGCCGCGCAGCCCGGTCAACGACTCCGCATCCCCCTCAACTCCTACGAAGGCAACTGGGTGTCACCGTTGGGGAAAGGCCGGGTGGTGATCCGATACGTGGACGATCCCAACGGCTCGACCGATCGAGCGGCCACCGTCGCCAACCCGGTAGGCAACGTGGTGGGGGTCATGCCACACCCCGAACGCGCCACCGAAGAGCTGCTCGGGTCAGCCGACGGACGGATCCTCTTGGAAGGCTTCCTGGCGTCGGTTCCCACCCATGTCTGAGGCGATCCATCGCGCGTTGGGGATGACCGACGCCGAGTTCGAATCGG
>JBKHXZ010000095.1:0-5723 GCA_046565785.1 Acidimicrobiia bacterium
CCCACGGCCCGTCCTACCGCTTCCCCGAGGTGGGTGAGGCCGACCGCATCGCCGACCGGGTCAAAGCCGCCGCCCGCAGATTCAGCCTCCAGCTCGAAACGATTTGAGTTCGGTCGCACCGGCGAACCGGGGTGGACCAACGAGCTCGCTCCGCTCGCGGAACCACCCTGGCCCGCCACAGGCGGACCTGTCCCCCCCACCGCTCCGCTCCGGGGGGACAAACACAGAGCGGGGCGGTCATTCTCTCCCCCCAGGAGCGAAGCGACGTCGGGGGGAGACAGCCGAGCGCAGCGAGGCACAGGGGCGCTTCTCTCCCCCAGGAGCGAAGCGACGTTGGGGGGAGACAGCCGAGCGCAGCAAGGCAGAGGGGGGCCGTCCGCGAACAAGGTGGACCAACGAGCTCGCTCCGCTCGCGGAACCCCCCTGGCCCGCCACAGGCGGGCCTGTCCCCCCCACCGCTCCGCTCCGGGGGGACAAAATCCCCGCTCGCAGCTACCCCCTGGCCCGCCACAGGGGCGGGCCTGTCCCCCCAACGCTTCGCTGGGGGACGGCTTCTCTCACAGTCCTTTGGGATGCCACACGGTCTTGGTCTCGGTGAAGGCGGCGAGGAGGAGGGGGGATTGGGCGTCGACCGTCGTCGAACGCACCACCCGCTTGACGTTGTCGGCAGCGGCGGTTTCCGCCTCGGCGAGAATCTCGGTCGGGGCCCCGGTCAGATCGATGGCGTTGACGTCCATGTGCGAGGCGAGCCACGGGGTGAGTTCGACGGCGTGACCGGTGAGGATGTTCACCACTCCGGGTGGCACGTCGGCTGTGGCAAGCGCCTCGGCGAAGGTGACAGCCACCACCGGAACCCGATCCGATGCCACCACCACCGCCGTGTTGCCCGGCACGAGGACCGGAGCCAGGCGAGACACCAGTCCGAGCAGCGCCGGTTCGCCCGGAGCGACCACTCCAACCACGCCCGTGGGTTCGGGCGCCGAGATGTTGAAGAACGGACCGGCCACCGGGTTGAGGTTCCCGTAGACCTGGACGAACTTGTCAGACCAGCCGGCGTACCACACCAGCCGATCGATCGACGCCTCCACTTCCCGAGCGGCACTCCGCTTGGATGCTCCCACTGCCCGCAAGTCGTCCTGGAACGCCTCCGAGCGGTCCTCCACCATCTCGGCGATGCGGTAGAGGATCTGACCTCGGTTGTAACCGGTGCGGGTCGCCCACTTCTCCTGGGCGTTGCGGGCAGCACGAACGGCATCACGCAGGTCCTTGCGTGAGCCTTGCGACATGCGGGCGATGACGTTCCCGTCGGAATCCACCGCAGGGAAGGTGCGGCCCGACTCCGAGCGGGGGAACTCGCCGCCGATGTACAGCTTGTGGGTCTTTTTGACGTCGAGCCTGGACATCACGCCTCCAGGTCCAGGTAGGCGAGCAGCCCGTGCCGACCACCCTCGCGGCCGAAACCGGACTCCTTGTAGCCGCCGAACGGGGAGGTCGGATCGAACTTGTTGTAGGTGTTCGCCCACACCACCCCGGCCCGCATCCGGTCCGCCATCCACAGGATGCGCGATCCTTTCTGGGTCCACACTCCGGCGGCCAGGCCGAACGGCGTGTTGTTGGCCTTCTCCACCGCCTCGTCGGGTGTGCGGAACGTCATGATCGACAGCACCGGTCCGAAGATCTCCTCCTGGGCGATGCGATGACTCTGCGAAACGCCGGTGAAGAGGGTGGGACGGAAGAAGAAGCCTCGGGTAGGGAGGTCACAGTTCGGCTGGTACATGGCGGCCCCCTCCTCGGCACCCGACGCCACCAGCTCTTCGATCTTGGCGAGTTGGGCGGCCGAGTTGATCGCCCCGATGTCGGTGTTCTTGTCGAGCGGATCCCCTACTCGCAGGGTGTCCAACCGCAGCTTGAGCTTGTCCACGAAAGCCTCGGCGATGCCCTCTTGGACGATCAGTCGGCTTCCGGCGCAGCACACGTGACCTTGGTTGAAGAAGATCCCGTTGATGACCCCTTCCACCGCCTGGTCGATCGGAGCGTCCTCGAAGACGACATGCGCCCCTTTGCCGCCCAGCTCCAAGGTCAGCTTCTTCCCGGTACCGGCGAGCCGGCGCTGGATGATCTTTCCTACCTAGGTGGAACCGGTGAACGCCACCTTGTCGACGTCGTCGTGGCCCACCACCGACGCCCCCGTCTCCCCCGCCCCGGTGACGACGTTGAACACCCCGGGAGGCAGCCCCGCCTCGGCGCAGATACGGGCGAAATGCAGCGCTGAAAGCGGAGTGGTTTCGGCTGGCTTCAAGACCACGGTGTTTCCGGCAGCCAATGCCGGCGCCACCTTCCAAGCCAGCATGAGCAGCGGGAAGTTCCACGGGATGACCTGACCGGCGACACCGAGCGGTTTGGGTTGGATCCCCCCGAACGCGTACTCCAGCTTGTCCGCCCATCCGGCGTGATAGAAGAAGTGGGCGGCGACCAACGGCAGGTCGACGTCGCGTGACTCTTTGATCGGTTTGCCGCCGTCGCGGGTCTCCAGCACCGCCAGCTCGCGGGAACGTTCCTGGACGAGCCGCGCGATCCGGAACAGGTACTTGGCCCGTTCTGCACCGGTCAGCTTGGCCCAGTCGCCGAACGCCTTCCGGGCAGCGGTGACGGCCCGGTCGACGTCTTTCGCATCGGCGACGGCAACCTCGGACAACAGCTCCTCGGTGGCCGGGTCGATCGTCGCCATCCACTGCCTGGAAGCGGGCTTGGTGAATTCGCCCCCGATGAACAGCTCGTAACGGTCGTCGATCGTGACCAGGTCGGCATTCTCCCGGCTGGGCGCATAGCTCCAGTCGATCGGCTCTGCCACCGGTGTGAGGGCTGGGACGTCGTCTCCCATCGGTCAGTCCTTCGTGAAATAGTCGACGGATTGGTAACGGCCGGTGTCCAGCCAGCGGATCTGCATCAACACGTCGTTGAGCAGCGACGACGCCCCGAACCGGAACCAGTCAGGCGTCATCCACTCCCGTCCCAGCGTCTCGTTGAGGACCACCAGGTAGCGGATGGCCTCCTTGGCGGTGCGGATGCCACCGGCCGGCTTCATCCCCACCATCTGACCGGTCATCGCTCGGAAGTCACGGATCGACTCGAGCATCACCAGCGTCACCGGCAACGTCGCCGCCGGGGTCACCTTGCCGGTTGAAGTCTTGATGAAGTCGGCTCCGGCCGCCATCGCCAGCATCGACGCCTTGCGCACATTGTCGAAGGTGGCGAGCTCGCCGGTCTCCAGGATGACCTTGAGATGGGCGGGTCCGCAGGCTTCTTTGATCTGGCGGATCTCGTCGAAGACGTCGAGGTAGCGACCGGCGAGAAAGGCGCCCCGGTCGATGACCATGTCTACTTCGTCGGCCCCCATCTCGACGACCCGTTCGGTCTCCGAGACCTTGAGGTCGATGGGCGCCTGCCCGGACGGGAAGTAGGTGGCGACCGAGGCCACCTTCACCCCGGTGCCTTCCACCGCCGCCTTGGCGATCGGAACCATGTTGGGATAGACGCACACCGCCGCCACCGACGGAATCGACGGATCGGTCGGGTCGGGACGGACCGCCTTGGACGACAACTGGCTGACCTTGCCAGGGGTGTCCTGGCCCTCCAGGGTGGTCAGGTCCATCATCCGGATCGACAATTCGAGGGCGGCGCGCTTCGACTCTCGTTTGATGGACCGGGTGGACAGCGACGCCACCCGTTCGGCGACGGTCACCTCGTCGACGGTGGGAACGCCTCCCAGGTACGCCTTCAGCCCGGCCGCGGTCACCGGGGAAGCAAGCGCCTTGGAGGCCGGCATGACGGATGAACTCACGTGCCGATGATACGTCCGATGCCGATCAGGCCTGCGAGACGTACCGGCTGCGGAAGTATCCGAGCGCCGGTCGCGTCCGGTCTCCCACCGCCATCCGTTCGATCCGACCCACCAGGATCAGATGATCGCCACCCTCGTACACCTGCTCTCGGCTGCATTCGAAGACCGCCAGACAGCCTTCGATCCTGGGCAGGCCTTCGAGTCCCGGCGACCAATCCACGCCGTCGAAGCGGTCGATGTCACGGGTGGCGAAGGTGGAGGCCAGCTGTTGCTGATCCTCTGCGAGGACGTGGACGACGAACCCGTGGTCGGTCTGGAACGCCTCGAACGTGTTCGAGTCCTTCCCGATCGAGAACAGCAACAGAGGGGGATCCAGCGACAGCGAGCTGAACGAGTTGGCGGTCAGGCCTGCCGGCTGGTCGTCGGCATCCCGGGTGGTGACGACCGTCACCCCGGTCATGAACTCGCCGAAACCCTCCCGCAGCTGACGCGCATCGAACTCACCCACCGTGTCGTCCCTTCTGTCTGGTGCGGGCCAGGGTAGGACTCGATTTCACCGCGACCCAGTGCGCTGACGATGATGCCGGGATGAAGAGTCCTTGGCCTTGGATCGCGCTCGCCACCACGGGCTGGGCGACCGGAAACGTGACGTCCAAGTTGGCATTGGACGGCGGGATGGATCCGATCAGTCTCACACTCGTCCGGTTCGTGGTCGCCGCCGCCGGCATGGCGGCGATCCTGCGGGTGGTCGGCAGGCTCGACCGTGACCACGACTGGCGACGGGGGTCGGCTATCGGGGTTCTCAACATGGCAATGCCACCGATCTTCTTCACCATCGCACTCGTCACGCTCGACGCGTCCTTGGCCGGACTTCTCATCGCACTGATCCCGGCAGCGTCCGTTGTCGCCGCCCACTATCTGGTCCCCGGCGAGCGCTTCCAGGCGTGGCGAATGCCCGGACTGATCGTCGCCTTCGTCGGTATCGGCGTGCTGCTGGGCGGGGTCGAACGGATCGAACCCGATGCGTTGTGGGCCGCCGCCGGCTGGTCGATGCTCGGAGTGGTGACCGCAGGTAGCGGCGGAGCGCTGTCCCGGCGGTTCGCCCTCCACACGCCTGCCCGCCGGATGGTGCTACCCCAGTTCCTCGCCGCCGCCGCGACGCTGGCGGTCGTGTCGGTGCCTACCGGCGCGGTGTCCGCATTGCAGGACGTGCGGGCCGACGTCTGGGGATGGGCCATCCTCACCGGACTGGTCGGCACCATCACCCCCTTCTACTCGTTCCTCCAGGTCGTCGAACGAGCGGAGACAGCCAAAGCCGCACTCATCGGATATCTGGTGCCCGTGGCCTCCGCCATCGCCGCGGTGATCTTCTTGGGCGACCCGGTCACCGCCTCGCTCCTGGTGGGCGGGGCGATCATCATGGCCGGAGTGGTGCTGGCCGATCGCGGCGAAGTGCTCTCCAAAGCGATGAGTACCAGAAGAGCTGCCCGCGCTCATGCCGGCTCCCGGTAGCCTCCGGCCCACCCGATCCCGAACCAACCCATGAGTTCTTCTCCACGCCACATTCTCGTCGCCGTTGCCTGGCCCTATGCCTCGGGCGAACTGCATCTCGGCCATCTGGGCGGTGCCTATCTGCCGCCCGACATCTTCGCCCGATATCACCGGCTTCGCGGCAACCGGGTGCTGATGGTGTCCGGGTCAGACACCCACGGAACACCGATCACCGTCAAGGCCGAACAGGCGGGTGTCACCCCGGCCGAGATCGTCGACCGCTACCACCCCGAAATCCTCGGGTATTGGCGCTCGCTCGGGATCGCCTTCGATCTGTTCACCACCACCGACACCCCCAACCACCACCGGGTGGCACAGGAGTTCTTCCTCA
>JBKHXZ010000096.1:0-1886 GCA_046565785.1 Acidimicrobiia bacterium
CGCTCACCGCCGACACAGCCGGGCTCACCCTCACCTGCTCGGCCACCAGTGCCGGAGGCACCAGCAGCCAAACGGTGACGATCTACCGGGATGCCACCGCCCCCGGCATCGTGGCGTCGAGGTCACCGGAGCCGAACAGCGAAGGTTGGAACAACACGCCCGTGTTGGTGACCTTCGCATGCACCGACCTGACCTCGGGGGTGGCGGTTTGCGGGCCGGATCAGACGGTGAGCACCGAAGGGGCCGGACAGTCAGTCACCGGCACTGCCACAGACCATGCCGGCAACTCGGACACAGCGACGGTCGCCAACATCGATATCGACCTGACAGCTCCTGCCGTTTCCTTCGCAGGGGGACCCGTCGACGGAGGCGTGTACTACTTCGGATCGGTGCCTGCCGCGCCCTCCTGTGACGCCACCGACACACTCTCAGGCGTCAGCGCTGCAGGTTGCGGCGTCTCTGGATACTCGTCGTCGGTCGGGGTGCATACGATGACCGCCGCCGCGTCCGATCGGGCCGGAAACACCACCTCGGTCGAGCGTACCTACACGGTGTTGGCCTGGACTCTGACCGGTTTCTATCGCCCCGTGGACATGCCAGTCACCACCTTGGACATGGTGTACAACACGGTGAAGGGCGGCAGCACGGTCCCGCTCAAGTTCGAGGTGTTCGCCGGACCTACCGAGCTGACCACCACGTCGACGATCCTGTCGTTCGGTGTCGTTCGACTGACCTGTGTGAGCGGCGCCTCGGAGGACGCTATCGAAGTCACAACGACTGGTTCCACGAGCCTGCGCTACGACTCAGACAGCGGGCAGTTCGTACAGAACTGGCAGACTCCGAAGACCGCCGGGTCTTGCTACAAGGTGACTTTGGTCACCCAGGACGGGTCGACCGTGATCGCGTACTTCAAGACCAAGTAGTGGAAGCCACGAACAACGGCAACGCTCCCGTGAGGAGGCAAGCACCGCCCATGGCCGGAAGGTCTGGGACCTGCGGTCGTCTGCTCTGGTGCAATCTCAATGCCCGTGGGCGTTGTGGTCCTCGGTGGCGACGACTGCCGTTGCCTGTTCGTCGCCTGCGGTGATCAGCGGACCCACGACGAAGGTGGACACGGAGAACGTGGCCGCGAACAGACCGAGCGCCAACCCGGGTGCGACCCAGTTCCCGAACCGCCGACGGAGTCTGCGCAGGGTCGGGACGGTCACCGCCAATCCGAGAGCGAAGAACACGAGTCGGCCACCTACCCCGGCCAGGATGGCCGCACCGGCGAGTGGCCCTACATGATGCAGGACGTGGGGTGCGACGCCGGTCATCGCACCCCACGTCGCCGTCAGGAGGTGCCTGACCCCGCCGCGCTCGGGGGCTGCAACCGCGAGGTCAGACGTCAACGCACTGCCTTGCGGTCGAGTACCCGACGACGCTCTTCGAACTCGTCACGGTCGATTTCGCCAAGGGCGTACCGCTTCTCCAAAACCGACAAGGCGTCCTCGTGTACGGAGTCCCGGGAACGGAACCCCCACACCACGGCGTAGATGACGATGCCCCAGAAGATCACCATCATCGACCAGCCGAACCAGCCCATCGCATGCCATCCGTCGTTCCATTGCCACACTTGCATCACCTCGGATCCGAACGTACCCCACCCCGGGTGGGGTCGAATAGGGTCGAACGTCCCTCTGTCACCCCCTCTGCGTCTCCTGTTGGGTGATCTGCCATTGGAAGGCCCGCTCCTGTTCGCCCCAGTGCGACTTCAGGTACTCGAGGACCGCCAGCACCTGCTCATCGGAGAGCCGACCTGCGAACTGGGGCATCCGGCTCTGTTCGAATCCCGACCCGTTCAGGATCAGGTCGACCAGCGTGGCGTCCGAATGGTGCCAGGTATG
>JBKHXZ010000097.1:0-4983 GCA_046565785.1 Acidimicrobiia bacterium
GAACGGCTCGCTGCATCCCATCCAGACGGCGTTCAAGGAACATCATGGACTGCAGTGCGGCTTCTGCACTCCGGGAATGATGTTGGTTGGTTCGTCGATCGTCGAACACAACCCCGACGCCACCGAAGAGGAGATCCGCTGGGAGATCAGCGGGAACATCTGCCGCTGCACCGGCTACCAGAACATCGTGAAGGCGATCCAGGCGGCGGGAGCCGCCGTCAAGGAGACATCGGCATGACCACCACCGCTCACCCCCCGCGCACCACACCCGAGGTCGGCGGACTCGGCCATTCGGTCCGCCGCAAAGAAGACGACCGCTTCATCCAGGGCGCCGGCCACTACCTCGACGACGTGGTACTCCCCGGCATGCTCCACATGGCGATCGTGAGGTCACCCATCGCCCACGGGCGGATCGTGTCGATCGACACGTCGGCGGCGATGGCGATCGAAGGCGTGGTGGCGGTCGTCACCGGCGAGATGCTGGCCGGCTACAACCTGGCGTGGATGCCGACGTTGTCCGGCGACACCCAGGCGGTGCTCGCCACCGACAAGGTGCGGTATCAGGGCCAGGAAGTGGCAGCGGTCATCGCCACCGACCCATACATCGCCCGCGATGCTGCCGTCCTCGTCGACGTCGAGTACGAGGATCTTCCGGCGATCACCAACCCCCAGCAGGCCCTGGCCGAGGGTGCGGTGCTGATCCGCGACGAGAAGGAAGGCCAGACCGACAACGTGGCCTACACCTGGGAGACCGGCAACAAGGAGACGACCGACCGGGCCTTCGCCGAGGCCGATCTGGTAGTCAGCCTGGAAACCCACTACCCGCGGTCACATCCCTCGCCGCTGGAGACCTGCGGTGCCGTGGCGGATGTCAACCCGGCGACCGGCGAAGCGACGATCTACCTGACCTCACAGGCCCCGCACGCCCATCGCACCTTGTTCGCCATCGTCGCCGGACTGCCAGAGGAGAAGATCCGCATCATCTCGCCCGACATCGGCGGCGGGTTCGGCAACAAGGTGCCGATCTATCCCGGCTACGTGGTGGCCACTGCGGCGTCGCTCGTGATCGGCAAGCCGGTGAAGTGGATCGAGACTCGCAGCGAGAACCTGATCTCGACCGGCTTCGCCCGCGACTATCACATGAAAGGAGAGATGGCCCTCACCAAGGACGGGCGGATCCTCGGCATGCGTGCCTCGATCCTGTCCGACCAGGGCGCCTTCTACGCCGACGCCCAGCCCACCAAGTTCCGGGCGGGGCTGTTCCACATCTGCACCGGTAGCTACGACATCCCCACCGCTCACGTCTCGGCAAAGGGGGCGTTCACCAACAAGGCCCCGGGAGGAGTCGCCTACCGCTGCTCGTTCCGCGTGACCGAAGCCAGCTACCTGGTCGAACGTCTCGCCAGCGACGCCGCTTGGAAGCTGGGGATGGATCCTGCGGAGTTCCGGCGCAAGAACTTCATCGGCAAGGACCAGTTCCCGTACCACTCCCCCACCGGTTTCGTGTACGACTCCGGCGACTACCACGCCGCCATGGACGAAGCACTGTCTCTGTCGTCGTACGCCGACTGGCGTGACAAGCAGGCGAAGGGTCCGACCCCGGACGGGAAGCTGATCGGCATCGGACTGGCGTCGTTCACCGAGGTCGTGGGCGCGGGCCATTCGAAGGAGTACGACATCGCCGGGCTGAAGATGTTCGATTCGGCTGAACTCCGCATCCATCCCACCGGCAAGGCCATCCTCAAGCTGGGTGTCAAGAGCCAGGGTCAGGGCCACGAGACCACCTTCGCCCAGATCGTTGCCGAGGAACTCGGCATCCCCTTCGACCACATCAAGGTGGTGGAGGGAGACACGGACAACACACCGTACGGACTGGGAACGTACGCCAGCCGCTCGACACCGGTCGGCGGGGCGGCGACGGCGATGGTTTCTCGCCAGATCCGGGAAAAGGCTCGCAAGATCGCCGCTCATCTGCTCGAAGCCGCCGAAGAGGACCTGGAGTGGGAGCCGGGCAAGTTCACCGTGCGCGGCACCGACTCCTCGGTGACGATCCAGGACATCGCCTTCGCCGCCTACACCAACCATCCCGACGGGATGGAGGCCGGCCTGGAAGGAGTCCACTACTACGACCCTCCGAACATGACCTACCCGTTCGGCACCTATGTCGTGGTGGTGGAGGTGGACCCGGCCGACGGAACCTGGAAGGTGCTGGAGATGACCGCCGTCGACGACTGCGGGGTGCGGATCAACCCGATGATCGTGGAAGGGCAGATCACCGGCGGGCTCACCGAAGGCTTCGCCAAGGCGAACATGCAGTGGATCACCTTCGACGAGTACGGCAACTGCATCGGCTCGAACTTCCTCGACTATCTGGTGCCCACCGCCTACGAAACCCCCAAGTTCCGTCTGGGCGAAACGGTCACACCGTCGCCGCACCATCCGCTCGGCGCCAAGGGTGTGGGCGAGTCGGCCACGGTCGGGTCACCCGCCGCCTACGTCAACGCCGTCCTCGACGCCCTACGCAATGCGGGACACGACATCGTCAACCTGGACATGCCGGTGCTCCCGCATCGGGTGTGGGGGGCGATCAACGGGATCGAGGTCACGCCGTAGGCATGGACGTCCTGCGGCTGGCCGCCGAGCTCCGTGACCGTGGTGAGCCGTTTGCGCTCGCCACGGTCACCTGGCGACAAGGGCCATCCTCGGGCAAGGCAGGATCGCGAGCCATCATCCGCCCCGACGGCTCGGTCACCGGATGGATCGGCGGAGCCTGCGCCCGCCCCACCGTGGTGCGGGAAGCGCTGGCCTCCCTGGTGGACGGCACCGCCCGCCTGCTGGCACTCGGCGTCGCCGAGACACGACCGGACGTCATCGGGGTGCCCATGGCCTGCGCTAGCGAAGGTGCGATGGAGGTGTATGTGGAACCGTTCCTGCCCGCTCCAGACCTGCACATCGTCGGCTCGTCGCCGATGACCGAGACCCTGTCGGCCTTGGCCGAAACCCTCGGCTGGCGTGTGACACGCACCGAGGATGCCGATTTCGCCGGCCTCTCCGAGGCGTCGATGATCGTGGTGGCCACCCAGGGTGACTTCGACGAGCCGGCACTGGAGGCGGCATTGGCCACCCCCGCCCGGTATGTCGGTCTCGTCGCCTCGGCCAAACGGGCGGCGGGAGTGGTCGAGTGGCTTCGCTCCCGGGGCGTCTCGGACGACGCACTGGCCAGGCTGCGCTCGCCGGCTGGTCTCGATCTCGGTTCGACCGAACACGACGAGATCGCGGTGGCGATACTGGCCGAACTGGTGGCGCTGCGAGCCACCGGGGGATTCAAGGAGGTAGTCGAAGTGACCCAACCCGAGACCGCGGTCGACCCCGTGTGTGAGATGACGGTCGACGTCGCCACCGCCCGGTTCAGAACCGAATACGAAGGAACCACTTACTACTTCTGTGCCGCCGGATGTCAGCGAGCCTTCGAAGCCGACCCGGAGAACTTCGCCTAGGAATCGTCGGGGCGCACCCGCCGCAGGTAGCGGGTGAACGTCTGGGTGAACTCGTCGTCCTCGACGGCGTGGATCAGCCGGGCTGTGTCCTCGGTGCCGGTGCGTATGACCGCCGCCGCCAGGTTCGCCTGCTCCTTGGTGGTACGCAGCGGCCCGACCGGCACCGCCGACAGTTCGGCGACCAGTCGGGTGACCGCCTCGTCGAGTTCACCGGGTTCCGAGAGTCGGGTGAGGAGGCCGCGCCGAAATGCCTCATCGGCACCCATGTCCCGGCCGGTCATCACCAGATCCTTGGCCACAGACGGACCCAGCTCCGCCACCAACAACGGCATCGCTCCCCATCCCAGGGGTATGCCGAGCGGCACCTCGGGGATCCGCACGGTGACGCTGGGATCGCCCACCCGTAGATCGCATGCCGCGGCGAGGGCCGCCCCACCCCCCACCACCCAACCGTGCAGTCGAGCGACCGTCACCGCTCCGAGGTCGAGGAGGGCGGCGATCGCCTCCGACCCGGCGACAGCACCGCGGGCGGTCGTGCCGGCTGCGATCTCGTCGAGGTCGAAGCCGACCGAGAATGCGGGTCCGTCTCCTCGCAGGACGACGATGTCGACCGGGCTGAGATCGATCTGTGCACAGGCTGCGCTGATCGACTCCAGCATCTCAGAGGTGATGGCGTTGTGCTTTTCGGGACGTTGCAGGCGGATCGTCGCCACCCGCCCGGTGATCTCCCATTCGACGTGCGGCATCCGGCGACGGTAGTGAGGACGTCACACGAAGATGATCTGGGCTCCTTCGGAGATCTCGATGAAGTCGGCGGCGGAAATGATCCCTTCCACCCGTTCGTAAAGTGCTTCCTCGCCGATATGCATCATGTCGGCCGACATGCGGCACGCCCACAGATGACCGCCGGCGTCGGTGATCATCTCCAGGAACTCGGGCACGTCGGGGACGTCGATTCCCTCGATCTGTTTCTTCATCATGTGGGTGGCGAATGCCGTCATCCCCGGCAGTCCCATCAGCGCCGGCGGCATGTGGGTGGCCGGGTTCCCCACCGGGGAGAACTTCAGATGAGCCATGGTCTCTTTGTTGATGATGTCGAAACCCCAGAACGTGAAGAACATGTGGGTCTCGATCCCCTCGCCGAGGGCGGCGTTGGCAAGGACCAGGCCGGGGTAGGCCATGTCGAGGGAGCCCTTGGAGCAGATGATCGCCAACTTGCGTCCCGTCTCGACCTCCAGATCGAAATCAGGCATTGGGGCAGTATCGGTAGCCAACATCATTTCGTCCTCCTTCAAACGCAGCCGACCGGCTTGCGGAGGCCGGCCACGTAGGCCATCTTCTTGGCGGGTTTCTTGGGGAACAGGGCGAACATCTCCTTGGTGGGGATTCCGCCGACGGTTGCCATGCGCCGCAGGGTGGGGGTTTCTCCGTTGTCGGCGTGGTCCTGGCGGGCGAACCGGATGACCTTCCAGTGGGCGTCGGTCAA
>JBKHXZ010000098.1:0-2152 GCA_046565785.1 Acidimicrobiia bacterium
CGACACCATCCCCACCAGCGCCCTGCAGGAAGACCACGTCTCGATGGGATGGTCCGCATGCCGCAAGCTCCGACGGGCGATCGACAATCTGCGGTCCATCCTCGCCGTCGAGCTTCTCGCCGCCACCCACGCCGTCGACCTGCGGGCCCCACTTCAGCCGGCCGCAGGAACCCGAGCGGCACTCCAGGCGGTGCGAGACATCGTGGCGGGACCGGGGCCGGACCGGTGGCTGGCCCCCGACATCGCCGCCGTGACCGACCTCCTTCGGAGAAGGGCCATCACCGCCGCCGTCGACGCGGCGGGCATCGAGTTGCGATGACTCGCCGGATCTGGTGCGAGTACGCGTGGCTCGGCGGAGAACGCCCCACGGCGTCGGTACTGCTGGAGATCACCGAGGGTCGGTTCACCGCCGTCACCGTCGACGCTACGGCCGGGGATGCACAACGACGTCCCGGAGTGAGTTTCCCCGGGTTCGCCAACGGTCACAGCCATGCGTTCCATCGGGCCTTGCGAGGACGAACCCACGACCGGCCGGGGAGCTTCTGGACGTGGCGGGAAGCGATGTACCGACTGGCTGCCCGTCTCGATCCGAACGCCTATTTCCGGCTCGCCCGGGCGACGTTCTCGGAGATGGTGTCGGCCGGATACACCACGGTGGGCGAGTTCCACTATCTACACCACGGGCCGGCCGGCCGACCGTACGAGGATCCCAACGAGATGGGTCGGACGGTGATCGCTGCGGCCCGAGATGCGGGTCTACGGATCACCCTGCTCGACACCTGCTACCTCCACGGCGGGTTCGATCGGCCGCTCGACGTCGTCCAACGGCGTTTCGGGGATGGCGATGTCGATGCCTGGGCGAGTCGGGTGGCCGCCCTCAACGACGCCGAAGGCGTGAGGATCGGGGCGGCGGTGCACTCGGTACGCGCCTGCACCCCCGAGGAGATCGCCGCCATCGCTGCACACAGCACCGACCGCCCGCTCCACGCCCACGTCTCCGAACAACCTGCGGAGAACGAGGGAGCGGTTGCCCGCTACGGGCGAACCCCCACCACCATCCTCTCCGACGCCGGGGCACTTGGCGAGAACTTCACCGCGGTTCATGCCACTCACCTCACCGACGCCGACATCGGCCTGCTCGCGACATCGACGGTGTGCGCGTGTCCGTCGACCGAGCGGGACCTGGCCGACGGGGTCGGACCTTTCCGGCGCCTACTCGATGCCGGAGCCCGGCTCACCGTCGGGTCGGATTCCAACACGGTGGTCGACGCCTTCGACGAGGGACGCTCACTGGACCTGCACGAGCGACTGGTGTCAGGCGAACGCGGTCGGCTGAGCGTCGGCGAGATCCTCGGCGCGCTCACCGACCACGGCTCGCTCGGCTGGCACGACGCCGGGACGATCGCGGTCGGCGCGCGGGCTGACCTGGTCACGGTGGGTCTCGGGTCGATGCGGCTGGCAGGCTCCGACCCGACATCGGTCCTGTGGACGATCGTCTCGGCCGCCACCCCTGCGGACATCACGCACGTGACCATCGACGGCGTAGACCGCGTCTCCGACGGGGCATATCTGGCGGGTGACGTCGTCGCCGAGTTCGACGCTCTCATCCCCAGGCTGTTCGCATGAGCCTCGTCATCGACGCCATCGGTGAACTGGTCACCAACGACCCGGAACTCGGCACCGGCCCACTCGGGATCGTCACCGACGCGGCAATGGTCCTCGAAGATGGGGTGGTTCGCGCAATCGGCCCGGCAGGGAGTCTCCCAGCCGACCGTCGGGTCGACGCCGCGGGACGAGCGGTGCTCCCCGGGTTCGTCGACAGCCACACCCACCTCGTGTTCGCCGGGGATCGCGCGTCGGAGTTCGTGGCGCGCATGGCCGGTCAGCCATACGCCGCCGCCGGCATCGCCACCACGATGGAGGCGACGAAGACTGCGTCGGATGCCATGCTGCGACGCCTCGTCGCACGACGGATCGCCCAAGCCCACGCCCAGGGGACCACCCATGTCGAGATCAAGTCCGGGTACGGCCTCTCGGTTGACGAAGAACGGCGTCACCTGCAGATCGGTCGTGAGTTCACCGACGACACCACATTCCTCGGAGCGCATCTCGTTCCCCCCGACCATGCGGGACGGTCCGACGCCTACGTCGA
>JBKHXZ010000099.1:0-6764 GCA_046565785.1 Acidimicrobiia bacterium
GTGCCGACACCCCACGGCACCACAGCGACAGCGTCGTGGCCGTTCCTGAGGATTCGGACGAGTCCTGAGGAACCGTCAAGGGGCTGGGCGAAGCCCGGGGGCAGGCGCTGGGTTCGGTAACATGCGCAGCCGCCAGCGGGCATACACCCCACAGGGCAAGATCCGTCGGTCTTTGGTGAGAGGAGGAATCGATGGCCCGCTATTTCACGCGCCGCCTGCTGCAAATGGTGGTCCTGTTCCTCGTGTTCATCACGTTGACCTGGTTCCTTCTCTATGCCCTTCCCGGCGACATCGTCGCCCAGAAGTTCGCCGGTAACCCGAACCTTCCGCCCGAGGCACGTCAGATCGCCATCGAACGCCTGGGTTTGGACAAGCCGATTCCCGTCCAGTTCGCCGACTACATGACGAAGTTCTTCCAAGGCGACTTGGGATACTCGTTCAACCAGTATCCGCGGCCGGTTACCGACATCATCGGCGAACGGCTCCCCAGAACGATCGTGCTGTTCCTCACCGCCCTGGTGACCTACTACTGGGCCGGCTTCATCGCCGGCAAATACCTGGCGTGGCGGCGGGGCAAACGGGGAGAGATGGCCATCACCATCGGCGGCGTCGGGCTCTTCACGGTGTTCTACCCGTGGTTCGCCCTGGTGATGATCTGGCTGTTCGCCGCCAAGCTCGGCTGGCTGCCCATCTCCAAGTTCCTCGACCCCACCGAGTGGCGTCAGGCCCCGTACACCGCCAACGAAGTCTTCATGCGGCTCTTCTGGACCGTCGCTGTCACTTCGGCGTTGCTCTTCACCGCCCAGATCGTCGCCGGGAAGCTACGCGACCATCGTGTGGCCAGACTGGTCCGGTTCGGCGGGACGGCCGCGGTCATCGCCGGATTTCTCTACTACTGGTGGGGGACCGAGGCCGGAGTTGCCATGCGGGTGTACGCCGGAGACATCGCCGAGCATCTGCTGTTGCCGGTCGGGGTCCTCACCCTGGTGAACTTCGCCGGGATCATGCTGCTCACCCGCAGTTCCATGCTGGAGACGATGAGCGAAGACTTCATCCTCACTGCCCGAGCCAAGGGCCTCAGCGAAAAGGACGTTCGGGACAAACATGCCGCCCGAACCGCCTTGCTGCCGGTCACCACGTCATTGGTGCTGGCGGTGGCCACAGTGTTGGACGGGGGAATCATCACCGAAACTGTCTTCTCCTGGCCGGGGATGGGGGAGATCCTGGTGACCTCGGTCACCAGCGAGGACATCCCCGTGGCCGTTGCCGCCTTCTCCTTCATCGGCGTGCTTGCCCTCGTTGGACACTTCATCGTCGACATGCTGTACGGCGTCTTGGACCCTCGCATCCGGGTGTCGGGATCGAACTAGGAGACCATCGCAGTGACCGACCTGCTCCAAACCCCCGACCTTCCAGACGACGCTCCCGAGGAGCGGATCAAGGATGCCGTCCGCACCGACTCGCTGTGGCGCATCCGTTGGACACTCTTCCGACGTTCGTTCAAGGCGAACTGGAAGCTGTTCCGTTCCAACGCGGTCGGGCTCATCGGCCTCGCCATCATCGCGCTGTTCGGGCTCGCCGCCATCCTCCCTTCGATCTTCTTCGCTACCGGCTATTGGACTCCTGCCGTTTACGACCCGGTGACCGGCCTCGAACCCAATCCGCCCACGGTGGAGGTGACGCTGGTCGCCGAGAAGACCGACCCCCTCACCCAGATCGACCTGCGTGACCTGATCCTCGACCAGCGGATCCCCCAGGATCTCCAGATCGGCGAGACCTTCGAGCGTCCGTTGCAGCCCGCGCCGCCCGACTCCCGCCACTGGCTGGGAACCGACCCACTAGGCCGCGACATCATGTCCCAGCTCATGCACGGCGCACGCGCCGCCTTCGGCCTCGGATTCATCGCCGCCACGGTGACCGTGGTCATCGCCACCATGGTCGGATCGATCGCCGCCTACTTCGGCGGTGCACTCGATTCGTTCTTCATGCGTCTCGCCGATCTGCTGATCATGATCCCCGCCCTGGCCGTGCTGATCGTGCTGGGCGCCATCATCCGGTTCGAGTTGTGGCACCTGGCCCTGGTAATCGGACTCCTCGGCGGCTTCGGCGGGACCGCCATCGTCCTCAAGTCCCAGGCCCTGGCGGTCAAGGTGAAGCCGTTCATCGATGCGGCGCGAGTCGCCGGGGGGAGTCACAGCCACATCATCTTCAGTCATCTGGTCCCCAACGTGATGCCGCTCAGTTTCCTCTACATGATGTTCACAGTGACCGCCGCCATCCAGAGCGAGGCGACGCTGTCGTTCCTCGGGCTCCTCAACGTCAAGACGTCGTGGGGTCTGATGATCAACCTTGCCAACACCGAGGGGTACCTGCTGCAAGGCGGGACCTACTGGTGGATGGTGTTCCCCGCCGGATTGGCGGTGACCCTGTTGGCCGCGGCCTTCTTCTTGGTGGGCCGCGCCATGGACGAAGTGATCAACCCCAGGCTGAGGAGACGTTGAGAATCCATGTGCCCAATTCCTGAGTCGCTGAGGCGCGTTCCATGAGCCGGCCGTTGCTCGAGGTCGACCACCTCGTCATGAATTACAAGACCGACAAAGGCGACGTCTCCGCAGTAGAAGACGTCACTTTCACCTTGCACTCCGGTGAGGCCCTGGGCCTCGTCGGCGAGTCCGGATGCGGCAAGACTTCCATCGCCATGTCGCTACTCCGGCTCGTGGCCGACAACGCCGAATTCAAATCCGGAGAGATCCGCCTCGAAGGCACCAACCTGCTGACGCTGAGCGAATCCGAGATGCGTCAGCGCCGGTGGAGCGACATCTCGATGGTGTTCCAAGGTGCCATGAACGCCTGGAACCCGGTGTACCGGGTCGGAGATCAGATTCGCGAGGCGATGGACCTCCATTTCCGGCCGCGGCTGTCCGCGGCCGAGTCCAACGACCGGATCGAGCGTCTCTTCCACCTGGTCGGGCTCAACCCGGCCATGGCCGAGCGGTACCCCCACGAATTCTCAGGCGGTATGCGACAGCGGGCGATCATCGCCATGGCCCTGTCGTGCGACCCGAAGGTGATCATCGCCGACGAACCGACGACCGCCCTCGATGTGATCGTGCAAGATCAGATCCTGCAGGAGCTGAAGAAGATCCAGGCCGAACTCGGTATGTCGATCATCTACATCTCCCACGACATCGCCGTCATCGCCGAAGTCACCGACACCATCGGCGTCATGTATGCCGGAAAGCTGGT
The DNA here is from genome assembly GCA_046565785.1 of Acidimicrobiia bacterium. Taxonomy (GTDB): domain Bacteria; phylum Actinomycetota; class Acidimicrobiia; order Spongiisociales; family ZC4RG35; genus DATHWB01. The sequence goes on from JBKHXZ010000099.1 coordinate 3,247, forward strand.
CGAGATCGGGCCCACCAGAGAGGTCTTCGCCCGTCCTCGCCACCCGTATGCCTTCCTGCTGCTCTCCTCGACGCCCTCGGTCACCGGTCCGCGGCGCAAGCTGGCACCGCTGGAAGGGGAACCGCCCAACCTGTTGGACCCTCCCTCCGGGTGCCGTTTCAATCCGCGCTGTCCGTGGGCCACCGATCAATGCCGTACCGACGAACCACCGCCGGAAGACATCGGCGGCGGGCACCTGGTCGCATGTTGGAACTGGCAAGAGGTTCCCGAAATCGGAGCGTTGATCAAATGAGCCAGCCACTCGTCAAAGTCGGCGGGCTCACCAAGCTCTTCCCGGTGTCCCGCGGCATGTTCCGCAAGCCGGTGGACTTCATCCACGCCGTCGACGGCATCTCCTTCGAGATCGCCCCCGGCGAGTCCCTCGGGTTGGTTGGAGAATCCGGATGCGGCAAGTCGACCACCGGACGCATGCTGGTGCGGCTGACCGACGCCACCAGCGGACAGATCCTGTTGGGCGACTCGTCCGGGTCCGACGACCTGGTCGACGTCGCCCACATCGACGACTCCGACATGGGCAAGTTCCGTCGCCGTGTGCAGATGATCTTCCAAGATCCGTACGAGTCGATGAACCCCAGGCGGACGGTCTTCGAGACCGTGTCCGAACCCCTCGCCGTGCAGAACATCGGCACACTGCACGAGCGCGAGGAACGGGTCAGCGACATGCTCCAACTGGTGGGCCTGACTCCGCCAGAGACCTTCCTCTTCCGTTACCCCCACGAGCTGTCAGGCGGGCAGCGCCAGCGGGTCGCCATCGCCCGGGCACTCGTGCTCGACCCCAGCTTCGTGGTCGCCGACGAGCCCACCTCGATGCTCGACGTGTCCATCCGCATCTCGATCATGGACTTGATGTTGAAGCTCGCCGACGAGTTCAACGTCTCGTACCTCTACATCACCCACGACCTGGCGGTCGCCCGGTACATGTGCGATCGGATCGCGGTGATGTATCTGGGCAAGATCGTCGAGATCGGCGACACCGAGGAGATCCTCGGCAATCCTCAGCACCCGTACACCCGCGCGTTGCTCTCCGCGGTTCCGGTGCCCGACCCGAGCTTCGAAAAACCCGAAGTCGAGATCCTCGGCGGCATCACCAAGGCGATCAATCCGCCCGCCCGGTGCCGCTTCATCGATCGATGCCCGTGGGCCCAGCCGATCTGCGAAACCGAGGATCATCCTCCGTTGGAGGACAAGGGCGGCGGGCACTTCGTCGCATGCCACCTGGTCGAGAAGACAGCCTGAGTAGTCCTCCGCCCTCGCCCTCGCGGAACAACCGCATCCTCACGCTCCCGAACGCCATCTCGTTTGCGCGCCTCGCTGCCGTGCCGTACTTCTGGTACGTGCTGGTGGCCGAAGACCGCATTGGGCTGGCGGCGGCACTGATCTTCATCATCGGATCGACCGACTGGGTCGACGGATACCTGGCTCGGCGACTCTCCCAGGAGTCCGAAGTCGGCGCCTTCCTCGACCCGCTAGCGGACCGGCTGATGATCGCCTCCGCCGTGCTCGGAGGGCTGCTGGTGGGCGTTCTCCCGCCGGTGATCGGCCTACCTTTGATCGCCCGGGAGGTGCTGGTGGCAGTCGGCGCCCTCTACCTGGCGGCGCGGGGTGGCGGGCACATCGAGGTTCGGTACCTGGGCAAACTGGCGACGTTCCTCCTGTACGGGGCGATTCCGTCGTTCTACCTGACCGCCGCCGACATCCTGCCGTGGATCTTCGGTACGGCTGCCTGGCTCAGTGGCGTGGTCGGACTGGTTCTGTACTGGGTCGTGGCAGTGCAATACGCCACCGACATCCGACGGAACCTCGCCTCCCATCCGTGAACCGTCCCCGGCTACCATCGCCGTCATGCAGTTCCCCGACGACCTGATCTACACCGAGGAGCACGAGTGGCTGCGGCCGACCGAAGGTCGCCGCTTCCGGCTGGGAATCACCGACTACGCCCAAGACCAGCTCGGCGACATCGTTTTCGTCGAGCTCCCTGAGGCCGGTGCAAGCGTGGACGCCGGAGGCCTTCTCGCGGAAGTCGAAAGCACCAAGTCGGTGGGGGAGGTGTACGCCCCGGTCGCCGGAACGGTGGTGGCGGTGAACACTGCCGTCACCGAACAGCCCGAGCTGGTGAACTCCGATCCCTACGGCGATGGCTGGCTGGTGGAAATGGAAGCCGCCGACGACCTGCCCGAGTTCCTCGATGCGACCGCCTACCGGGCGCTCACCGAGTAGGTGATCCACCCGTCATGATGCGCTGTCCGAACTGTGAGACCGAACTCGGTTCCGGCGTGTCCACGTGCCCTGCGTGCGGGACCCACATCGAAGCAGACCCCACCGTGGTCTTCGTCCCGGTGTCCGATCATCATCCCGCCCTCTCGCCGGAAGAGGCCGCAGACGTCACCGGGTTCGACGGATACGCCCTCGTCGTAGAACGCGGCCCCCGTGCGGGGATGACCTTCGTGCTGCACCCGGGGTCGACGACCGTCGGACGTCACCCCGACTCCGACATCTTCCTCGACGACGTCACGGTGTCCCGACACCATTGTCGGTTCAGTGCCGGCCCGGACGGCCTGGTCGTGGAGGATGCCGGCTCGACCAACGGAACCTACGTCAACGGTGAGCGGGTGGACACGCACACCTTGTCCCCCGGGGACGAAGTCCTCATCGGTCGGTTCCATCTGATCGTTGCGCACGGAGATGGCTGAACCCGCTCCTCCCGAGGACGAGGATCTGCTTTCGATCGGAGAGCTGATCAACGACCTCCGCGAGGAGTTCCCCGACGTCTCGATCTCCAAGGTCCGTTTCCTCGAATCCCAGGGACTCCTCGCTCCAGCCCGATCCGAAGGCGGCTACCGCATGTTCGACCGTTCCGACGTGGAACGCCTGCGGTTCATCCTTCGCCAACAGCGAGACCATTTCCTGCCTCTGAAAGTGATCAAGTCGAAGCTGACACTGTGGGAGAGGGGGGAAGAGGTAGACGACACCGAACCGCCTCTGCGTACTGGGCTGTTGGATCATCGTTCCCAACCGCTCACCGAATCCGAGCTGCTGCGACGGTCCGGACTCACCGAACCCCAGCTCGAATCGCTTGTCACCCACGGCCTGCTGGCCGACCCTATCGACGGGGTCTACCCCGCAGAGGCACTCGTCGTCGCCTCCGAGGCCCGTCGACTGTTCGCGCAAGGCCTCGAACCCCGGCATCTGCGAGCCGTCAAGCACGCAGCAGAACGAGAAGCGGACGTCGTGGCCCAACTCGCCGCCCCGCTCCTTCGCATCCGGAATGCCGAGGGACGAGAGCAGGCCCGGAACGTGGTCGAGGCCACAGGAGAGTCGATCGTGGCTCTCCACCGGGCGATGGTCGCAGCCGAGCTGCGCGGGCTGTTGGAATGAGCATCCGGCTTCAGTTGGTGGCCGTTCTGGCCACCCTGTCACTGGGTGCTGCGCTGCCCCCGATACCCGTGGAGCGGATACCG
>JBKHXZ010000100.1:0-24063 GCA_046565785.1 Acidimicrobiia bacterium
GGCGATGTCGAGCACCGCTCGGCGGAGTTCGGAACTCTTCGCGGTCTGATGGGCGACGACCAGGTATCGAGCCATCGTCTCTCAAACGTACCCGCGCACGTCCCCGACGGGGTGGAGAACCTGATCCGATGACCTACCGACCGTGGTGAGCGCCGGGAGGTGTCTGACTGCAGTTTCACGGTGGGCCTGCCTGGATTTGAACCAGGGACCTCTGCCTTATCAGGGCAGCGCTCTAACCGAGCTGAGCTACAGGCCCGAGATGCGAGACAGGGACGATAGCGAGAACCCGAGGTCATCCGCCAGACGGAAACGCCCAGGTTGGGCCCCTTCCCCGGGCGGATATGATGTCGGCTTCACCCGGGGCTGTAGCTCAGTTGGCAGAGCACCTGGTTTGCAACCAGGGGGTCAGGGGTTCAAATCCCCTCAGCTCCACGGAACGTTCGTATCCCTCACAGCTCGTATCCCTCACACCTTGGCGATAGTGCGACGTACGGCCGCTGAGATCGCGTAGCCCACGAGGCCTCCCGTCCTCCCGCATGTCGTCGGTGTCGGGTATCCTCAGCAGTACGCCGAACTCGACCGATCACGGTCGAGACGGGGGAACCATTCTTCGGGGCGAATCTCGGCCATCGCCGAGAAGGACACCTTCCCGTCCGAGCCCGTCAGCTAACCCCGTAGGCGCCGAGGAAGGAGCCAGACCGCTGGCTCCCGGAGGCCCGTGAGGGCCGACGGAGGAGGCGGATCATGACAGCACGCAAGGCCGTGTCCCCACCGGGACCGCTCATCTGGGTCGAAGATCGCTACGGCACCACTCTCCCGTATTCGAAGGGGCTGATGGCCGCATCCATCATGGCTACCGGCCTGTCGCCGGGGACGGCCTACTCGCTCGCCGCCCACATCGAGCAGCGACTTCGATCGAGCCACGCGTCCAAGGTGCGTTCGGAGCTGTTGATCACGACCGCCGCCGACGTACTGCGTACCGAGGTCGGCCAGGACACCTGCGACCGCTATCTCGCATGGCGAAGCGCCAAGCGTTCACCACGACCGCTGGTGGTTCTGATCGGCGGAGCGACCGGGGTGGGAAAGTCCACCGTCGCCACCAAACTCGCGGCTCGGCTTGACATCAACCGGATGGTCACGACCGACATCATCCGCCACATCATGCGTGGCTTCCTGTCACCGAGCGAGGCCCCGGAGATCCACCGCTCATCCTTCGAATCGGACGGCGACATCGTGCAGGGAGCCATTTCCCAGGCGTCCACTGTGAGTCGAGGAGCGACCGAGCTGATCTCGCGGATGGTGACCGAGCGTAAGGACGTGATCGTCGAGGGAGTGCATCTGGTCCCCGGCATCTTCCCCGAAGGCTGGCTCGAGAGCCTCCGAGCCGAAGCGGTCGTCGTGCAGGTCCTGCTGGTACTGGACGACCCCCACGTGCACCGATCCCACTTCCTTCATCGACTCGAGAACGAGCATGGGCGGGATGCGGGCCGGTACCTCAGGCACTTCGATGCTATCCGCCAGGTCCAGTCCCACCTGGTGGCACTGGCGGCGAAGCATGCCATCTCGACGATCGACGCGCGCAGCCTGGACGATGCGATCCAGGCAGTGGTCGACCTCGTTGTGGCGGAGGTGCTGGCCTCGGACCGAAACGAGCAGGCGGCGGTCGGGTCGTGAGCGGGGCCTTGGTACTCATCGACGGCGAGCATCAGCCGGAAGTCATCGAAGCACACCTGGCGAGAATGCGTGCGTCCGGCTCGTGTCCACCGGTCGTTGCTCTGTTCTTGGGTGGCTTCGAAAAGACGGGGACGGTCCCCCGGCTCAGCGTTCCGGTGCTGCAGGGCCCGGCACGGCAGATGATTCCCCAAGCGGTAGATCGCTTCGGGGTGACGAAGGTGCTCGACCTGTCGGATGAGCCGGTTGTCGATGCACGGAGTCGTTTCGCCCTGGCTGGATACGCATTGGCGGCAGGCGTCACCTACTCCGGAGGCGGGATCGACATGACACCGCCGCTCCGACCCCGTCTCACGCGTTGTCCCACCGTGGCCGTGATCGGCACCGGCAAGCGGACCGGGAAGACAAGTGTCTCGATCGCTCTCGCCCGGCACTGGAAGGAGAAGAGACTCGAGCCGTGCATCGTCACGATGGGCAGGGGAGGCCCAGATCGGCCACTCGTATTGTCCGTGGACGGGGAGTTACCGGAGTCGGTCCTCGACCGCCTACTCGCGGAGGGCTTGCACGCCACCTCGGACTACGTGGAGGACGCCCTCTTCGCCGGCGTCGACACGGTTGGGACACGCCGGTTAGGGGCCGGCCCGGCTGGTGTGACGGTTGACGACGACTTCGCCGCCGGAGTAGCCGCGGCAACCGAACTCGATCCCGGCGTCGTCCTTCTCGAGGGCAGCGGCACCGCTATTCCTCCGGCTCACGCCGACGCCACGGTCCTGGTCACGTCCTCCGCCATCGACCCGGAGTTTCTCGACGGCTATTTCGGACCGTTCCGGCTAGCGCTGACCGATGCCGTGGTCGTGGTGGGCGAAGGAACCGGCCTGTCCGACCGGATACAGGCGGTCGAACCCGGACTCCCGGTGTTCACTGCTTCTCTGCGGCCCGATCCCACGACTTCTGTCGAGGGCAGGCAAGTGGTGGTGGTGTCCACGGCCGATGCCTCCGTCGGACCCCAGCTACTTCACCATCTTCGCCAGCTCGGCGCTGCCGGGGTGCAGGTGATCCATTCTCTCGGCGACCGGCGGGTTCTCGTCGATGAACTCTCCCATCTCGCGCAGCACCATCTGGTACTGACCGAAGTCAAAGGTGCAGCGGCAGCGGTGGTGCTTCCGTTGGCGAGAGCCGCAGGGGCGGAGATCGGTTTCATCCACAACCAGGTCAGGATGGAGGGCGGGATCGAAGAACTAGCCGGTCTCCTCGAAGAGCGCTGGACACCGGCGCCTCAGTCGACGACTTCGAGGACGAGGCGCATGGGTTCTCGACGCATCAGACGTCGCACACGTTCCTGACTCGCGGTCAGCTCGACGCTTTTCAACGCCGCTTCCATCGCCACCCGCGTCGTCCAACGGGTGAGAACTCCACCCTCGACGAGGCCATCGGCACCGGCCCTGTCCGCGATGACCAGTTCGATTCCGAGACACTCGGGGTGGGCGGAAAACGCCGGAACCACATCGGTGCGAAGCAACGCGACCACGTCGTCCAACTCGCTCGCTGCCACCGCACTCAGGAAGAGACGCAAGACCGTCACCACTCCCACCCTTCCTTGGAGAACATCTCGCTGAACTGGGGGTTACGCACCAGTCGTCTCCCAGCGCGATCGAAGTCGGCGACGACACGCTCGTCTGACCCCGGGTGCACCAGTGTCACCCGGATGCGGTCTGAGTCGATCTCGACCACGTTGAACGACGGTCGGGCATACCCTCGCGTGCGATACGAGGAAACCGTTCCGCTGCTGACGAGGAGCATCTTCCCCAACAACCACACGTGTGGAACGTGCTTGTGTCCGCACAAGACGACGTCGACCCGGCACTCTTCGAGCACCGCCAGTACATCACCGGCGTCCCACACGATGTTGCGCTCCCGTCCGGTACCGGGAACCGACACGAGATGGTGATGCAACACGAACATCCGGAGGTCGGCGGGCTCGGCGAACTGCTGGCGGATCCAGCCGTAACGGAACTTCCCGACCTCACCGTCGGCCAGGTCCGGTTTGGACGAATCCACCGCCACCACGCAGACGCTGCTGGGCTCGTTCTCTCGGCGGAGACGGAGAGTCGTGTCGGCTCGGCCGTCCTCGCCTTTGCCAAAATGATCCTCGAAATGGAGATGCCCGACGTTCTTGGCGTCGTGATTCCCCGGCACGATCACGGTGGTGAGCGATTCCTGGAGCGGGCGAAGCGCATCCCGCGCCGCCTGGAACTCCTCGGCATACCCCTCCTGAGTCAGATCGCCCGCCACCACCACCAGGTCCGGCTCCATGGCCAGGATCTGATCCACCGCCTGGGCCAGCAGCCGCGCATCGTGCCGCGGCGAGCCGCAGTGGATGTCGGAGAGTTGGGCAACACGGAGCGGCATCGTTACTCGCAGGGGTTTCGCCGGAAGTCCGCTACCGCCCTCCGATCACGTAGTCACGCAGGACGCGCGTCTCGGTCTCCAACTCGTCGAGGCGGTACTTGACGAGGTCGCCGATACTGACGATGCCGACCAGTTCGTCGCCGTCGACCACCGGGATGTGACGGAACCGCCGGACGGTCATCGTCGCCATCACGTCCTGCAGCTTGGAATCCGGTCCACAACTCGGAACCGGACGAGTCATCACCGACCGGACTGGCATCCGCAGCGCTTCGCATCCGTGTTCGCTCAGGGCCCGGACCACGTCACGTTCGGACACGATGCCTTCGATCCGGCCGTGCCGGTCTGTCACGACGACCGCGCCGATGTTCTCGACCCGGAGCCGGTGGACGATCGCCTCGACGGGCACGTCGTCTCGTGTGGTCACGACGTCGTGACCCTTGGTACGAAGGATGTCGCGGACTCGCATGTCCACCTCCTCGCAGGGTTCACCTTCGGATTCCGAATCTACGCGACTCCTGGTCGAAATGGTCTGAGGTACGAGCGGACTGTGTCACGGGCTGTCGGACTCGCCCGTCGGGCCCATCCGCCTGCGCGTCGGGAGCTCAGGAGCCAGATTTCGCGAGCTCGCCAACCACTTCTCGTGATTCGGTAGTCTTCGGGGAAGAAACAGACCACTTGGTCGGTTTCTACGGAGACCAGCAGGAGGAGTCCACGCTATGCGCAGCGCAGTCATCGTCGATGCAGTCCGAACCCCGGTCGGACGTCGGAACGGAGCGCTCAAGGACATCCACCCGGTCGATCTGGCGTCGATCCCGCTGCACGCCCTTGCCGAGCGCAACGATCTCGACCCGGGATTGGTCGAGGACGTGATCATGGGCACGGTTATGCAGACCGGTGAGCAGGGCCTCAACGTCGGCCGCAACGCCGCCCTCGCCGCCGGCTTCCCCGAGGACGTGGTGGGTACCACCATCGATCGTCAGTGCGGATCGTCCCAGCAGTCCGCGCATTTTGCCGCCCAGGGCGTGATGGCCGGTGCCTACGACGTGGTGATCGCCGCCGGAGTCGAGTCGATGACCCGGGTGCCGATGGGAATAACCGCTCAGCAGGGGCCGGGGATGCCGTTCGGACCCAAGGTGATGGACAGGTATGCCAACGGACTGGTACCGCAGGGCATCTCGGCGGAGATGATCGCCGAGAAGTGGGGTCTGAGCCGAGAGGAACTCGACGCCCTCTCGCTCGAGTCACACCGGCGCGCCGCTCAAGCAACCGAGGAGGGCCGATTCGAGACCCAGATCGTCCCCGTCACCCTCCCCGACGGTTCGGTGATGACCAAGGACGAGGGAATCCGGTTCGACACGTCGCTCGAGAAGCTGGCCAGCCTGCAGCCTGCTTTCAAGCCGGACGGTGTGGTCACCGCCGGCAACTCGTCGCAGATCTCCGACGGCGCCGCCGCCGTTCTCATCATGTCCGAGGACAAGGCGGAGCAACTCGGGTTGACCCCGATGGCGCGGTTCACCCACTTCTCGCTCGCCGGGGTCGACCCGGTGATGATGTTGACCGGTCCGATCCCGGCGACCTCGAAGATCCTCGACAAGTCGGGGCTCGGCATCGACGACATCGACCTGTTCGAGGTCAACGAGGCCTTCGCTGCAGTGACGGCAGCCTGGCGCATCGAACATGGCGGCTCGGATCCGATGGCTTTGTGGGACCGCACCAACGTCAATGGCGGGGCGATCGCTCTAGGTCATCCTCTGGGAGCGTCGGGTGCCCGGCTGATGACCACGCTGGTGCACGAGATGGTGCGCCGCAACGCCCGCCGCGGTTTGCAGACCATGTGCGAGGGCGGCGGCATGGCCAACGGCACCCTCCTCGAACTGATCTGACCCCCAAGATCCGTCGTATCCGACGGAATCGTCTACCGGTTCAGGGGCGCCAGACGGGGATCATGTCTTCGCGGCAGTGGCGCGGGGCGGCGTCTTCGATGACGTTGACCGCAGTCATCACCACCTCGGTTCCGCACACGGTGCACTTGTACGCCTGGTCGACTTCGACCACATCGGCCGGGTCCACTTCCGGTGGCTCCCATGACAGCAGGCGGACCAGCCAGGAGAGCCCCCTCCAGATCACCACTGCCAGCACCACGGCGATGACGATGTTCAGCAGCCCGATGTCGCCCATGTGTGGACGAGTCTACGGAGCGCCCGGTTCTCCACGGACTTCCCCACAGGTGGGGAGAATTACACCCGTGTCATTCGCCGCGGGGTCAGCGGTAGTTGGTGGTCATCAGAAAGCCGGCGGCGATGAGCGCCAGGCCTCCGACGAGGAACAACTGGTCGAGGCTGAAGATGAACCGCACCAGCACCAGCAGCACCCCGGCGACCATGAGACCCGCCATCGTCGCCACGTACCAGGTGGGGGACGGGTCGCCTTGATGAGCGGCCGAGGCCGGGTTCTGTGGGCGGGTGGCGGTGGTTTGCTTGGGTTTGCGTCGTTTCGATTCAGGCACAGTCGTGTTCTGGTCGGGAACCCCAATCTAGTGGACCAGACCTGCCTGTATGCTCACCACCCGCCAGCCGGGTTCGGTCCATGCGAGTGCTCGTCATCGACAACTACGACTCATTCAAGTTCAACCTCGTCCAGTACCTGGGCGAGTTGGGAGCGGACCCCTATGTCGTCCGGAACGATGCCCTGGATCCCGCCGACGCCGAAGCACTCGAGTTCGATCGTCTGTTGATTTCGCCGGGACCCGGCCGGCCGGAAAACGCCGGACACTCCGAAGAGTTCATCCGCCGCTTCGGCCATCGGATTCCCACCCTGGGAGTATGTCTCGGCCATCAGGCGATCGGCCGGGTGTTCGGAGGCAGGGTCGACCTCGCACCCGAACCGAAACACGGCAAGACCTCGACGATCCGTCACGACGGGCAGGGCATCTTCGCTGGACTCGAGAACCCGTTCATCGCCACGCGATATCACTCGCTGGCCACTGTCGAACTGCCCGACGTGTTGGAGCCATGCGCCTGGAGCGAGGAAGACGGGGTGGTGCAGGGAATCCGGCATCGCGAGCTTCCGATCTTCGGGGTGCAGTTCCACCCCGAGTCGATCATGACCACCGAAGGCAGGCGCTGCTGAGCAACTTCCTCGACGGCTAGGTCAGGCCAGCCGGAGGGTTCCGCGGTCGTCGAGGATCGCCCCTTCCGATTCGAGGGCGGCGATGGCGGCCTGCACCGTCTCCGGTGCCAGATCGACGCCCACCCGACCCCGTGCGATCGGGCCGTGCGCCAGTTTCTTGAGAACGGCGGCGCGGGCCTGGCGTACCGAGCCTTCGTACGGCGTCTGGCGGCCGGCCTCCTGCCGGATGCCCGGATCCGAGCACCAGGTGTCCACCGGGCAGATCTCGCATTGCGGGTTGCGCGGCCGGCAGATCGACGCCCCGAGGTCCATCATCGCCTGGTTCCAGTCACCAGGACGATCCGGGTCGACCTGGCCGTCACCCACCACCATGCTCTCCGAAAGGGTCAGCGGCCGGCCCTCCCAGCGGGACAACACCCGCCGAAGGTTGACGTCGACGGCAGCGACCCGCCGACCGTCGGCGAACGCGGCGACCGCCGCTGCGGTGTACGGACCGACCCCGGGGAGCTGGGTCAGGTCGTCGGGCCAGCCGGTCTGTGAGATTCGTCGGGCGGCGGCGCGCAGGTTCCGGGCCCGACGCAGATAGCCGAGTCCGCCCCAGACGGCGATCACATCTTCAGGACTCGCCTCCGCGAAGTCGTCCGGGCTGGGATAGGAGGCCATGAACCGTTCGAAGACAGGAACGACACGGCTGACCTGAGTCTGCTGCAGCATCACTTCCGACACCAGGACCGCCCACCGATCACGGGTCTCCCGCCACGGGAGGTTTCGCCGGCTGGCGTCGTACCAGGCGAGTAGCGAGCGATTCCGGCCCCTACCGCTCATGTGATACGCCGGATCTCGGGATCAGGGAGGTGGCTCCGTGGTCGTCGTGGTTTCCGGTTGGGTAGTGGTGGTTGTCTCCGGTGCGGCGCCCAGGGTCACCCGCACGATGTCCCCGGGGAAGAGCGTCGCCGGCTGGGTGGGGTTCTGCGCCTGGATCCGCCCCACCTGTTCGGGGTCGGAGACTTCGATCGTCGAGTTGTTGACTTCGAGTACCAGTCCGAGCGCTTCCAGTTCGGCCCGGGCGGTGTCGACGTCCATGCCGATCAGGTTCGGTACCGGAATGGGTTCTGGCCCGTCGGACAGCACCACCAACACCTCGTATCCGGGCGGGAGGGGGGTATTGGGGCCGGGGTCGGTGCGGATCACCCTGCCTCGTTCGATCTCGTCGCTGTATTCGGTCTCGAACACGTAGGTGAGTCCGAGGGTGTCCAGCCGTGCGGTGGCCTCACGTTCGGTCATGTTGGTCAGGTCGTCCAGAACCACGCTGTCGGGGCCGCTCGACACCACCAAGTCGATGGCGGATCCAGGTTGCACGGGAGTGTTCGGAGGAGGCGACTGCCGGATGACGATCCCCTCGGGGACGGTGTCACTCGACTCTTCGGTCACGTTGCCCACGGTGAAGCCGCGGTTGCGGATCTCCTCCTCGGCAGCCGCCCGTTCCAGGCCTTCGAGGAAGGGCACGTCCTCGGTGCTCGCTCCGGCCGAAACGTAGATGATGACGTCGGTGTTCGGTTCGACGAGTTCTCCGGCCGCCGGGTCGCTGTCCACCACGATTCCCGGATCGACCGAATCGTCGTTCACTTCCTCGGGAATGCCGATCAGATCGACCTGGGCGAGAGCACGGATCGCATCTGCGGCGGTCATTCCCACCACCGCCGGCACTTCGACCGTCTCGGCGGCGGTGGTGTCGGTGCCGCCCAACAGGTCGAACACCAGGTAGACGAGCACGCCGAGGGTGATCAACAGGGCGAACGTGCCGACCACGAACGCCAGATTCGACGAGGGCGGATCCTCCAGCACCCTGTATCCCTGGTCAGGGGGAGCGGTCGCCGGCGGCACCGGCTGGGTCATCATGCGTGTGGCTGCCTCGTCGTCACCGGCGAGTGCCATGCCGGCGGCCACCGGAGCCGCCGCCACCGGAGCGCGTCCCTGTAATGCCGCCCACAAGTCCTGGCGCATCGCCTCTGCGGTCTGATAACGGTCGTCCGGCGACTTGGCCATGGCAGTGAGAACGATCCCGTCGAGGCTCTCCGGCACGTCCGGATTGACATTGGAGGGTGGGGCGGCGGCCTGGGACACATGCTGGTACGCCACCGCCATCGGGTTGTCGCCGCGAAACGGCGGGCTCCCGGCGAGCATCTCGTAGAGGACCACACCGACCGAATAGACATCACTGCGTTCGTCGGCAGTCGACCCCTGGGCCTGTTCTGGTGAGAAGTAGGTGGCGGTGCCCATCACCGCACCGGTGCGGGTCAGCTCTTGGCTGTCGTCCCATGCCCGGGCGATGCCGAAGTCGGTGACCTTCACCGTGCCGTCGGGGGCCAACAGGATGTTTCCTGGCTTGATGTCACGATGGACCAGTCCTGCCCGGTGGGCAACCGAGAGTGCGGCGGACACGTCAGCGGCGATCTCGACGGCCCGCCGGGGGAGGAGGGTTCCCTCCGAACGGAGGACCTCCCGCAGCGACCGCCCTTCCACCAGTTCCATCACGATGAAATAGGTGGTGTCGAGCTGTCCCCAGTCGTAGATGCCGACGATGTTTGGATGGGTGAGGTTGGCGGCGGCCTGCGCCTCTTTCCGGAACCGCTTGACGAACGCCTCGTCGTTCGAAAGCTGAGAGTGCAGGACTTTCACCGCCACCTTTCGGTTGAGTAGGCGGTCGTACCCCTGATAGACGTCGGCCATCCCGCCGCGCGCCAGGTGCGCGGTCAGTTGGTAGCGGTCGGTGAGGTCGTGGGGGAGTTCCATGCGAAAACCGTTGGCAAGTCTACGGGGTGTGAGGGTTACGGCGGTCCGTTGGCTGTTTGCCGGTCATCCGGTGCCCAGCCAGGCAGAGATGATCCGGGCGGCGATCGGTGCCGCCACACTCCCGCCGGTTCCCGACTCACCGGCGGTCCCCCCGTCTTCGACCACCACGGCGAGGGCGATCACCGGGTCGTCGACCGGGGCGAAACCGATGAACCACACCTGCGGGCCATTCGGACCCTGAGCGGTACCGGTCTTGCCGGCCACTCTTACACCCGGAACGGCGGCGCGGGTTCCGGTCCCGTCGGTCACAGTCCGCTCCATCATCTGGGCGATCACCGCCGCAGTCGCACTGGACATGGCTCGGCCAGTGCGTTGGGGTGTGAACGACTCCTCGGTGTTGGCATCGGCGTCGAAGACCTGGTCGACGATGCGGGGCTGCATCACCTCGCCGTCGTTCGCAACCGCGGCGGCCACCATCGCCATCACGAGAGGTGTCGCCCGCACGTCTCGTTCGCCCAGGCCACTTTGCCCGAGGGCGGCGTCGTCTTCGGCCAGATCGTCGACCGGAAAGCGCGACACGGCGATCTCCCAGGGGAATGCGATCGGTCGGTTGAATCCGAGCGGGGTGGCGGTGGCACCGATCGTGCGGGCACCGACCTGAATGGCCAGATCGGCGAACACGGTGTTGCAGGAACGGGCGAATGCCGTCTGCAAGAGCACCCGGCTTCCGTTTCCGCAGGGTCCACTGTCTGCGTTGCGGATGTCGGCGTCGGATCCCGGGAGGTCGAAGACGATGACGTCCTCGAACTCGGTCTCCGGTCCGGCCACTCCAGCTTCGATCGCAGCAGCAGCCACGATCGCCTTGAACGACGAGCCAGGCGGATAGAGAGCCTGTCCCGCCCGGTCGAGGAGCGGCTGGTCGGGGTCGTCGAGGAGCTGCTGACGCACCGCCACCGCATCCGAGCCGAGGAGCAGGTTGGGGTCGAAGGAGGGCGTGGACGCGTACGCCAAGACGGCTCCGGAGCGGGGGTCGAGCGCCACCACCGCGCCCCGCTGGTTTCCCAGCGCGGCATGGGCGGCTTCTTGGACGATCGGCTGGAGGGTGGTCTGCACGTTGAGTGGGCGCAGATCCCGGCCGAAGAGTGCAGCCAGCAGGTCACTGATGGTGAGATCCTGGCGACTGCGGAGGTCGTCAGCGAAGGAAGCCTCCAATCCGGCGCTGCCAACCAGGAAGGTGGTGTAGCCGACGGTGTGAGCGAACAGGCGTCCTTCCGGATACGACCGGGCGAAGGTCTGCGGGGTGTCGGGCACCGGGTCGGATCGGGCGAGGACCGTCCCGTCCCCGGCGACGATCAGTCCACGCTCCTTTTCGATCAGGGTGATCGTGTTGCGCACGTTGCGGGGATCGGCGCGATACCGGTCGGCTCCCAGCACCTGGAACCAGGAGGACGCAGCCAGCAACACCGCAAAACCCGAGAACAGGACCAATGCCAGACGGCGGGTGGGGCCGTTCATGAGGTTGCCTCCTCGTGGGAGACCCGCAGGAGGATGGCCAGCAGCACGAAGTTGCCGACCAGCGACGATCCCCCGTAGGACATGAAGGGCAGGGTGATCCCGGTGAGGGGAACAACCCGCAGAACGCCGCCGATGATCAGGAACGTCTGGATCCCGAATGTCAGGGTCAGACCGGCCGCCAGGAGCTTGTGGAACCGATCTCGAGAACGGAGCGAGATTCCGAACCCGGCGGCGACGATCAGCGCATACGCCGAGAGCACCGCCACCGTGCCGGCAAATCCGAACTCTTCTCCGACTGCCGCGAAGATGAAATCGGTGATGGCGTTGGGGATCAGGTCGGGCCGTCCCAATCCCGGTCCGGATCCGGAGAGCGACCCGGTCCCCAGCCCGAACATCCCTTGTGCCACCTGGAACCCGGCGTTCTCGAAGTCACCGAGCGGGTTCAGCCAGGCCGTGACCCTGCGTTGGACGTGGTCGAAGACTCTCCACGAGCCCACGGCACCGATCACCGTCAGAGCCACCCCTCCGGACAGGTATCCGGACTGGCCGGTGGCGGCGTACAGCATGGCGACGAACACGGCGAACAACAGAAGCGATGCCCCCAGGTCTCGCTGGCCGACCATCACCGCCAAGGTCGCTCCCCACACGGCGAGCAGCGGCACGAGCTGGCGCGGTTCGGGCAGGGCGATCGGACCGATACGTCGCCGCGCCTCGATGAGGGCGGTGCGGCGGTCTGCCAGGTAGCCGGCGAGGAACACGACGAACGCCACCTTGGCCAACTCCCCGGGCTGGAAGTTGAGCGCGGTGAAACCGAGGTCGATTTCGATCCACAGTCGGCTCCCGTTGACGGTCAGGCCGCGGACAGGAACCACCCAATCCGACGGCAGAAGTGGCGTCAACATCAGGACCACGGCACCCGCCAGGGTGATGTTGCGGTAGCGACGCAGCACGTCGATGCCCTGTCGGGCGAGCCAGGCGAGGACCAAGACTCCGCCCGTAGCGGCGATCAACAGCCACCACCGCTGCAGTCCGGCTCGTACCGGGTTGATCCGGTAGATCTCGATCATCCCGAAGGCGGCGACCAGTGCGGCGGGAGGGACCAGGTGGGGGGAGGCGTCTGGGGCGAAGGTGCGTACCGCCAGCGCGAAACCTCCGAACGTGATCAGGAAGATCAGGAACGTGAGACCGACTTGGGCGTCCACCGAGCCTTCGGCGGCCAGGTTGACCAGCGTCGTCCCGAAGGCGGCGAGCGCTGCGGCTGCAACGACCAACGCCGCTTCGACGTTGCGGGTCATTTGCGGTTTCTCACCCGACGACGTCGACCACGAGCGCCGTGATGTTGTCGTGACCGCCCGCCAGGTTGGCCTTCTCGACCAGCAGCCAGGCAGCTTCCTCGCTGCTCTCGACGGAAAGGGCGTCGGCGATGGCGGCGTCGTCGAGCATTCCGTTGACCCCGTCCGAACAGAGCAGCAGCCGATCGCCCGGCTCGAGAGGCAGGTTGCCGGTGTCGACGTCGAGGTCGGGGGTCAGGCCCACCGCCCGAGTGATGAGGCTGCGCTGCGGGTGGTTGGCCGCTTCTTCCGGGGCGATGGCCCCAGTGCGGAGATACATGTTGACCACAGTGTGGTCCTCGGTGAGTTGGGTGAGTTCTAGGTTGCGGAACAGATAGGCACGAGAATCCCCGACATGGGCGAAGTGGGCGATCCCCGCCTCGGTGAGCTCGAACAACGTCAGGGTCGTGCCCATGCCCCGCAGCTCCGGGCGGCGTTCGACTTCGTCGAGGATTGCCCGGTTGGCATCCAGCACCCGATCGGCCAGGTCTCCGTCCGATTCCCGGGCGGTCTCGACGGCCAGACTCGACGCCACCTCGCCGGCCACGGCCCCGCCCATGCCGTCGGCCACCATCACCAGTACCGGCCCGTCACCCGAGCCCGACGACGTCGGCCATGCGGAATCCTCGTTCCCGGGCCGGATGTTGCCGGGATGAGTGGCCACTGCCCAGCGGTACTTCATCGGATCTCCATGACCGTCTTCCCGACTTGGACGGCGTCACCACGTCCGAGGTCGGTGGGCGCGGTCACCCGTCGCCCGTTGACGTAGGTTCCGTTGGTACTGCCGAGGTCGCTCAGCACGATCCGCCCGTCTTTCGCCGTCATCCGCAGGTGGAAGTCAGAAGCGTAGGGGTCGGCGATGACGATGTCGGCCTGGTCGCTGCGCCCGACGACTACCGAATCTTCGACGACGAACTGGAGTCCGGGGTTGGTGTCCGAGCGCACAACGACCACTTTCGTCCCCCGCCGACGATGTTTGCGGGTGGAGCGAAAACCGACGTGGGTGGTCATCGAGCGCGCCACCTGCCATACGAACAGATAGACCAACGCCAGGAAGATCAGGCGGAGCAAGGTCAGGAGAAAGTCAGGCACGCGGCACCCTCCGCACACGGTACCGGGCGGCTCCGAGTGTGAGAGAAGAGCCGTCGCCGATCTCGGTCGGGGTTTGACCTATGGGTCGGTCGTCGACGAAGGTGCCGTTGGAACTCCCCAGGTCGGTGACCAGCATCCGGTCGTCCTGGTGCCACATGAGGGCGTGACGTCGGGAGATCGACGGGTCGTTGCAGACCACGTCGCAATGCGACGAACGTCCGAGCACTGCCCGGTTGACCGTGACGTCCAGTTCTTCGTCCTTCCCGATCAGGCGCGCCCAGACGGGAAGCGGACCCCGGTCGACGGTCACCGTCACTGTTCGCACCTCGGACGGAACCACCCGGACGGGACCTTCGATCCTCCAACCGCGTTCGGCGATCGCCTCGCCGATGGCGGATTCGAGCAGGGGGATGGATGCGGCAGGGACTTCTCCTGGAACCAGGATCCGGTTAGGCACCAGTCCCGCAGAGTCGACCGACAGGTCGAGTACGCGAACGACCGATCCGGCGAGTTCCGCTATGTGTGGTTCCCCCCGGAAGAGATTGCCGGCGGTTCGTTCCAGCACGGCCTCCAGTCGGCGTTCCAGCCGACGCATCACGTCCACGCTGCACAAGGTAGCGGGCGGGGACGACACGATCCCGGGATGACGAGCCCGCTGGCCGCGTTAGCATTCCGAGTCGCCCGGGCGAGTGGCGGAATTGGCAGACGCGCAGGATTCAGGTTCCTGTGTCCGAAAGGACGTGAGGGTTCAAGTCCCTCTTCGCCCACCAGGGATTTCGAACACTGAGGGGGACTACGGCCTTGCTCATGCCCCAACCGGGTGAGTGTTCGATTTGCTTCACGACAGCCTCCGCCGTGGCGCCGATCGTCACGCCTTCCGCTCGAAGCGACGGGCTTGCGGGCGGTCCCCAGTGCCGGGAGCTTCATCGACTTGTTCACCTGAGCCCTCACCCAGGGGGTCGATAGGGGCGAGATCGTCGATGTCGAGGTGGGTGCCCGTCAACGCCCAGCGTTCGACCAGATCGCCTGTATCGGGATGGCCGAGACTCCGCAAGCGCGCGGCGATGGCAAGAACCTCGAGGCGGGGTTCGAGGGCGTCGACTGATTGCATCTTCCTATTCCACCTGTCGGCTGCTGGCAGGAGAAGACAAGGGAGCGCGTCATACGACATGTCGGAATCGCGTCTTGTATGAATGAAGGAGCACGAGGGACCGAAGTTGGATCGACACGATGCACGGGTCGCCGCCTTCACCTTGTTTGTCGACGTCCACGAGGCCGGACTCCGCAACGCCCTCACTGCCTCGCTCGGTTGGGATCTCGGTCGGGATGCCGCGGCCGAGGCTCTCGCCTACGGCTGGGAGAACTGGGAGCGGGTTTCGGTGTTGGACAACCCCATCGGCTATCTGTATCGAGTGGGTCGCAACAAGGGACGGCGGATCGGCTCTCGGCGGCCGATCTTCTTTCCGCCTCCTACCGCGGTGTCCGAACCGTGGGTCGAACCGGGACTTCCGGCCGCCCTCGCCGCCCTGCCCGAACGACAGCGGGTGGTCGTGTGGATGCTCCACTCGATGGAACTGTCCATGGCCGAGGTAGCCGCCTTTCTCGGAATCAGTAAGGGATCGGTCCAGCGCCATGCCGAACGTGGCATGGCCAGCCTGCGGACGAGGATGGGAGTACCCACGTGAGCATCGACCTCGACCCTCGTATCCGTAGCTACACCCAGGCGGTGGCGCAGGCCCAGCGGCCGATCGAACCTGCCGAGGTGCGTCGCTCCTTCGTTGCGACAACCGCGAGGAAGGGGCTGCCGACGGCGCTCGCCGCTGCACTGGTGGTCGTCATCCTCATCGGCGGGTTCGCCTTGCTGGTTCGCTTCGCTCCGGGAACCGAGACGGTCACGGGGACGACGGTGGGCTCGGAGACCGCCGTCGACATCGTGCGGAGCGATCCGTCGGGGGGCACGCCCTTCCCTGATCTCGATGCTGCCCTCCCCGGCGACGACGGTGCCGGTCCGCTGCCGCTCGGAGTGGTCACGACCCTCCCGGACACGATCCTCCTCGACTTCCTGTTCGAGCTGTGCTGGACTCCGAACTGCTTCCGCGACGCCCATTTCATCGACCCTTCCGGCAGCGGCCTCGGTTCCGGCGCCTTCGAACCCGACACGCCGTTCCACATCCGTGAGGGTTTCCCTGTAACCGCCGCAGAGCCTCTCGCCGAAGGCTTCGACGTGGTGGTCTACGTGACACCGCTTGGAGCGCCAGGTGAGTTCGGTGGTTCGGCCAGTGGTGCGACCCTGAGCTACACCGCCGAATATGTCGTTCGGGGAGACACCGCCGCGTGTGGCCCGGACTATGAACGACAGGTCGGCACCGTGACATGCGAATGGTTCGTCCACGAGTTCGGTGAAGGTCTTCCCGCCGGGCGTCATGCGATCTGGGTGGTGTGGGAGGCGCCGTGCTGGGCATGGGTCGAATACGGGTTCGTGGAATCCTGTGCCGATCCCGACGAGGTGCAGTCGCTGTTCAGTTCCGGGTTCGACGCCCCGTTCGAGGTCGGGGCAACGGCGTACCTCAGTATCGACGGCGAGGGGGCGGATCCTTTCGGAGATCCGACCGGCGACGCCGCCCTACCCGAGCCTGTGTTCCCCGATCCGGATGGTTCGGGGGCTGCCCCGACGGGCGGAACACCCCTCCCTGACGTCGCAGGCGCGCTCGCAGGCGACACGGATGACTCCACCGCCGCATTCAGACAGGTCACGCTGCCGACGACCGTCCACCTCGATTTCCTCTTCGAGATCTGCTGGTACGAGACCTGCTTCCGGGATGCCCATTTCATGGATCCGTCGGGTTCGGGCCGAGGATCGGGCACGTTCCCGGCCAGCGAACCGTTCCACATCCGTGAGGGATTTCCAGCCGTGGGCGACGAGCCGGTCGGAGACGGGTTCGATGTCGCGGTCTACGTGACTCCGATGGACCAACCTGGGGAGTTCGGAGGAGGGGCCCTTGGCGCGACCGTCCGTTACAACGCCGACTATCGGGTCCGGGGGGAGGCCGACGGGTGTGGGCCCACCTATCGCAGCCAGCCCGGCCCGGTTGCCTGCGAGTGGTTCGTCCACGAGTTCGGTGAAGGTCTTCCGGCCGGGCGTCATGCGATCTGGGTGGTGTGGGAGGCGCCGTGCTGGGCATGGGTCGAGTACGGGTTCGTGGAATCCTGTGCCGATCCCGACGAGGTGATGTCGCTGTTCAGTTCCGGGTTCGACGCCCCCTTCGGGGTCGAGGCGGACTACAGCGCCGTCGATCGGCGTCCCCGCGGGTAGCCCGGCGGTGAGTCGCACCTGAGTGCCTGCCCTCCGAACGGGGCAGGCGCAGTCGTCGCATCCGTCACCACCGCATACGATGGTCCGATGTCCATCACTCAGCCGTCGAGTTCGTCCGTGCGCTCCTGATGCACGATGCGTTCGGTCGGCCGCGCCGGCGTCGTCGCTGGCTGCTTCCGCTGGTCGCCGCCACGCTGGTGCTCGGGGCGGTGGCGCTGAGCCAGGCGGCCACTCCGTCCGATCCGCTGCTGGCCGAGGACATCCGTTCCCGTGCGCTGCAGGTCTCTCGCCGGGCTGACGTGTTCAGGGACATGCTTGTCCGCATGGGGGCCGTCGACCGGGTCGAGCTGCAGACCGTCACCGACGAAGCCCGTACCCGACTCGTGGAGGTGCGAACGTTCATCGCCGAGCTGGAAGATCCGCCGGCTGACTATGCCAAAGTGCTCGCCCTGTTCGACCTGGCGCTCGAGTCGTGGTCCACCGGGGCGGCGGGTTTCGCCGAGCATCTCCTGGCTGCAGCCGACGGCGACGCGTCGCTGGGACTCACCGACCTGCTGATCGACGACCTCCTCGAGCTGCGAGCCGGTGACCGTCTCTACCGGGAGGCGGTCGAGGTGTTGGTGAACGCCGATGTCACCCAGCCGGTGTCTGCGATGCCCGAAGTGCGGTTCCTCCCCGAGGGCTATCCGCTCGCCGCCGGGGCGCAGACCCTGTTGGCGCAGGCTCGGACCGACGGCTCGCCATTGGCGCTGAGGGCTTCGCTGGCGGTGGAACAAGTCACCACCGTTCCCGAGTGGGTGCTCGACACCGAAGGAAC
Source organism: Acidimicrobiia bacterium (assembly GCA_046565785.1). Classification (GTDB taxonomy): domain Bacteria; phylum Actinomycetota; class Acidimicrobiia; order Spongiisociales; family ZC4RG35; genus DATHWB01. The sequence continues at coordinate 18,071 of JBKHXZ010000100.1, forward strand.
GCTGGTGGTCGACGCCACCGAACAACTGGTCATCCGAGTGGTGGTCACCAACGCCGGGAACGCCCGCTCGGAGCCGTCCGCCCTGACTGTCGAGGCGGTGGGTGGGGACGGGTCGTCCCAGGAGGCGACGTTGGAGGTTCCCGCGCTGGAAGCCGGGGCGAAGACGACCATCACCTTCGACCCGTTGGCTGTGACCCCTGGACGGTCGTATTCGATGGCGGTCCGGTTGGCGCTCGCCCCCGGGGAAGGGGAAACAGAAGACAACACCCGCACCCTGACCTTCCGTGTGAACGACGGTACGGTCGCCTCCACCTCCACCACCGAGGGCGGCTGACGCCCAGTCTCCGCCGGTCGGTACCATCACGGCCCCATGATCGACATCAACGTCCTACGCACCGACCGCCAGCTCCTGGAGCGTTCGCTGGCGCGGCGTGGGTTGACCGTCGATGTGGACGAACTGGCCCGCATGGACGAAGAGATTCGTCGGGTCCGGCACGAGTCCGAGACGCTGCGGGCCGAACAGCGCGAGGCCGGCAAGCGGATCGCCCAGCTCACCGGTGACGGGAAGCAGGAGGCGATCGCCGAGATGGGCCGGGTGGCGGACCGATTCAAGGAACTGTCCGCTCGGGCAGACGAGATGCAAGAAGCCTTCGATGCGATCTGGGTGACCATCCCCAACCTGGTCGACGAGACCGCTGCCGACGGGTTCACCGATGCCGACAACGTCGAGATGGCCCGTCGGGGCGAACCCAGCCGATTCGATTTCGACGTCCGTGACCATGCCACCCTGGGTGAGCTGTTGGACGTGATCGACACCGACCGGGGTGCCAAGGTGTCCGGGAGTCGTTTCGGATTCCTCAAAGGCAAGGCGGTCCTTCTGGAGTTCGCGCTGGTGCGCTTCGCCATGGACAAGCTGGTCGCTGCCGGGTTCACCCCGATGGCCCCCCCGGTACTGGTTCGGGAACAGGCGCTGTTCGGCACTGGGTTCTTCCCCGGCGACCGGGAGCAGGTGTACGAGATCCCGGAGGACGAACTGTTCCTGGTGGGGACCTCGGAAGTGCCGATGGCGGCGTACCACACCGACGAGATCCTCGACCCCGCCCAGCTCCCTATCCGTTATGCCGGGTTCTCCAGTTGCTTCCGGCGTGAAGCCGGAACCTACGGCAAGGACACCGCCGGCATCTTCCGAGTCCACCAGTTCGACAAGGTGGAGATGTTCACATTCGTCGCTCCGGAAACCTCGCCGAGCGAGCACGAGCGGCTGTTGGCGCTGGAAGAAGAGATCGTCGGCGCGTACGAGATCCCCTATCGGATCGTCAACGTCGCCGCCGGTGACCTGGGTTCGTCGGCTGCCAAGAAGTACGACATCGAGGCCTGGTTCCCCGCCCAGCAGGCCTATCGCGAGGTGACCTCCTGTTCGAACACCACCGACTTCCAGTCACGGCGCCTGCGCATTCGCTATCGAGGTGAGGGCGGAAACGAGCTGGTGCACACGCTGAACGGGACTGCGGTGGCGGTGGGCCGGTCCATCCTGGCGATCCTCGAGAACCACCAGCAGGCGGATGGGTCGGTGGTGATCCCGCAGGCGCTTCGTCCGTACACCGGGTTCGATGTGATCGACGCGCCGTGAGCGCCGAATCCGACCCGATCTTCGCTCGGATTGCCCGCCGCTACGACCTGATCAACACGATCTTGTCTTTCGGCCAGGAACAGAACTGGCGACGGAAGGCGGCCCGTCACCTCGGCGACGGGACGGTCGTCGATCTGGGTTCCGGGACGGGTGCCGCCGCCCCGATCTTCGGTGAGCGTCGGGTGATCGCCCTCGACCCGGTGCATGAGATGCTGGCGCTGTCGCCGATTCGTGAGGGGTGGTGGGGATCGGGGAGGCTCTGACGTTTGCCGACGAATCCCTCGACGGGATCTTCAGCGCCTACGTGTTCCGCAACCTGACGTCGGTGTCGAAGACCCTCACCGAGATCTCCCGTGTGTTGCGGCCTGGGGGTCGAGCGGTGGTGGTGGACCTGGGCCGTCCTCGTGGCAAGGCGGCGGCGACAGTCCATCGTTTGGGGTCGGCGGTGTTCCTGCCGTTGGCGGGCCTCATCGCCCGGGCACCGGCCGACTACTGGTATCTGCACAAGTCGCTCGACAAGCTGCCCCCACCAGAGCTGCTGTATGCGGCTCCCGGGCTGGTGATGACCGCGTCGTGGAGGATGGGACCGCTGGGCTTCGTGCACGCGGTGGTGCTGGAGAAACCGTGAGACGGGGCTCGGCACTGGCCGCCGCGGTGGCGTTGGTGTCAGGGTGCGGGTCGGCCACGTTGCAGGCGGAGGCGGAACTGGCGGCGGCGACATTCCTGGTGGAAGTTTCGGCGAGCGACGTGGCGGTGGTCGACCGTGACCGGCAGGCCGGGACCGGGGAGGAGAATCGGCTCGACGTGGTCCGGCCCGGAGGGACCATGGAGATCATCACGATCCACTCCGGGACTCCGGTGCCCGACCCGTTCGAGTTCGTGCGGGATCCCCTGGGGAGAGGCAGCCTCGAACCGGTGCTGGCGGATTCCGAGCGGGTGATCGTCGTGATCTTCCCCCTCATCGAACCCACGCCCGGCGGTCGGGTCCTGTCGGGGTCGCTGATCGGATTCGGTCCGGGTGGAAACCTGGTGCACACCGACTGGGACGACGAGTCGTTCGAGGCGGTGAATGCCCTCCTCGCCTGGGGCGCCGAACAGGGCCGGGGCCCGCTGGCGACGTTGGAGTTGGCCGTCCGCGGCCTCGGCGGCTCCTCCGACCCTGCTGCCACCACCGCCGCCGACTTCCTCCACTGAAAAGGGCCCCGCCAACCCAGGGTTCGTGGGGTCCCTGGAGGGCCCGGCCGGCCCACGGTTCACCGCACCGTTTCGCCTGCTGGAGGGTGGACGCCGTCTGTGGGCCAGGCACCCCCGCAACACCCGATCCGACGGCTTATGGCTGCTTCCTTCCGGACCTGACCAGGTTCGCCGTGTCTCGCCGTGCGGGACCCGCACCCGACGGACGCCCACCCTCCAGCCGGCGAAGCCCCGACGCTACGACCCGTCGCCCGGCTTCTCAAGACGACGCCCGGCGAAGAACTCGGCCAGCAGTGCGCTGGCTTGGTCCTCCAACACCCCGGCGACCAATTCCATCTCGTGGTTGAGCCGCTCGTCTTGGGGGATGTTGTACCGGCTCCAGCAGGCACCGGCCTTCAGGTCGGTCGCCCCGTATACGATCCGCTCCAGCCGGGCGAGGACCGCCGCCCCGGCACACATGGCACACGGTTCCAGGGTCACGACCAGGGTGTGGCCGTCCAGTCGCCAGCCGTCACCTCCTCCGCCGCGCAGCACCAGCATCTCGGCATGGGCGGTGGGGTCGGCGAGCTGTTCGCGTCGATTGTGGTCCTCGGCGACGATCCGTCCGTCCGGATCGACCAGCACCGCGCCTACTGGAACGTCGTCGTGTTCCAGCGCCCGACGCGCCTGGGCGAGTGCCCGTTCCATCGTCTGGGTCCATCGGTCCGTCATGACACTCCTGATTTGCGTGCGGGTCTCGCCACCTCGGTATCCTGACCGCTCCCCGGAGGGGTCGCATAGTCTGGTCTAGTGCGCAGCATTGGAAATGCTGTAAGGGTTCACGCCCTTCGAGGGTTCAAATCCCTCTCCCTCCGCCATCCGCGACAGCACAGGTCGCGGCCCGGGCCTTGGTCCGGAACCGGGGCAGTACGCTGCCCGACCCTGGAGGGGTCGCATAGTCCGGTCTAGTGCGCGGCACTCGAAATGCCGTAGGGGCGTTCGCTCCTCGAGGGTTCGAATCCCTCCCCCTCCGCCACAGCCCCGCTCACGGGAGGGGGCGTGGCCGCCTGGCGACGAAGCGGGCGGCGGAACCCATCTCGGTCACTTCGATTTCCTCGAAGGACGCCGCGAGCATTCCCCGCAGGCCGTCTGCGCTGTCTTCGTGGTTGTCGAACCCGCCCTGGCGGTTGGCGATGGCGAGGAACAACCGGGCGGGAGCGGAGTGTGGTGCGGATCGGCCGAGGACCGAAGCGCCGAACAGCACTCCGTCGGATCCCAGCACGGCGGCCACGTTGCGGATCGCCGCAGCCTTGTTTTGGGGCGGCCCGGGCAGGCAGTGCAGCACCATGTTGAGGGCGGCCGAGTCGAACGGACCGGGGACAGGGATCGGCTTGAGGACGTCGGCTTCAACCTTCGTCGGCTTCATGCGGTCGAGAACCCTGGCGCAGTGGGCGAGCACGTGCGGATTGGGATCGAGCAGCGTGATCTGGGTTGTGGCAGGGAGGTCGGCCCGGTCGAGAAACCATCCCGTGCCGGGTCCGATGTCGAGGTGGCGGGGACCGGTGAGCTCTCGGTACTGGTCGAGCAGGGAATCCACCGGGGTACGAAGCACTCGTGGGGCCATGAACCCGATCACGAAACGGTCGTAGATCGAGAGAAGTCGCGGCGTGTAGTCGGCTTGACCCTTGTAGGCAGGATCGGACGGATCCAAACGGACTCGTTCCCTTCGCAGGTGAGCCTATCGGCCGCCGGACGCCGGCGACGGTCCGAGCCGGCACAGCGGGACGTGTTTCCCACCGGCCTGTCGTTAGCCACGATGTCGAAGCCGACCCGGATCAGAACTTTTCCGGGGACAGGTTGGCGGCCTGTTCGATCCAGGAGGTGAGCAGCTCCTCGTCGAGTTGGTCGTCCTCGTAGATGTCGAAATAGCGCACCTCGGGATGCTTCGAACCTTTCGGCGGAACCGGATCCAGCGATGTTCCCCGGAAGAAACTGAGCTGGACGTACTTCGTGAAACAGCGGAACCCGAGGAACCACCCTTCGCCTTCGAACCCGTAGAAGGGTTGGTTCCACTTCACCGCCTTGTGCACGGTGGGAACGGTGCGGACGATGAGGTCGTCGAGGTACCGACCCAGTGCGTTCTTCCAGCCAGGCATGGCGGCGATGTAGGCCTGCACCGGGCCGTCACCTTCGCCTTTCGGGATCTGGGGATTGCCGCCCGAGAGCAGCCGGGGCCCGGTGGTGCCGTCGTTCGTCATATCTCACCCGCCAGCACCGACTCGAGTTTGTCGAGCTGCGCCTTGTAACCCCACTTCATTCCGAGTACCGCCATCTTCGCCTTCGGTCCGATCCGGTCGATGGTGATGTGAAGCGTCAACAGGGTGCCGTCCGCATCTGCCTGCAGGTGCAGTTCGTTGGTGTGGTGGATGGTCGAACCGTCCTCTTCGCCTTCGGTCCATGATCTGGCGTCGAACACCAGACGAGACGGTGGCTCGATGGCGGTGAAGGTCCCGACCATTGGCCAGCGGGTCCCCTGGTACTTCCCCATCTCGTCGCCTGCTTCGGTGACGATGCGCACCGTTCCGCCCACTCGGAGATCCATCTCGCATTCAGGGATGAAGGTCTTCTCAGGACCCCACCACCGGCGTAGCTGGTCGGGGTCGGTCCACGCCTGCCACACCACCTCCACCGGGGCTGCATAGTGACGCTCGAAGGTGAGTTCTTTCTTCTTCTTGAATGCTTGCAGGATCACGGTGTGCTCCCTCCTGGGGACGGCCGGTCCTCGTTGGACCGTGTCAGATAGGTGTCGAGTGAGTCCAAACGGGTCGCCCACAGTCGATCGAACGAGTCGATCCAGTTGGTGATCTCCTCGAACGGTTCTTCCCGGAGGCGGTAGATCCGCTGGCGGGAGACGGGTTCGACGTCCACCACTCCGGTCTCGGTGAGCACCCGCAGGTGCTTGGACACCTGCGGCTGGCGAATGGAGAGGGTGTCGGCGATCGTTCCAACCGACGACGGTCCGGATCGCAACATCTCCACGATCTGCAGTCGGCTGGGTTCGCCCAGTGCTCGGAACGTTTCTGCTCGCACCGAGAGCACGGTACGAAGCCAATATATTCCTGTCAAGGAATATATTGCCGGACGCACACGGACGACCACCACCCACGACACCCGTACCATGACCGCTGCG
>JBKHXZ010000101.1:0-5411 GCA_046565785.1 Acidimicrobiia bacterium
CTGGAAGATGTACGGGCCGGTTCCGACGGGGTTGGTCGCCATGAATTCGTTCGGTTCGCCGGCGGCGAATCCGCCGTTGGCTTCGACGACTTCCTCGCTGACGACCGACGCCACCATCTGAGTGACGATCGAGTTGAGGAAGGCGGCGTTGCGCTCCGCCAGGGTCACCTGGAAGGTGAAGTCGTCCACGACCTCCATCGAGGCGACATTGTCGATCAGGATGGCGGCGTTGGCGCCCGGGAGATCCATGGTCATGACCCGTTCCCACGAGTAGGCGACATCGTGTGCCGTGAGCGGGCTGCCGTCGTGGAACGTCACTCCCTCTCGGATCGGGAACGTGTAGGTGAGCCCGTCTTCGGAGATGAGTCCGTTGTCGTCGGTCGGGACCTCGGTGGCGAGGCCCGGAACCAGGTCCGGTCCGCCGGGGGCGAAGTCGATCAGCCGGTCGTACACCTGGAGGATGACGGTTTCGCCATACTCGCCGGGTTCGACCTGTGCCGGATCGAGGGACAGCGGTTCGTCGTCCGCGGCGAAGACGAAGACACCGGGGTTGTTGACCCCGGAGGTGTCCCCGTCGCCACCTGCGGTGGTGTCGGTGCTCCCGTCCGATGTCGTGGTGTCGGTGTCGCCGCCACCTGCGGTGGTTTCGGTGGTGTCACCGCTCGGGCTGCAGGCTGCAGCCACCAGAGCGAGCACCAGTGTCATGATCCACATCACTCTCATGGTGTGGCGTTTGCCCAGTTCCATGTCTCTCCTCCCGAGAATGTCGCCTCCTCCACGAGTACGGATCGGAATCGACTCCGGTCTGCAATCGTTTGTAGGCCCGCCTCAACTTAGGATGGGTCGACGCTCCCTGTCAACGGATCAGCAATCGTTTGTAGAGCTGAGGGGGAAACTCCCGTGCGATTCTCGTTCAAAGTGTGGTCGGTCGACACCGATTGGAGCACCATCCGCCGCGTGTGGACCCGGGCCGACCGGCAAGGGATCTGGCACGGGTTGTGGATCAACGACCACCTCTATCCGCCGCGATCGAAACCGACCGGAGCGATCCTCGACGCCTGGACGCTGCTGGCGGGAGCGGCGACCGTCACCGAGCGTCTCCGCATCGGCCCGATGGTCACCGCCAACACCTTTCGTCATCCCGCGGTGCTGGCCAAGATGGCGGTCACCGTCGACCGGATCTCCGACGGTCGGCTGGATCTGGGTATCGGGGCGGGGTGGCTCGAGTCAGAACACCACGCTTTCGGGATCGAATACGGGTCGGGTGCCGACCGCTTCGCTCGACTGGAAGAGACCTTCGAGGTCGTCCACGGTCTGATGACCTCCGACCGGTTCAGCTACGCCGGGCGGTACGTCGCTATCCAGGATGCCGCCTTCGAACCCAAGCCTGTCCAGCAGCCCCGTCCACCCTTCGTCGTCGGAGGAGCCGGCCCTCGGCGGACCATCCCGCTGGCTGCACGCTGGGCAGACCACTGGAACTACCCCGACTACGACTTCGAACCCGAGCAGTTCACCGCAGCCAAGGTATTGCTCCAGAACGAATGCCGAGCCAACGGCCGCGATCCTGCAGGCGTGCACAACTCGGTCCAGTTCCGGACCTCCGGTGACCCCGCCGAAGTCGTCGACCGGGCGCACGCCTACCGGGAAGCAGGAGCGGACGAGATCGTCGTGAGCTTCTTCCCACCGCTCGACGAGTCGTCGCCCGAGCAGGTGGCAGAGGCGCTCGGAGGCATGTGATCAGCGGCCGAGAGCAAGCAGGGCAACGCCCCCCACCACCAGGAGCACGGAGATCGCCACCCTCCGATCGAGCTGTTCGTCGGCGCGCAGGAACATCCAACCGAAGGCGAGTGCCCACAGCGCCTGGGTTCCCTGCATCGCTCCCACCAGCCACGCCGGGAGGTGGTCGAAGGCCGCGAACTGGGCGAGGAGTGCACCGCTCATCGCCACGCCGGCGCCGACGAACCACCGTGGAACGTCGACGAAATTCTCATGGGCCCGCCGCCGGAGTCGCCCACGAACGGCGTCGACGGCAACGATGACTCCGAGTGCGGCGGCCGATCCGATGAGCGCCCCGTGGACGGCGCTCGGATAGTGGACCAGGCCCCACTTCTTCACCACGAAACCCAAGCCAAACGACAGCGGCGCGACGGCGGCGATCAGATAGCCGCCGAGGCCCACCGACGGTCCCTCGCCGGGAGCGTGTCCGAGCGTGAGAACCAACAGACCCGCGATCACCAGCGCACCACCGGCGCCGTCCAACAAGGTGACCCCTTCATCGAGGATCAACCAGCCGGCCAACGCGGCTGCGACTGGACTCGCAGTCATGAACGCACTGGATCGAGTCGCACCGATCAGCCGCACACTGCGCAAGCTGGCGGCCCTTCCCAACACCGATCCGAGGACGCCGCCTGCAACCAGGGCGACGACCCCGGCCGCATCCCATCGAGGTGCCTCGGCGGTGGCCGCCACCAGCGCCAGGACGGCCACATTGACCGCCACCGACATCAACAGGCCGTCGTCGGCGTGGCGATGTCGCTGCCCGACCCGGGCCAGGACCGAACCGGCGGCGAAACAGGCGCCCGCCGCCAGCGCCAGGCTCAGTCCGAGCACCTCATCGACTCAGCTTCTCAGCCAGCCAGGCGAAGCTGGCCGGACCCCATTGCGACTGGTATTTGAAAGCGCAGTGCCCAGCATCGGCGAAGACCCGAGCCTCCTTGCCGGTGACCGGGCCGTGCTCGAGGACGTGATAGATGTTCCCGATGGGTGCCAGATGGTCGAGCTTGCCGTTGATCATCAGGACCGGCTGGGTGATCCGATCGAGGATCCCCAGCTCCGACAAAGCCCATTGGGAGAACTTGTCTTCTTCCTGCTGGCGGGTGGTCGGGGGGAACGAAGGTGGGCCGTCCGGAGCTCCGAATATCCACGATGCCCGACGATTGGCATGCTCGACGAACTCGTCCATCTCGGCATCCGACATGCGGTAGCCGAACGGATGTCCGGCGTTGGCGACCACAGCTTTGATCCGGTCAGGAATCGTGCCGGCGAGCTGCATCACCGAATACCCGCCGCGGCTGATACCGAAGGCTCCGATGCGTGCGGCATCGACTTCCGTTCGGGTCTGGAGGTAGTCGACAGCCGCCACCCAGGCGGAGACCGACTCCGGCGCCCACGGAAACGGATTCTCGCCGGTGCCCGGCGCGTCCATCACCAGCGAGGCCATGCCGTGTTCCAGGGCGAGATCGCCGGCCCATCCGCGATCCTCCTTGAAGACGTCGGCGCCGCACATGATGAGGACTGCCGGAACCGGTGCCGCTGAGCTCGGGCTGCGGAAGTGGGCGCGAATGCTGCGGCCCTCGTGGGGGACATCGACCACTTCCAACGGGGGATCGAGATATGCCGCCGCCTTCATGTACGCCGTCCGACACCGTTCGCTGATCCGTGTCTTCTCCGCGGTGATCTCGCCTGGAAAGCGCCCGATGGCGTAGTAGGTCTTGGCCTGGAGGTAGGCGCGGCGCGCGCCGGAACCGTCGCCCTCGGAGGCCAGCCGGTCCCCTTCCTCCTCGTGTCGCAGCCCGGCCTCCTCCCACACCGGGATCCACACGTCCTCGGTGGTTCCCTGCAAGGTCGCCACCACCCCACGGAGTTCGTCGAGGTCGTCGATCATCGACAGCCAACGGCGGTAGAAGCCGCCGTGTTCGACGACGAACGGGTCTTCTGAGGGGGCGAACCCCAGTGTCGGCTGGTTCATGCTGACTCCTTCGGGTGGTCGGTCCGCCGCTGTTCCATCAGGAGGCGGAGGTCGGGTTCGGGTTCGAGGATGTACAGGCCACCGCTGACGCGATCGGTGATGTGGACGAACATCTCGGAATCCACGAACACGTCGTTGACCTGGATGGCCTTCTGTCCGGGCGGGGACGCGGGGACATACGACCCCACCTCGGTCGGCTGGTCGGCGACGGCGGTGTCGTAGACCCGAAGGCCGGCGTTGAACCATGTGGCGAAGATCAGCGTGTCGGAGCGGTAGCTGTCGGGGCGGTTCTCGTGCAGGCAGTGTGCTCCGTACCGGAGTCCTCGAGCGCAATAGTCCCCGGCCGGTTCGGGACAGATCGACCGTACCCGGGGATCGGTCTCGTCGGTGATGTCCACCAAGCGGACGAGGTGGGGCGGGCCCTGGCAGTCCTCGAAGGTGGCCTCGTCGGTGACCGCGACGATCGGCCGGTCACCGAGGGGGAGTGCGGTGTGGGTGTGGCCTCCGACGTCCCAGGTGAGGCGGGCGACTACCCGGATGTCGTCGAGGTCGGCGATGTCGAGGATCACCATTCCCGAATCCCAGAACCCGAGGTAGGCGCGCGACCCGCGCACCATGGCGTGGTGCACCGACCTGGTCTCGTCCGGTGTCCAGTCCCGTGTCTCTCCGTCGGCCATCCCCGGCCACCACCAGCGTGCCCTTTCGACGGGGCGGCTGGGATCGGTGAGGTCCACCACGACCCAGATCCGCTGGTCGAAACCATCCGGGGTGGCGGAAACGTAGGCGAACCGGCCGCCTTCCCAGACGATGCGATGCACGCCCTTGCCGCCCGAATCCCAGAAACCGATCTCACGCGGATTCGTCGGATCCTCCAGTGAGTACACCGCTATGCCCACTCGTTGCGGCACGCCACCGCGAAAAGCCTCGTGGTTCACACACAGCAGGCCGTCGGCAACCTGCACCTTGTGGGTGTGTGCTCCTTCCGGGGCCGGCCATTGACGGATCAGAGAGGGAGTTCGGGGGTCGCTCACGTCCAAGATCGAGGTCCCCATGCGGGAGACGCCGAAGTGTCCGACGTACATCACGTCTCCGTGGCGCATCGGCTGCATACCGTCGCCGAATCCGCCGAGATCGTGGTGGCCGATCAGTCGGAGTCCCTTGCGTTCCTCGCCATGCATGCAATCGTTTGTAGCAGATCCGCCGGTGTAGGGCGACGGACCCTCGGAGGCGCCAGGTTCGAGCAGGGGCGCGGAGTTAGTCTCACGACCCACCGCGGATGGAGGGCGATGAGCAACCGGGTGACGTTGAAGGACGTAGCGGACGAGGCGGGCGTGCACACCTCGACGGCATCTCGCGCGCTCAACCCGGAGACGCGCTCGATCGTCAATCGCGAGACGGTGGATCGGGTGCTCGCCGCTGCCAAACGATTGGGATACCGGCCGCACCCGCTGGCCCGCGGCCTGAGAACCAACCAGACGATGTCCGTCGGCATGGTGATCCCGGACATCGAGAACCCGCTGTTCGGTCCCATCGTGGCGGGCGCCGAATCGGTACTCGGCTCACGCGGTTACTCCCTGCTCATCGCCAACTCGGACGGAACCGACGAGCACACCTGGATGGTTCTGCAGGCACTCTTGGAGCGACGAGTAGACGGGATGATCCT
>JBKHXZ010000102.1:0-22158 GCA_046565785.1 Acidimicrobiia bacterium
TGGGGGGACAGAGGAAACGGAGATCATCTTCGACACTCTCTCCCCCTAGTCAGGCGTTGGGGGTGAAATCACCAGACGGGGGCGGTCCGTGGACAAGGTGGACCTACGAGCTCGCTCCGCTCGCGACCGCCCTCGAAGGTCCGCTCCAACTCCTTTCGGTCCTCCCCGACGTCGCTGGCGCTCCTGGGGGGACAGAGGAAACGGAGATCATCTTCGACACTCTCTCCCCCTAGTCAGGCGTTGGGGGTGAAATCACCAGACGGGGGCGGTCCGTGGACGAGGTGGACCTACGAGCTCGCTCCGCTCGCGACCGCCCTCGAAGGTCCGCTCCGCCTCCCTTCGGTCCCCCCGACGTCGCTGGCGCTCCTGGGGGGACTGGGTCAGCTTTGGGCGATGCGCTTGGCTAGGCGGGACTTCTTGCGGGCGGCGGTGCGCTTGTGCAGCACGCCCTTGGCCGCAGCCTGGTCGATCTTCTTCTGGGCGAGGCGGAACGTGGCGTCGGTGTCGACTGCCTCATCGGCAGTGGCGTTGACCGCCTGCTTCTCCCGGGTCTTCAGCTCGGAGCGGACCGACTTGTTCCGCATCCGACGCTTCTCGTTCTGTCGGTTGCGCTTGATCTGAGACTTGATGTTTGCCATGGACGAATCCTCGCTGGACGAAATGCTCGATGGTCGACGGCCGCGTGAAGGACCGCTGGCCGCGGGGAAGCCGCGAATCTACCAGGGCCTCGGGCACCGGTACAATCTGCTGCGGACCCGGGTCCGTCCCTCCCTATCGCCGAGCACCAATGATCGATCAGTCGCGCATCCGCAACTTCAGCATCATCGCCCACATCGACCACGGAAAGTCGACGCTGGCCGATCGTCTGTTGGAACGAACCGGAGCCATCACCGAACGAGAGATGCGCGAGCAGGTGCTTGACACCATGGATCTGGAGCGCGAGCGCGGGATCACGATCAAGGCGAACAACGTTCGATTGGCGTACACCGCTCGGGACGGCAACGAATACATCATCCATCTGATCGACACGCCCGGGCATGTCGACTTCTCCTACGAGGTGTCCAGGTCGCTCGCAGCATGTGAAGGAGCGCTGCTCCTGGCCGACGCGGCGCAGGGAGTGCAGGCCCAGACGCTGGCCAATGCCTACCTGGCGGTGGAGGCGGGCCTGGAGATCGTGCCAGCGCTCAACAAGATCGACCTCCCGGCCGCCGATCCTGATCGAGTCGCCGGCGAGATCGTCAACATCCTCGGCGGTGAACCGGACGACGTGCTCCGCATCTCGGCCAAGACCGGGGAGGGAGTCGAGGAGTTGCTGGAGCGACTGGTGCGAGACGTCCCGCCGCCGGCGGGGGACCCGGATGGGCCTCTCCGCGCCCTGGTGTTCGATTCGCATTTCGACGCCTATCGCGGGGTGGTGTGTGCCATCCGGGTGGTGGACGGTCGTATCTCCAAGGGCCAAACCGTTCGGTTCATGGCAACCGGTGACGAGCACGGGGTCTCAGAGATCGGTGTGCTCACACCGAAGGCCACGCCGGTCCAAACCCTCGGACCAGGTGAGGTCGGGTATCTCATCACCGGGGTCAAGGAGATCGACATGATCAAGGTGGGAGACACCGTGACGTCGGCGGCTGTTCCCGCTCCCAAGGCGCTCCCCGGCTATCAGGAACCCAAGCCGATGGTCTTTTCGGGGATCTTCCCGACCGACGGTGACGACTTCGAGGATCTTCGGGAGGCGTTGGACAAGCTCCGGCTGAACGATTCGTCGTTGAGCTACGAGCCGGAGACGTCGAAGGCACTGGGGTTCGGCTTCCGAGTCGGTTTTCTCGGCTTGCTGCACATGGAGATCGTCCGGGAACGCCTCGAGCGCGAATACGACCTGGATCTGGTGGCGACCGCCCCTTCGGTGGCGTATCAGGTGCGGATGGCGGACGGCTCCGAACGCGAAGTGCGTTCCCCACAGGATCTACCCGATCCGTCGGCCATCGCCTCGATCTCCGAGCCCTACGTGAAGGCGATGATCCTCAGCCCGTCCGAGTTCATCGGCACGATCATGGAGTTGGTGACGTCCCGTCGGGGGGAGATGGGTTCGATGACCTACCTCAGCCCGGAGCGGGTGGAACTGACCTATCGCATTCCGCTCGGCGAGATCGTCTTCGACTTCTTCGACAACCTCAAGTCCCGGACCAAGGGCTATGCGTCTCTGGATTACGAACCGGACGGGTACGCAGTTTCGGACCTGGTGAAAGTCGACGTGCTGCTGAACGGGGCGGCAGTCGACGCTTTCTCGGCGATCGTCCATCGGGACAAGGCGTACGAGTACGGCAAGAGCATGGTGGAACGGCTCAAGGACCTGATTCCCCGGCAGATGTTCGACATCCCTATCCAAGCGGCGATCGGAAGCCGGATCATCTCCCGGGAGACCGTCAAGGCGCGTCGGAAAGACGTCACCGCCAAGTGCTACGGCGGGGACATCTCCCGCAAGCGGAAGCTGCTCGAGAAGCAGAAAGAGGGCAAGAAACGGATGAAGATGGTGGGCTCGGTGGAGGTTCCACAGGAGGCGTTCGTCGCCGCCCTCCAGGTCGACCAGTGACTTCGGCCTCGACGACGGCCGCGGTCGAGGCGGCCGCTTCGCTGCGTACCGCCTACATCCATGTTCCGTTCTGCGCCCGGGTCTGCCCGTACTGTGACTTCACGGTCGTGACCGGTCGGGACGACGCGGTCGATCGGTATGTGAACGCCCTGGCGACCGAGATTCGATCATCGGTCCCGTGGGGTCCGCTGGATGCGGTGTTCATCGGAGGGGGGACGCCGAGCCGTATCGGAGCAGAGCGGATCGCCTCGATCCTCGCTGTCATCGGCGAGCACCACGGACTCGATCCGGCGGCCGAGATCAGCATGGAGGCGAATCCGGAGGACATCGACCAGAAGTCGGCCGAAGCCTTTCGATCGGCGGGAGTCACTCGACTGTCGCTCGGCGTCCAGTCCTTCGACAATGAGGTCCTGCGCGCCCTCGGTCGCATGCACGATGATGCCCGGGCGAGAGCCGCCGTGCGTTCGGCGTTGGCCACCGGTTTCCGGTCGGTGTCAGTCGACCTCATCTATGGGGCGGCGAACGAGACAGATCGCTCGTGGGAGGCGACGGTGACCGCTGCCATCGAACTCGGTCCTCCCCACGTCTCCGCCTATTCGCTCACGGTGGAACCCGGCACGGTTCTGTGGAAGGAAGTCCGTCGGGGGGCGCCCGAACCCGACCCGGATGCACAAGCTGACCGCTGGGAGACGGCCGATCGGCTGCTGTCGCAGGCCGGATACGAACGATATGAGGTTTCGAATCACGCCCGCCCGGGTCATCACTGCCGCTACAACTCCGCCGTGTGGGGCCATGCCGAGTACTTGGGGTTCGGGGTCGGCGCCCACGGGTTCCGCAATGGGGTCCGTACGGTCAACGTTCGCCGTCTCGACACCTACGTGGAACGAACCGAACAGGGGATTGGCCCAACGCAGGCTTCAGAGGTGGTCGAAGGCTGGGCGGCCGAACAGGAGCGCATGTTCGTCGGGTTGCGACGCACCGGTGGTGTCGTCGCCGGGGTCGGGGGTCGTGCCCTCTTGGCATCCCCGCGAGGGCGGCGGCTGGTCGACGCCGGGATCTTGGAAGGCGACGAGGATCGCATTCGGGTTCGTCGCCCTCTACTCACCGACGAGGTGCTTCGAGCGGTCCTGGATCTCGAGGATCCGACGTGAGTATGAGCCGGTGGCTGTCACTCGTATGGGGAGAGTGCTAAATTTCCGGCGTCATGGACGACCGACGGACCGACGGCCGCGACGATCGTCGGGACGAGGTGCTGCGTGCACTGGTCGAAGAGCACATCCGTACCGGTGAACCGGTCAGTTCGAAGACGGTGCTCGAGTCGACCGGGCTCCCCGTCTCCGGCGCCACGATTCGCAACGAACTCGCCGCCCTCGAGCGCGAGGGGTATGCGGTGCAGCCGCACACGTCGGCGGGGCGGGTGCCCACCGCACGCGCCTATCGGTACTACGTCGATCACCTGTCCCCGGCCAAGCTGCAGACGCCGGCACAGCGACGTATCTCCGAGTTTTTCGCCACCATGCACGTCGAACTCGGGCGACTGCTGAAGGCGACCACCGAGTTGTTGACCGACCTCACCCAATACCCCTCGGTTGCCATCGGACCGGGAGCAACGGGCGAAGTCGTGCGCGCCACCCATCTGGTGCAGACCGGGGCGAAGACCGCCCTTCTCGTCGTCGTCACCGCATCCGGGCGGGTCGCCCAGGAACTGTGCCGCCTGCCCGAACCGATGACCACCAAGGAGCTCGAACGCGCCGAGGAGGTGCTGTCCCGAGCAGTGGTGGGAAGGGAGATCAGCGCGTCGTCGGACTTCGGACTGCGTCAAGCAGACGTACCCGCCCCGGTGAGGGCGGCACTCAGCGTGGTCGAGGAGGCGCTGCGGGACTCCTCAGCCCGAACGGCGGACGTGTATGTCGGTGGCACCCGGCAAATGGCCACCGTGTGGGACAACCTGTCGACCGTGCAGCGCGTCTTGGAGGTTCTCGAGCGAGAAGCGATCCTGCTCACCATGCTCGGAGGTGCTGAAGGGACTTCGATCCGCATCGGGGACGAACTACCGACCGACGACGTCGACCTGGCCGTGGTGTCCACCGGCTACGAGGTGGCGGCGGGCGAGGGCCGGGTGGGGGTCATCGGTCCGATGCGGATGGACTATCGCAAGGTCATTTCTGCAGTCGAGGGAGTGAGTCGCGAGCTCGGCGACCGTATGGCGGAATGAGTCCCGTGAAGGATTACTACGCCACGCTCGGCGTCGGTCGCGACGCGTCCCCCGAGGAGATCAAGAAGGCGTTCCGTCGTGTCGCTCGCGAGAGTCATCCCGACGCCAACCCGGGCGATCCGACCGCCGAGGCCCGGTTCCGGGAGGCTGCCGAGGCATACGAGGTTCTGTCCGACCCGCAACGGCGGGCCTCCTACGACCGCGGCGACACGTTGGATTTCGGCGACCTGTTCGGTGGGTTCGGCGGGGGCGGCCTCGACGACCTGCTCCGGACGGTGTTCGGTGACGGCGGTCTGTTCGGCGCGGCGACCGGCACCCAGTCGTCGCCTCGCGGCCGTGACGTATTGACGCGGGTCCAGATCAGCTTGGCAGAGGCGGCCTTCGGTGCGCCGGTCGATGTCAAGTTCCGCACGGCGGTGTCGTGCCCTCAGTGTGGTGGGAACGGGGCAGCGCCGGGCACATCACCGGAAACGTGCTCGTCGTGTCAGGGCACCGGAACCCAACGGGTAGCCCGGCGGGGGCTGCTCGGAACGATGATGTCGATGACGACGTGTCCCACGTGCGGTGGTGTCGGCCAGGTAGTGCCACATCCGTGCGAGGAGTGCAACGGCAGGGGAACCACGCAGGAGCACCGTTCTGTTCGAGTCGAGATCCCACCCGGGGTGGCGACCGGTACTCGCCTTCGACTGAACCACGAGGGGGAGGCTGCCGGGCGGGGTGGCCGCGCCGGAGACCTGTTCGTCGAGATCCAAGTACAGCCGGACGAACGGTTCGAGCGGGTCGGAGACGACCTGGTTCATCGGGTGGTCGTCGGTATCGCCGAGGCGGCGTTGGGGACCACGCTCGAGATTCCCCTGCTCGACGACGAGGTCCACCTGTTGGAGGTCCCCGCCGGTACCCAGCCGGGATGGGTCGCACGCATTCCCGGACAAGGTATGACGCGCCTCGGACGACGAGGGCGAGGCGAGTTGCAGGTGGTCGTCGATGTCGAAGTCCCAACCGATCTCAGCAGCGAGGAGGAGGACCTGCTGAGACGCTTCGCCGAAATGCGGGAGGAGCGGCCGGCCGCCCGCCGACGCCGGTGGATCTAGCTCGTGGCACACATCCCGCACCTGCTCGCACCGGGTCCGTGGACCGCTGACACCGTCGAACTCGATGGCCCCGCCATCCACCATCTTCGCACGGTGCTGCGGCGTGGCCCGGGTGACCTGGTGTCGTATACCGATGGTGTCGGAACGTTGGGAGAGGGGGTCCTCACCGACTCGGGCATCCGGCGTGGCCCGGAACAGAGGATCCCGGCACCGGACGGTCCGATGATCGCCGTCGCCCCACCGGCGAGTAAGGATCGGGCGCGGATCCTGGTCGAAAAGCTGGCCGAACTCGGCGTGAGGCGTCTCCTGTGGATCCGCACCCGCCATGGGGAGGGGAGGCCGCCGTCGGCGGAGAAGGTCACATCCTGGTGCCGCGCCGCCCTGGAACAGAGCCGGGGTGCCTGGCTCATGGACGCGTCCGGCCCGTTCTCGATCGCCGATCTTCCTTCCGGAACGGTGTTCGCCGATGCCTCCGGAGGGGAGATGCAACTCACCGCTGTCCCGTGTATCGCCATCGGACCCGAAGGCGGTTGGGCACCGGGCGAGATTCCCGACGAGGCACCGATCGTTCGGCTCGGCGACACCGTGTTACGCGTGGAGACGGCGGCGATCGTTGCCGCAGTGCGCGCGACATGAACCCTGGTGGCGACCACGCAGAGTGGTATCGTTCCCGATGGGGGTTGGACACATTCGCACGGATCTGGAGGGCCGGCGCAAGATGACGAATCAACCCCGAGACATCGTTTTTCTCAGCTGCTGCGATCCACACCCGGTGTGCCGATGAACCGGTTCAACACCCTGGTAGGTGAGCGTCTACGCGACGCCAGGAAACGTCGAGGCTGGTCCCTTCTCGACACCGAGGCAGCCTCAGACGGCGAGTTCAAGGCTTCGGTGCTAGGAGCGTACGAACGGGGTGAGAGGAGTGTCTCGGCTGCACGCCTGTGGCGTCTGGCCCAGCTGTACGAGGTGCACGTCGCCAGCCTTCTCCCGGGGGCGGAACGGAGTGGCGACGAAGACGAGGCGGTGCTGGTGGACGCGGATGCCGCAGCATCGGTCGCTCCTGAGCAAGGCGAACTGATCGAGCGCTACCTGAGCGCGATCCAGGTGATGCGCAAAGACACGTCCGGATCGACGATGACGGTGCGGAAGTCCGACCTGCGGGTCCTCAACGCCCTCCTCGAATCCGATTCTCCGGCCGCCGCGTTGGAGCGTCTGGCGGAGCGTCACCGCTGAACGGTTTGGGGATCCCAGTCAGGGTGCGCCCTATAATCGTTATGCCCTGTTTCGGGGCGACTCACAGTGAACTCTGAACTCATCGAACGCCGTTTGCGCGTCCCCTCCAATCACCTGATGCTCGACTTGTTGGGCAACGGTGACGTCCATCTCCGCACTCTCGTGGATTCCTTCCCCGATGTGCGGCTGACCGCGCGCGGCAACGAATTCGTCCTCACCGGCGAGGAAGACTCCGTGGTCCTCGCCGAAACTGCGATCGGCGAGCTCCTGATCATCATCCAGGAGGGGCAGCAGCTCGACGAGACGCGCGTGCGTCAGGTCGTGCAGATGGTGCGAGAGAAGGTCCCCAGCCCCAGTGGGGTTCTTTCTGAAGGGATCGAAGTCGGACGAGGCAAGATCGTCCGTGCCAAGACCCTCGGCCAGCAGCTGTACATCCAGGCAATCCGAGACAACACGTTGACCTTCGGGATCGGACCGGCCGGGACCGGGAAGACGTACCTGGCGATGGCTGCCGCGGTCGAAGCGTTGGTGTCCGGGTCCATTCGCCGGATCCTCCTCACCCGGCCGGCGGTGGAGGCGGGAGAACGGCTGGGGTTCCTGCCCGGTGACCTCACCCAGAAGATCGACCCCTACCTGCGACCGCTGTATGACGCCCTGTGGGACATGCTCGGTCCGGATGAGACAGGCCGCCTCATGGAGCGGGGCACCATCGAGATCGCCCCACTCGCCTACATGCGCGGTCGGACGCTGAACGACGCGTGCGTGATCCTCGACGAGGCACAGAACACCTCGCCCGAGCAAATGAAGATGTTCCTCACCCGTCTCGGGTTCAATTCCAAGATGGTCATCACCGGCGACGTCACTCAGACCGACCTGCCGTCCCAGCAGCAGTCCGGTCTCCGCATCGTCCGCGGCATCCTCGACGGCATACCCGGCGTGGCTTTCGTGGAACTGTCGTCACGCGATGTGGTCCGTCACCGCATCGTGGCGGCGATCGTCGAGGCGTACCAGCGCTTCGAGGACCGGGAATGATGAACGCGTCGATCGCCCGTGCGGTGGCGTTCGTGTCCACCATTGCGCTCGCCTGGGGGGCGCTGGTCGTCGGGGCGCAGGGAACCGTCATCAGCTTCGAAGTCGGCGAAATCGCAGAACGCACCTATACCGCCCGCACACAGGCCCGCGTGCTGGACACGCGGGAGTTCGAAGACGCGCGGCAGGCCGCCGCCGACGCGGTCGAGCCCGAAGTACGGCGCAACGACGAGGCGGAGCGGGAGACGCTGCTGGCACTCGACCAGCTCTTCGACGACGTTCGGGACGCCGTCCGGCTCGAGAGTCTGCCTCCGGTGCCTTCGGTGGATCCGATCCCGTCGACCACCACGACCACCTCTACCACCCTCGCCGAGGGCGAGGAACCGACCGAGGAACCGGAGTTGGAACCGGCCACGCTCACCGGCTTGGTGTTCGTGGACGTCGACGGGGATGCGTCGTTCATGCCGCAGCCGAATGTCGCCCTCTCCGACGCCGGCTTGTCCGGAATCGACATGATCGCCCGGGCGTCCACGGGTGAGGTGTACGGGTCGACCACGGCCGCCGACGGCACCTACACCATTTCGGTTCCTCCAGGCGACTACGAGGTCGGGATTCTCATGTCCGACATCGATCTGCCGGATCAGATGACCGTCGTCACGGACCGTCCGGTGCAGGCGGTTTCGTGTTCGGAGGGTGCGGAATGCGAAGTCGGTCCCATCGGACTCGGGGCTGCAACCCGTCCGCTGGATGTGCAGATCGCCGAGCTGTCGTCGACCTACGGGGTCTTGAACGAGTCGACCATCGTCACGCTCGCCACGATCGCCACCACCGACGTCAGCCGGGAGGCCCTGGGTCTCACACCAGCGATTCGGGTGCTCGAGTCCCGAGCCCAAGAGGAGATCTCTCGACGGTTCACGCTCGAAATCAACAACCTCGACGAGCTTCGGGTTGCGCAGAACGAGGTGACGTCGAGTCCTCCCATCGTCCTGGTCGACGGTGCCATCGACGAGGCGGCTCGCACTGCGGTCGGTGACATCGTGGCCACCTTCCTGCGACCGAACACCGAGGTGGATCAACTCGCCACCGAGGCGCTGCGGGAGGAGGCGATGGCGTCGGTCGACCAGTCAGAGTTCGAAGTGGTCTACCAGCCCGATCAGACCATCATCGCCCAGGGCCTGCCGTTCGACCAGCTCTCCATCGACGCCATCCGGGCGACGAACGCCGCCGACGTACAGCCCGTACGTCTGGCATCGATCGCCGGGATGCTGGCAGTGCTGATGGCGTCCCTCGCCTTCTACCTTTCTCGTTTCCGGAAGCAATTCTGGGAATCACCACGAATGGTGGCGCTGTTCTGCCTGCTGGTCCTCATGGGCGCGGCGTCGGTGCGGTTCACCATCGAGTTCCGAGAGCAATCCTCGTGGTTCATCCTCCCGGCGGTGGCGTTCGGCTACCTCGCTGCTGTCCTGTTCGACAACCGGATGGGCACGCTGATGTCGATCGCGATGGGCATCATCGCTGCCACCGCAACCCGGAATCCGGGAGTGGCGGTATTCGCCACTCTGGCGACGTTGGCTCCCATCGGGTTCGTCAGCCGGGTGTCGAGCCGACGGGCCTTCCGGAATTCCGTGATCACCTCGTCGCTGGCTGTGGGAGTGATCGCCGCCGTGGTGGCGTGGCTGTTCATCACGCCGGCGGATGCGCTCGTCTCCGATGTTCTGGAGACGGTGGCCATCAACGTGGCATGGGCGATCGGTGCAGCCCTCATCGGGTCGTTGGTGGCGGTGGCGGTGATGCCCTTCTTCGAATCGATGTTCGACATCACCACCACTCTTCGTCTGCTGGAGGTCATCGACCGCAACCACGAGGGCCTACAACTGCTGCAGGAAAAGGCGTTCGGCAGTTTCAACCACTCGTTGATGGTGGGTACTTTGGCGGATGCGGCCGCCAAGGCGATCGAAGCCAACAACTTGCTCGCCCGAGCCGCCGCCTACTACCACGACCTGGGCAAGACGGAGAACCCCCTCTACTTCATCGAGAACCAGTTCGGCATCCCGAATCCGCACGACGACCTGGAGCCGGAAGAGTCGGCCGCGATCATTCGCGCTCACGTCACCGACGGGATGGTGCTTGCCAAGCGCTACAAGATCCCGTCCGAAGTGGCAGAAGGCATCTCCTCGCACCACGGAGACGGGATCATGCGCTTCTTCTACGACAAGGCGATCCGCCAGCGCGGCGAGGACAACGTCGACCCCAACGACTTCCGTCACGCCGGGCACAAACCGCAGTCGAAAGAGATGGCGATCCTCATGATGGCCGATGCGGTCGAAGGAGCGTGCCGTGCCGTGTTCGAGAGGGAGGAGCCGTCCACCGAGGCGATCGAGAAGGTGGTCACCCGTGTGATCGACGAGAAAGTCGGCGATGGTCAGTTGTCGGAATGTGACCTGACGCTGGGTGAGCTGACCCGGGTGAAGCGTGCCTTCATCGAGGCCCTCGCCGGGCACTACCATCGACGTATCCAGTACCCGAACTTCCCCGGCTCGTGATAGACGACCCTCGAAGTACCGAGGTTCGTCGGTGAACGTTTCCTTCTCCGACGAACAGACCCGACCGATCGACGGCGACGCCCTCGTAGCGCTCGTCGAACGGGTGTTGGTCCATGAGGGATACCCGGCGCGCACCGAGGTGTCCGTCACCGCCGTCACCGACGAGGCAATCGCCGAGCTGAAGCGAGAACACATGGGGGTGGACGCCCCCACCGACGTTCTCAGCTTCCCGATCGACGACCTGACCCCCGGACAACCCCCTGTCGATCAACCCGACGGCCCACCGGTGTTATTGGGCGATGTCGTCATCGCCCCCACCTACATCGCTCGACAAGCGGTCGAACACGAGGTGACGGAGTCGGACGAGCTCGCGCTGATGGTGGTTCATGGTGTCCTTCACCTGATGGGGTGGGACCACGCCTCCGACACCGACGCCGAAGCGATGGAGGCGCGGGAACGGGACATCCTTGCTCTGGTGGGGGTGGAGCGGCGATGACCGGACTCGTGGTGGCGTTTGCGTTGATCGTGGCGCTGATCGCGGCATTGTTACGTGTCGGCGGGGCATCGCTGGTCCGTACCCCACGTGCCGATGCTTTGCACGATGCCGCCGAAGGAGATCCGGGAGCCGAGCGGGTTGCGCGTTTGTTGGAGGACGCCGATCTGATCGTTCCGTCGATCAACATCGTGCATTCGCTCCTCCTGATCACCGCGGCGGCGCCCTTGGCGTGGGCTGTCACCATCGCAGGGCGGATGGTCGGTGTCCTGCTGGTGGCCACGGTCGTCGGCCTCAGTCTGTGTTGTGACCTGATTCCTCGGATGATCGGCAGGGCGCGACCGCGGTGGCTGGCGTACCGATTCGCCCCCCTGCTGGCTCCTGCGATTGCCGTCGGATCGCGTGCCGCGGAGATCCTGTATACCGACGACGAGGAAGAAGAAGCCGAACCCGAAGACCCGACCGACGTCGAGGAGGTTGGACTGATCGAGTCGGTGCTCGTGTTCGCGGAGACCGTGGTGCGGGAAGTGATGGTGCCGCGAACCGACATGATCACGATTTCTGCCGATGCCGGGCTGTCGACTCTGCTCGAGATGATCGACGAACACGGGTACTCCCGGATTCCCGTGGTCGGACCTGGGGGCCTCGACGATGTCATCGGCATGGTCATCGCCAAGGACCTGCTCCCCCGCCTCGCTGCCGGAGAACGGCCCGAGTTGGTGGAGGTGATCCGTCCGGTAGATCACGTGCCGGAGACCAAACGAGCTCCGGAACTGCTGCGGGACATGCAGGCGTCCAAGACCCACATGGCGATCGTGGTCGACGAGTTCGGCGGAACGGCGGGCCTGGTCACCATCGAGGACTTGCTGGAGGAGTTGGTGGGCGAGATCGTCGACGAGTACGACGACGACGAGTTGTTGTTCGAAGAACGGGGCGATGGCACCTGGAAGGTGGACGGTCGACTGTCGGTGCACGACCTGTCCGAGATGATGGACATCGAGCTGCCCGACGACGAATGGGACACGGTGGCCGGTCTGGTTCTCGGCCTGGCAGGTCGCGTCCCGCGTGAACGCGAGCGGTTCGACATCCAAGGGGTTTCGTTCACGGTGCGGCGAGTGCAGGGGCGGCGTGTACAGGAAGTGGTCGTCGAACGTCTGCCGATCGTCGAACCGGCGGCGGAATCCCGGTGAAGTCGGGATTCGTCCCAGTCGTCGGTCGACCCAACGTCGGGAAGTCGACACTCGTGAACGCCTTGGTGGGCAGGAAGGTGGCGATCACCTCGTCTCGACCGCAGACCACCAGGAACGCCATCCGTGGAGTTCTCACCCAGGTCGAGGGTGGGGAGCCGTCGGCTCAGGTGGTGTTCATCGACACCCCCGGCCTGCACAAGCCGCGCACCGAGTTGGGAAATCGTCTCAACGGGTTGGTGTACGGCACGTTGACCGAAGCCGACGCAGTCGTGTTCGTGATCGACGCAACCGCACCGATCGGTCCGGGGGACCGGAGGATCGCCGACCGGCTGACAGAAGCCGGCACTGAAGTGATCGTGGTCGTGAACAAGGTGGATGCCGCCGGCCGAGACGAGGTCGTTTCCCAGCTAGCCGAGGCTTCGGTATGGGATTTCGCCGCCTATGTGCCGCTGAGTGCGGTAGCCGGCGAGAACCTCGCACTCTTGGTCGACGAGGTCGTCGCCCGTCTGCCTGAAGGGCCCCTGTATTTCCCGCCAGGCGAAGTGACCGATCAGCCCGAAAGCACGCTGGTGGCCGAGATCGTGCGCGAGAAGTTCCTCGAGCGACTGCACGAGGAGTTGCCGCATTCTCTCGTCGTCGTCACCGAAGAGATCGAGACGCGTGACGACGGGTTGGTGTGGATCGCGGCGCGTCTCATCGTGGAACGACGTTCGCAGCGGGGGATCGTCATCGGGAAAGGCGGGACGTTGTTGCGGGATGCCGGAACCGAGGCCCGGCACGAACTGGAAGCCATCTTCGGAACGAAGGTGCACCTCGACCTTCGGGTGCGGGTCGAGCCGGACTGGCAACGAACTCCGGCGTCACTCGACCGTCTCGGATTCGAAAAAGGGGTAGGGTCCGATTCGTGACGTCGACCGTCCTCGACCGCGCAGAACGATTGGCTGAACTCGCTTTCGACGAGCGGCTCGCCGAGGCGAGCCTCGAGATCGGAAAGTTCGTCAACCCCGACCTCGATGCCGCCGCCGTGTTGGCTCGGCTGGATCAGATGGCTGCACGTGTCGACGGCGACTCCCATCTCGCCTTACGGAGAGTGATCGCCATCGAAGACGGAATCGGCGGCAACGTGGACGACTACCACGACCCGGCCAACTCGTTCCTCCATCGGGTGCTGGAGACCCGTCGGGGTATTCCGATCAGCCTCTCGGTGGTATGGCTGGAAGTCGGCCGACGTGCGGGTATGGAGATGGTCGGTGTCGGTCTTCCCGGTCATTTCGTGGTGTATGCCGGCGGACAGATGGTCGATCCTTTCCACTATGGGGAGGCGATCGGCTTCGAAGAGGCGGCGGGCCTGGTCGCTTCCGCTCTTGGTGGGCCACCGCGGCTCGATCGGAGCTGGCTGAGTCCGGTCGACACCGCAGGGATCGTCCAGCGCATGTTGCGCAACTTGGCAGAGGTCTACCGCAACGACCCCCGTAACGGCGAGTG
Organism: Acidimicrobiia bacterium; assembly: GCA_046565785.1. Lineage (GTDB taxonomy): Bacteria > Actinomycetota > Acidimicrobiia > Spongiisociales > ZC4RG35 > DATHWB01. Next base: position 13,870 of record JBKHXZ010000102.1, read on the forward strand.
GGTCGAAACTTGCCGACTGACAGTCGGCCACTGACCCCGCCCCGAAAACTGCAAACCCTGGGTTCGTGTGGTCCCAGGAGCCACTTTCGCTGCATCGGTTTGGGTTGTGTCCGCGTGGACTGGTGCGCAGAATCCGCGCTCTGTGACCTCCGCGACCCCAGGTCAGCGCAGCCGGTCGATCTTCTCGGCCAACCCCACGTCCTTGTCGGTCAGCCCACCGGCGTCGTGGGTGGTGAGCGCCAGCGTCACCTTGTTCCAGCGAATGTCGATGTCCGGATGGTGGTTGGCTTTCTCCGCCAGGATCGCCACCCGGGTGACGAAGCCCATCGCTTCGGTGAAATCGCCGAACACGAACGTGCGGTGCAGCGTCTCGCCGTCGATCGACCAGTCGACCAACCGGGAGAGGATCTCGTCTCGGTCGTGCGAGTTGGATACATCCATGCACCTGAACCTAGCTGACGCCATACTCCGGCCATGCAGGCACCTCCCACCACGGCCGACGAGTTCACCACCCTCACCACGTTCCTCGACTACTTCCGTGAGGTGGTGGTCCGCAAGCTCGACGGTGTCGAAGAAGCCGGGCTGCGTGCGGTGCTGGTTCCCAGCCAGCTGACCACCCTGGGCGGGATCGTCCGGCATTTGGGATTCGTCGAACGCTGGTGGTTCCAAACGGTCTATGCCGGTCGAAACATCGAGGCGCCGTGGACCGACGACGACCCCGACGCCGACTTCGTCGTGCCGGAAGGGGAGACCGCTGCATCGCTGATTTCCTTCTATCGCCAGAGCTGTGAGGAGTCCCGCCAGGTGGTGGCGGCCCAGCCCGATCTGGATCGGGTCGTTTCGACCGGCAGACGGGATGTCTCGCTGCGGTGGATCTTGGTGCACATGATCGAAGAGACCGCCAGACACGCCGGGCACCTCGACCTGTTGCGCGAGTCGTGGGACGGAGCGGTCGGCGACTGACCGGGGTTGATCGTTCCGCGGCGGTACCGTTGCCCGCATGGCGATCCGCCACGACTCCGGCATCGTGTTGCGCTCCTATCCGTTCGGAGAAGCGGACAAGATCGTGGTCTTGCTGAGCCCGCTCCACGGCAAGCTGCGAACCGTGGCCAAGGGGATACGGAAGACCAAGAGCCGGTTCGGTGCCCGCCTGGAGAGTTTCATGGAGGTGGACGTCGTCCTGTACGAGGGCCGCAACCTCGACCTCGTCACCCAGGTTGAACTGCGCTCGGCGTTCCCCGCTCTTCGCAACGACCTCGCCGCTGTCGCCGCGGCGTCGACGATGGCGGAGGTGGTCGATGCCGTCGCCCAGGAGGACGAGTCCTCGATCGCCCTCTACGAGTTGTTCCGTCGTGGGCTCGCCGCCCTCGACGCCGGACGGACGTCTTCGGACGTGCTCACCGCCTTCCTCCTCCAACTGTTGCGGGTCCAAGGTCTGGCGCCTGCGCTGGATCGGTGTGCGTCGTGCGGACGGGGTGACCGGCTGGACCGGTTCAGCGTGGCGGCCGGTGGCATCGTCTGCGGACAATGTCGTCCCGAGGGTTCGGTGAGATTGCGGTCCGGGCTGGTACCCCACTTGCACGCCCTCGCCCAGTCCGATCTGATCGAGGTCGGGAGTGGGGACGAGGACCTGGCCCGGGATGCGATGTGGGTGACGAGGCGTTTCGTCGAGTTCCATCTGGAGCGGCGGCTGGTCTCGATGGCGGTGTTGGATTCGTGAGTTCGCTCGATCTGTCGGAGCTCGACCTGAAGCGGGTGCCGTACCACGTTGGCCTGATCCTCGATGGGAACGGCCGTTGGGCCAATGAGCGCGGGCTGCCCAGGACGGCCGGGCACGAGGCGGCGGAAGCAGTGCTCTTCGACTGTGTCGAAGGTGCACTGGAGATCGGGATCGGCCATCTGACCGCCTTCACGTTCTCCACCGAGAACTGGTCGAGGTCGGAGTCCGAAGTGGCGTTCCTCATGGGATTCAACGAGGCGTTGTTGCTGCGAAGGCGTGACGAGCTGCACCAGCGGGAGGTTCGGGTGACCTTCTGTGGTGACCTCGCCGACCGGCGGATCCCTGAACGGAATCGCCGCCTGATGGCCGAGACCGAGGCGCTGACCGCCGGCAACCGGCGGATGGAGATGACCTTCGCCTTCAATTACGGGAGCCGCTGGGAGATCACCGAGGCGGTCCGGTCGATCGCCACCGATGTGGCATCGGGGATCCTCGACCCAGATGACATTTCCCCCGATCTCGTCGGGTTGCGGATGGCACTGCCAGACGTCGACCTGATCATCCGCTCCTCCGGGGAGCATCGGCTGTCCAACTTCCTGTTGTGGCAGGCGGCGTATGCCGAATTCTCCTTTCCGGGCATCCTGTTTCCGGACTTCTCCAAGGAGCTGTTGTTGGAAGCCGTGATCGACTTTCAGCGTCGCGAGCGACGTTTCGGGGCTGCTGAAGACCGGGTGGGGGAGGGCTGAGTTCGCCTCGGTGTGGCTCCCCTACACTCCGGCCCTCCCATCGCATTCTTCGTTGGAGCAGTCATGCCAGCTTCGTTCGACGACATCGTCAATCTCTCGAAACGCCGTGGTTTCGTCTTCCAGTCATCCGAGATCTACGGCGGGCTTCGGTCGGCCTACGACTACGGGCCGCTCGGTGTCCTCCTACTGCGCAATGTCAAGGACCAGTGGTGGAAGTCGATGGTGCAGTACCGGGATGATGTGGTCGGCCTCGATTCGGCGATCCTGCAGGCTCGGCAGGTGTGGGTGGCGTCTGGTCACGAGGCGGTGTTCACCGATCCGCTGGTGGAATGCACCAGCTGTAACTCTCGTCACCGGCTCGACAAGCTCGAAGACCCCGACCAATGCCCGACCTGTGGCAAGCGGGGCACATTCACCGAGCCACGCATGTTCAACCTCATGTTCCGTACCCACATGGGTCCGGTCGAATCGCCGGACAACATGGTCTATCTCCGTCCGGAGACCGCCCAGGGCATCTTCATCAACTTCGAGAACGTCCGTCGGACCAACCGCCTGAAGCTGCCTTTCGGTATCGCCCAGATCGGCAAGTCGTTCCGCAACGAGATCACGCCGGGCCAGTTCGTCTTCCGCACCCGCGAGTTCGAACAGATGGAGATGGAGTATTTCTGTCATCCAGGAGAATCCCATACCTGGTTCCAGTACTGGATCGACCAGCGTCACCAGTGGTACCTCGACCTGGGGATGAATCCTGACAATCTCCGCATCCGGCCCCACGACGAAGACGAGTTGAGCCACTATTCGGCGGGAACCGTCGACGTCGAGTTCCGGTTTCCGTGGGGCTGGGATGAGCTGGAGGGCATCGCCAATCGCACCGACTTCGATCTGCGTCAGCATTCGGAGCATTCGGGGGAGGATCTGCGCTACTTCGACCAGGAGACCGACGAGCGGTATTTCCCTCATGTGATCGAACCGGCGGCCGGTGCCACCCGGACGACTTTCGCGTTCCTCATGGACGCCTATCACGAAGAGGATGTGAACGGCGAGACGCGCACGGTGTTGAAGCTCGACCATCGACTCGCTCCGTACCAGTTGGCGGTGCTGCCCCTCTCGAAGAAGCCCGAGCTGATCGAGCCTGCCACCAAGCTGGCTGACTCGCTCCGTCGCAAGTACATGCTGGAGATGGACATCACCCAAGCGATCGGGCGGCGCTACCGCCGTCAGGATGAGATCGGCACCCCCTACTGCATCACCTACGACTTCGACTCGATCGAGGACAATGCGGTGACCGTGCGCGACCGGGACACGATGGAACAGGACCGGGTTTCCGTCGATCGTCTGGACGAGTACCTGGCCACCAAGCTGGCCTGACCTCACGTACGGCTGGCTGTTCCGTAACCTGCCGGCAGCAGCACTCGGGGATCGGCGTCACCTTCGACGTGGTCGCCACCGTCGATGGCGAGCAGGTGATCGGGACGGTCTCCGCCCGTCGTCGACCGCACCCAGTGGGGACTGAACATCCCCAATGCCCGCGGGGTGGCGAACGTGGCGGAGTCGGTGGTTCTCACGTTGGAATTCGTTGCTTCTCCCACCGCCTGGCCCGCTGTCGCGGCCCGGCCGTAGTATCGGTTCATGGCCTTTTCCGACGAGGATCGGGACCGCATCCGTGCTGCGGTGAACATCGCCGATCTCGTCGCGGAGTTGACCACCGTGAAACGGTCCGGCCGTAATCACATGGCGGTGTGTGTGTTCCATCAGGAGAAGACCCCGTCGATGTCCTTGGACGTCGCTCGCGGTCTGTACAAGTGCCACGGCTGTCACGCTGCCGGGGACATCTTCACGTTCGTCCAGGAGACCCAGGGGCTCACCTTCCCCGAGGCGATGGAGTGGTTGGCCCGACGGGCCGGGATCCAGCTCACCGAGGACCCGGCGGCGGCCAAGCGTGCCGGCCGACGCAAGGCACTGATCGAAGTCACGCGGGCAGCCATGGACTTCTACCACTCCCGACTCATGCCCTCCGCTGATGCCGGCCATGCCCGCGCCTACCTGCGGTCGCGGGGATACGACGCAGACACTGTGTCCGATTTCAAGCTCGGCTACGCCCCGAGCGGTGACCGTTCCGATCTGGTGCGCGAGTTGCGTGCCCGCGGCTTCCAAGACCGAGTGATGATCGAGGCGGGCGTCGCCCGGAAGGGGAGGGGAGGGGGCGCCTACGACTATTTCCGAGATCGGCTCATGTTCCCCACCTGGGACATCCAGGGCGAGGTGGTCGGTTTCGGTGGGCGCATCCTCGGCGACGGCCAGCCCAAGTACCTGAACACGCCGGAGACCCCGATCTACAAGAAGTCCCGTTTGCTCTACGGGTTGGATCGTGCTCGGAGGGAGATCCAGCGGGCGGGCTATGCGGTGGTCGTCGAGGGATACACCGACGTCATCTCGCTGCATCGCAACGGCGTTCCCTTGGCGGTCGCCACCAACGGTACGGCTCTCGGCGACGACCACTTCGAATTGCTGCGTCGGTTCACCGATCGGATCGTGCTTGCGTTCGACGCCGATGCTGCCGGAAGTCGAGCGGCGCGTCGCGGCGAGTCTCTCGACATCCCGGTGCGTCTCGATCTCGATCTGCGGGTGGCGGAGATGCCGTCGGGCGTGGATCCGGCCGACATGGTTGCTCAGGGCCGTCTCCACGAACTGGACGAGGCGATCGCCAAAGCCAAGCCGCTGTTGCAGGCGGCGATCGAGCACGAACTCGCCACCCACGACCTGACCGAGCCGGAGTCCCGGGCTCGTGCACTGAAGGCGATCGCGCCTCGCATCTCCCGGGTGTCGGACGACATCGCCCGAGCCGAATACGCCCGTTTCGTCGCATCGCGCATGGGGGTCGATCTGGCGATGGTCGAACAGGCGGTCGGGGTCAAATCCGGCCGGCGACCTAGCCGTCCCCCGGTCAAGGGAGGACGACGAGTACCGGACATCGACATCCGTCTGGAACGGGAGCTGCTGCGCAGCGTCCTGGCAGACGGGGCGGCGGCGGTGGAGGCCGGCGTTCGGATAGACGACTTCGCCAACCCCGAGGTGCGGGCGGCGTTCGAAACGATCGCCGGTCGGCTCTCCTCGGGGCCGGTCGAGTTGCCGAGCGGGGACGGTCCGGAGGTGGCCCTGCTGATCGACCTCGCCACCGACGACGCTCCGCCCGATCCGGTGTCCGACGTCTTGTGGCGGGTCCGTGATCGGGCGATCTCCCGCCAGGTCGCAGCGCTGGAGGCGGAGTTGGAGAACCTGCCGAGCGCCGATCAGAGGTATTCCGACGTCATGACCGAATTGGTACGTTTGCGGAAGGCCAGGAAAGTGCGGGCATACGAGTGACATTCACACCAGCGGTCGAGGCCGTCGTCGATTCCCTCTCCAAACGGGGTACCCAGCGCGGGTTCCTCACCATGCATGAGGTCCAGGTGGATCTCGTCGAGGCAGAGGCCGAACCGGACGTGCTCGAAAAGGTTCTCGACACGCTCAAGAAGCGCAAGATCCGGATCGAGGAAGGGGTGGCCGATCCGGCCGACGACCTTTTGGACGACGAGACGCTGTCGGTTTCCGACCCGGTCAAGATGTGGCTGCAGGAGATCGGCCGCTACAAACTGCTCACCGCTCAGCAGGAAGTGGAGTTGGCCATGCAGCTCGAGGCGGGCAAGAAGGCCGAGGAGAAGCTGAAGGAGGCCGAGGGACTCGCCATCGAGGATCGGGTGCTGTTGGAGCGTGCCGTGCGCAAGGGTCACGCAGCCCATTCCCGATTGGTGGAAGCCAACCTCCGTCTGGTCGTGTCCATCGCCCGGAATTACGTCGGCCGCGGCATGCCGCTGCTCGACCTCATCCAGGAGGGCAATCTCGGTCTGATGCGGGCGGTCGACCGGTTCGACTATCGCAAGGGCTTCAAGTTCTCCACCTACGCCAGCTGGTGGATCCGCCAGGGCATCACCCGGGCGATCGCCGATCAGGCGCGGACGATCCGGGTCCCGATCCACGTGGTCGACATGATCAACAAGCTGATCCGCTCCAAACGTGACCTGTCCCAGGATCTCGGCCGAGAACCCACCATCGAGGAGATCGCCAAGGAACTGGAAATCGACCCCGATCGGGTGGAGGAGCTCAACAAGATCGCCCAGAACCCGGTGTCGTTGGAGACTCCGGTGGGCGAGGAGGACGATTCCACTCTGGGCGATTTCGTCGAGGATGGTTCTGCCGAGGTTCCGGTCGAGGCAGCCACCTTCCGTCTCCTGCAGGACTACATCTCCCACGCTCTCGAAGGCCTCAACGACCGGGAGCGCGACGTGCTGATCATGCGATTCGGCCTCGAAGACGGCCGGGTGCGGACGCTGGAGGAGGTCGGTGAGCGATTCGGCGTCACGCGGGAGCGGATTCGCCAGCTGGAGACCAAGGCCCTCGCCAAACTGCGCCACCCCAACAACTCCCGCCGGCTCGAAGGTTTCCTAGAAGAGAGCTGATCGGCATGTGCAGCGCATGCAATAATGTTTTTCACATGTCGCGCATGATCCAGATCCGGAACGTACCCGACGAACTGCACCGTGAAGCCAAGGTCCGGGCAGCCAGAGCGGGGATGTCACTCTCTGAGTTTCTTCTGCGCGAGATCGAACGTGCTCTCTCCTATCCGCCAGTCGAAGACCTTCTGGCTCGGATCGAATCCCGTCCCCGGCCACAACTGAGTGAGACACCGGCCGAGGCCGTACGCGCCGAGCGCGACGCCCGTTGAGTGTCGTCGACGCTTCAGTCGTCGTCGACTTCTTGCTTGGGGCGGGCAGCGAAGCCGGCGATGAGTTCGCACATCTGCTCCGGACTGCGGCCGTGATCAGCGCGCCGATGCTCATCGACATCGAAGTCGCGCAGGTGATACGCCGGATCGTTCGTAGGGGCGAGGTCGAGGACGCGACTGCGGAGTCCATGATCCACGATCTGGTCCACATTCCGATCCGGCGATATCCGGTGCGCCTGCTGGTAGCTCGCGCTTTCGATCTCCGGCATCGATTCACCATGTACGACGCGGTGTACCTCGCGCTCGCGGAGCGTCTCGATGTACCGCTCTTCACGGGGGATTCTGCGTTCGGTCAGATGGCTGGCATGAGCGTCGACGTACGGCTCGTGGCCACGTCGAGCTGAATCAGGATCCGGAGATCTGCTGGGGTGGGACGACGATCGAGTCGTCGGCGGCTTTCCGTAGCTGTTCGGATCCGGCTCGAAGGCTTCGCGCCGCACCGGTCCGGGCAAGGTCGCTGACTCCGGTCATCTGCTGCTTGATCTGCAAATAGGCCGGATGCCGGCGCAGTGACCCAACCCGACGCTTGATCTGTTCGTACCGCTCCCGGCCGGCCCTGGCACCGAGCACGTATCCGATCGCTCCACCCACCAGCATTCCCAAACGAAATCGCATGGCGTCGATTGTCGCACGTCCTGGCTGGTCGTGGGCTGCTCGATGAAGTCCCCTCCATTGCGGTGCGTTCGGTGAGACAATGAGTTCCGTTGTCATGGTGACGACAGCCTGGAGGCACCGATGGCCAGCAAGGACAAGGGCGGCCGCAGCACCAAGAAGCCTGCGGCGAAGAACATGAAGGAAAAGCGGCTCGACAAGAAGAACAAGAAGACCGCTGCCGCCGCCAAGGGGAAGGTGGTCTGAGAGGGCGCCGGATCTGACGTTCCGGTGCCACTGGCTAACATGCCGCCGGCGTCGGATCCGACGCTCTCTCCGGGGTAGCTCAATCGGCAGAGCAGCGGACTGTTAATCCGTTGGTTGTGAGTTCGAGTCTCACCCCCGGAGCG
>JBKHXZ010000103.1:0-2008 GCA_046565785.1 Acidimicrobiia bacterium
ACGATCTGGCGATTGAGTTCGGCGAGTTCGAACGCTCCACCGTCGAGCGCGGTACGGGCGAACACGATGCCGAAGAGCGCCACCAGCACGATCAGCACGAATACGACGAACGGAGACACCACCGGACGCCGGCTTCGGCGGCCCTGGACGAGCTTGAGGCCGGCGGGTCGTTTGACCGCGACACGTTGTGCTCGGGCGGTCATGCCGCCAGCCTTTCGATACACCGCAAACGAGCCGACCGCGCGCGCGGGTTGGCTTCGATCTCAGTCGCCGAGGGCTTCAGGGCACCTTTCGTGATCAGGCGGTAAGGAGCTGAACCGCCGTCTTCGACGATCGGGAGGTCCGGATGAGCCTTGGGTACGGTCGTCAACTCGGCGAAGCGGCGCTTGACGATCCGGTCTTCGAGGGAGTGGTATGCGATCACGACGCATCGACCGCCCGGGACCAGACGGGGAAGGGCCGCCTCGAGCCCCGACCGCAGCGCATCCAGCTCGCCGTTCACTTCGATGCGGAGAGCCTGGAACGCCTGGCGAGCCGGATGACCGGTACGACGAATCGCGGCCGGGACCGCCGCAGCGATCACCTCGGCCAGTTCCAGGGTGCGCGTGAAGGGTCGGTGACGGATGATGGCGCGGGCGATGCCCGAGGCAAACCGCTCTTCCCCGTAGGTCCGCAGGATGCGGACGAGATCTTCTTCCGATGCGGTGTTGACCACGTCTGCAGCGGTGCGGGTGGCGGACTCAGGGTCCATCCGCATGTCGAGCGGGCCGTCCTCCCGGTACGAGAAGCCGCGCTGGGGGTCGTCCACCTGGTGGGAGGAGATTCCCAAATCGAACAGGGCCCCGGAAATGTGGGAGATTCCGGCGTCGTCCAGCAGCGATCCGAGATCACCGAAGGACCCAGCCAGGACCGTGACGCCGTCGGCGTTGGCCCGAGCTTCCGGGTCGCGATCGATTCCGATGATCTTCACTCGTTCTCCCACCTGCGTCGACAAGGCTCTCGTGTGACCTCCGCCACCGAAGGTGGCATCGATCACGATTCCATCGGGGACCGGCTGGAACAGCTCGACGACCTCGGTGACCATGACCGGCAGGTGATAGGGCCGGTCTGTCATGCCGTTGCCGCCGGGCCGGGTGCCTGGCCCATTGCCAGCTCCCCGGGCGCTGGCACCAAGAGGAAGCGGGCGGAGTCAGGGGCCTTCCTTTGGTTCCGGGGAGCTGGCAATGGGCCAGCCAGTCGTCCTGGCATCACTCGAGTTCCTCGTCCTCCTCGTCGTCGTCGTCCAGATAGGCGGCGTCGCCCTTGAGACGCTCCTCGTCGTAACGAGCCGCGTTCCACAGTTCGATGTGGTCGTAGACACCGACCACCGCGGCGGTCTCACCGATCTCCAGCCCGGCGTAGTCCCTCAGGTCGGAGCGGAGCAGGAGACGCCCGGACGAATCCGGCACCTGCTGCTCCGCTCCACCGAACATGGTCCGGCGGTACCGACGGCCAGCCTTGGTGTTCGGCATGGCGAGGGCTTCGGCGGCCTTCTCCTCGTACACCCGGGTGGGGAAAACCATCAGATGCCCGTCCTGTCCTTTGGCGATGACACATCCCTGCTCTGCGAGCTGGCTGCGGTAGCGCGAAGGGAGGACCAGCCGTCCCTTGCCATCCACGTTGTGTCTGTCCTCGCCGAGGAACACGTCACGTCGGTCCCATCCGCCGGTCGGGGTTGCGATGCCATGTGGCACCACCCGAGCGGCTCTCGTCCATCGCCTGCGCCACTATGGCCCACATTGCCCCACATGTCAACACATTGCGCCACATTTCTGTACCTTGGTCCCCCCAGGGCGCAGCCCGTTGGGGGGACCGAAGGGACGCGCAGCGGACCTTCGAGGGGGGCCGCGAGCGAAGCGAGCTCGTCGGTTCACGTTGTTCGCGGGAGGCCCCCCTCTGCCTCGCTGAGCTCGGCTGTCTCCCCCCAGCGCTGCGCTGGGGGGAGAGAGTGTTGAGGATGTTCTTCTCC